>PGZR01000081.1 GCA_002841405.1 Firmicutes bacterium HGW-Firmicutes-4 | reverse complement strand
TACGTTAATGGTATTTTAAATAAAATAGTTAAGGACGAACTCAATGAGTGCCCTTAGTCTTGGCATTGATACCAGTAATTATACAACTTCGGTTGCCTTGGTAGACGAAAACGAAAACATGATTTATAACAAGGGCATCCTATTGGAAGTGAAGTCAGGAGAAAAAGGACTTCGTCAATCGGATGCCCTTTTTCAGCATGTTCATCATTTGCCGTTGCTGCTTCAGGAGTTGCCCCGGGGCCGGGAAATTGAGGTCATCTGCTATTCGGAACGGCCCCGGCCGTTAGTTGATTCCTATATGCCGGTCTTTCGTTCGGGGGAGGGCTTGGCTCGTTCCCTGGCCGGGGTCTTGGGGGTCGAACGGCTGGCGGTGAGCCACCAGGAGAACCATATCCGAGCAGCCATTTATGGCAGCGGCTCTCCGGAATTGGAAGCGACCTTCGTTGCGGTTCATTTTTCAGGAGGGACATCAGAAATTCTGCTGGTAAAAAAGAAATCAATCGGTTTCGATTGCGAAATCATCGCCCAGACCCGGGATCTCAATGCCGGACAGCTGGTTGACCGGATTGGGGTGCTGATGGGCTGTGACTTTCCCGCAGGAAAAGCATTAGAAGTCATGGCAAACCAGGTCGTCCCTGAATCCCTTGACCACAAATTGGTTATTTCAACCACCATGGCTGGCGTTGATTTTCATTTTTCCGGCCAGGAAAACCAGGCTCACAGACTTCTTGAAGCTGGGACTGATCAGGAGATGGTGGCCTACTTGGTGCTTAAAGCAATTGCTAAAACCCTGTCAAAAGCGATTGGTGGATTACAAAAAAAATATCCTTTTCAGTCGGTGCTTTTTTCCGGCGGCGTGATGTCCAATCAGATTATCAAAAAAATCGTCGCGCATGAACTGCAAGCAGCCGGGCTGAATCTTTATTTTTCGCCCGGGGAATATTCCCGGGATAATGCCGCGGGAAATGCCCTGATGGGAATGGATTATCTTAAAAGCATGAGGTGTGGTCGGTGATAAATGCAAAAATACTCAGTGTATCTGAGCTTAACCAATATCTAAAAACGCTGTTGGAATCCAACAGTCTGCTTAAAAATCTGGTGATCCAGGGAGAACTTTCCAATGTCAAACGGGCGGCATCGGGTCATCTGTATTTTTCTCTGAAAGATGCCGGCAGTAAAATTGATTGTGTGATGTTTAAAAATGCGGCCATTGGTCTCAAATTCCTGCCCAAGGAAGGCCAGAAGGTGACGTTGCGGGGGAGTTTAGGCGTCTATCTGCCCAGCGGTCAATATCAGATTACGGCCCGGTCGATGGAACCCCAGGGATTGGGGGATTTATTCCAGGCTTATCTGGTGTTAAAGGATGAACTGGAAGCCAAAGGTTATTTTGACCGCGATCATAAAAAAAAGCTGCCGGAAATCATCAGCCGGGTGGGCTTAGTCACATCGCCCACCGGAGCCGCGGTCAAGGATATGATTTCGATTATCAAACGCCGGAACCCGCTAATGGATATTGTCATATATCCCAGTCTGGTTCAGGGGGATGAAGCGGCCGGGAATATTATCAAAGGGATTCGGGCCTTTAATGCCGCCCAGTCGGTGGATGTGATTATCATTGGCCGGGGCGGCGGTTCCATTGAAGACCTGTGGGCCTTTAATGATGAGCGTCTGGCAAAAGTTATTTTTGAATCGGAACTGCCCATCGTTTCGGCCGTGGGACATGAAATTGACTATACGATTACTGATTTTGTGGCTGACTTACGGGCGCCCACCCCTTCCGGGGCGGCCGAACTGGTAGCCGAAGAAACCCTCAGTATGATTCGGACTCTGGTTAATCAGAAAAGCCGTTTAATTCAGACCATGGAAGCGAAAATCTGCAGGAATCGTGAGGCCTTAATGCGGATGAAAAAAGAATTCCAGCGGTTTCGGCCCAAAGAACGGATCGAAGAAATACGGCTGCACCTGGATCTCTTAAGTGACCGGATGATCCGTTCATTGAATAATCGGATTAAAACAGAGCGACAGCAATTGATAAATGTTAAAACCCGGATCGAAGCCATGAGTCCTGTGAATGTGCTGAAAAAAGGCTATGTTCGGGTGACGGATAACAAGGGTTTACCGATAGCTTCAGTGACTGGTTTAACGGTCGATCAACTGGTGACCCTTCATTTTGTAGATGGTCAGGCTGAGGCAAATATTCAATCCACTAAGGAGAATAAATAATGGCAGTTAAAAAACTGAAAACAAAAATGAGTCGTCTGGAGACCATTGCTGAACTACTGGAAGAAGATAATCAGGAAATCGAGGCGTCGATGAAACTGTTTGAAGAGGGAATGAAACTCATCAATGAGTGCAGTGCTGATTTGGATACCCTGGAAGGAAAAATAACGATCATGATTGATGGTGAAGAAAAGGAATTCGAGGGGAGTGTGGAAGCGTGAGCAATTTCAAAACCCAGCTTAATGATCGCGTGGCCGAAATTAATGAAGAGCTTGAAAAAGTTTTTCAGCAGAATCTGGATACCCCGGAAGTGATTATCGAAGCCATGAAATACAGCCTTTTTGCCGGGGGTAAACGGCTCCGTCCGATTCTCATGATGGAAACCTGCCGGGCCCTGGAAGGGGATGTGGAGGTAATCAAACCCCTGGCCATGGGGATTGAGATGATCCATACCTATTCACTGATCCATGATGATTTACCGGCCATGGACAATGATGATCTGCGCCGGGGAAAACCCACCAATCATAAGGTTTATGGAGATGCGATGGCCATTCTGGCCGGGGACGGACTCTTGAACTATGCGGTTGAAACGATGCTCCAGGGAACCCAGGGACTGGCTGGAGACGCGTTGGCAAACTATCTTTGCGCCATGAAATGCATCATGGCGGCTTCCGGCATCCGGGGGATGATCGGCGGCCAGGTGGCGGATATGCTTAGTGAAGATAAGGTCATCGATCTCGACGAAATGGACTATATCCATTTACACAAGACGGCTGCGCTGCTGGAAGCCTGTGTCCAGAGTGGCTGCATCATCGCCGGAGCTGAACCGGCCACCCAGGGACGGCTGATCAGCTATAGTCATCGAATTGGCCTGGCTTTTCAGATTGTTGATGATATTTTGGATATCGAGGGCAACGAAGCAGATCTGGGCAAGCCGATTGGTAGTGACGAAAAAAATCATAAATCGACTTTTGTGTCACTTTATGGGCTGGCAGCGTCAAAGCTGCGGGTCGATGAGTTGGAAATGGAAGCCATCGAAATGCTTAAACCGATTGGGGAGCGAACGGCGTTTCTCCAGGAATTGGCCAGCTATATCTGCCGTCGCCGGAAATATGAAAAGAGGAAAAATTGAAAGAACGTTTAGATAAATTATTAGTGAACCTGAATTATTTTGATACCCGGGAGCGGGCTAAAAAAGCCATTATGGCCGGTCTGGTACAGGTCAATGACCAGGTCAAGGACAAGGCCGGGGATCTGGTCGATACCGAGGCGACGATTCTGGTTAAGGGCAGTGATATGCCCTATGTTAGCCGTGGTGGTTTAAAACTGGAAAAGGGGCTGGCAGTCTTTGATCTGGCGGTGGCGGGAAAAACCTTTATCGACATTGGATCATCTACCGGGGGATTTACTGATTGTTTGCTGCAGAACGGCGCCGAAAAGGTTTATGCAGTGGATGTTGGTTACGGACAACTGGACTGGAAGCTGCGAAACGATCCGCGGGTTGTTTCCATGGAACGGACTAATTTTCGGTATCTGACAGCAGAAAATATTACCGAGAAGGTTGACGGTACCGTGATGGATGTCTCTTTCATCTCGATCACCAAATTGATCCCGGCCATCAAATTGTTTATGAAACCCGGAGCTCGGGGAATCTGGCTGATTAAGCCGCAGTTTGAAGCGGGGCGGGAAAGAATTGGAAAAAACGGCGTTATCCGCGATAAAAAGGTGCATGAGTCGATTTTGTTTGAAGTGATGACCGCCATCGAAAATCAGGGCTTTTTAATAAATGGTCTAGATTTTTCTCCGATACAGGGGCCCAAGGGTAATATTGAGTTTTTGGTTTTTGTAGAAAATACTGAGCCGGAGATTGAGGAAAACTGGGCAGCATTAATTCATCAGGTGGTAACCATTGCCCATGAAAGTTGCAAAAAAAAGAAAGAACCTCAGGACGAATAGGATGTGAGTAAGATTGGCAGCTCAATTTAAAAACTTTAAGGAAATTGGCATTTATCTCAATATGGATAAGCCGGACAGCCCTGCACTGGCAGAAAAATGCATCAACTATTTGATCCGACACGGATTTAAAATAGCCCTACTGGAAGGTCAGATTAAATATTCCCATAAAGGCATTATTTATTATCCCAAAAACCTGTTCTACCGAAAACCGGATTGTATTCTGGTGCTGGGGGGGGATGGCACACTTTTATTTGTTGCTCGAAAAGTTTGTTTTTATTCGATTCCAATTTTTGGAATCAATCTGGGCAAGTTGGGGTTTTTAACCGAAGGCGAAGCTGGTAATTATGAAGATACGCTGAAAAATTTAAGCTCCGGAGAATACTACATCGAAGAACGGATGATGTTAAGCTGCAGCATAAAAAAATTAAATGAGAGTGCCTGTTTTTATGTGGCTTTAAACGATGTACTGGTCAAAAGCAGCGGCTTTCGGATGATGGACATTGAGGCCAAAGCCAATGGTTCGACGATTGACAAATTTCGAGCCGACGGTTTGATTATCGCAACACCCACCGGTTCCACTGGTTATTCGCTGGCCGCCGGCGGACCGGTGGTATCACCCCAGGCCAACGTGATGATTCTCAACCCCATCTGCCCTCACAGACTGCATGATCGATCCTACATTTTACCAGAGGATGAGGTGATCAATCTGGAATTCGGTGACCGTGAAAAAGATATTATGGTGACCTTTGATGGACAGACCACAGTTTCGATTACACCCCAAGATGCGGTGAAAATAAAAAAAGCCACCTATTGTACCCGGTTGATCCGGCTCAATCAGATGAGCAGCTATGATCGGCTGCGAATCAAACTTTCCAGTGAATATTAGAAGACCATGGACAGGTGCAAAAAATACAAAGATGACAGCATTGTAGCGAGCTTAACTTAGCATTGGAGGAGGAAGGAAAAGACATGAAAGTATCAAGACAATTAAAAATTATTGAAATCATCGAAAATAATCTCATCGAAACCCAGGAAGAGCTGGCTCAGGCCTTGAAAGACGCCGGTTTTCCGGTGACCCAGGCCACCATCTCCCGGGATATCAAAGAGTTAAAACTGATCAAGGTGAGCAGTCACGAAGGGGTGCAACACTATGCTCCCCTTAAGGATATTGGCACCATTTATATTGAACGGGTTACGGCAGTTTTCAAAGAATCGGTGTTAACCATTGATTATGTAGAGAATACCATTGTGCTGCGAACCCTTCCGGCCATGGCCCAGGCGGCTGCCCTGGCAATCGACTCGATGGACTGGTGTGAAATTGTCGGAACCATTGCCGGGGACGATACCATCTTCGTGCTCGTCCGCAACCGCGACATGGTGGGTGAAATTGTGGGAAAATTCAAAAAGCTGATGAAATAGGGAGGGCTCTATGCTGAGAAATCTCGTTGTGAACGATTATGCACTGATTGATCATCTGTCGGTGGATTTCCACCCGGGACTCAATGTGATCACTGGGGAAACCGGAGCCGGGAAATCCATTGTTATTGACGCATTGACCCTGGTTCTGGGGAATCGGGGTAATAAAACAAACATCCGTCAGGGAAAAAACAAGATGACGGTACAGGGGCTTTTTGATATCAGCGAACAGCCAAGTCTGATTAAAAAAAGCGAAGAATACGGAATTCCAATCGAGGATGGCCAGCTGATTTTGATTCGGGAAATGGATGATCGTGGCCGTAACATCTGTCGGGCCAATGGTTTAATTATTACCGTTGCCCAGCTGAAAACAATTGGGGATGAACTCATTGATATCCATGGTCAGCATGAGCATCAATCCCTATTCAAACGGGAGAATCATCGCCAGTTGCTGGATGCTTTTGGCACGGAGAAAAGCCAGAAATATCGGGAACAGACAGCCGCTTATGCCTGTGACATCAAACGGATCCAGGATCTGATCGCAGAACTTGAAACCAATGAACGGGAACTGGAACGAGAAAAAGAAACACTGCAATTTGAAATCAATGAAATTGAAGCAGCCGCTTTAATTGTTGGTGAAGATGAAGAGCTGGAAGGGGAAAAGCGGATTCTGGAAAACCGGGAGCGCCTTTTTACCCATACCAGTCAGGCTTATGAATTGCTCAGGGGTGAAAACTCCGAGCAGAACCCAATTCTTGATGCCCTGGGCCTGCTGGTTGAAAGCATTGCCGAAATTGCCAAAATTGACAGCAGCTTTGAAGATAAACTGGAGACGGTCAATGGTATTTTAAGTGAAACAGAAAACCTTTCCTTAGAGATCCGCTCCTATCTGGAAGATATGGAGTACAGTCTGGGTGATTTGGACGAAATCGAAACTCGGCTCAGTGTTATTGCCCGGCTTAAACGGAAATATGGTCATGATATTAACGAAATTTTGACTTATGCCGCGGAAATTAGTATCCGCTTAAAAAGTCTGTTGAATCGGGATGAAAGTCTGCAAAGCTACTATCAGGAATTAAGCGGTATTCAAGATAAGTATTATAAGATCAGTAACAGCCTTTATCAATTACGTTTAAAAACCGCCGGGGCATTGAAAACTGCTCTTGAAAAAGAACTGGGCGAGTTGGCCATGGAAAAGGTTCAGGTCGAGATTTCGGTGGACCATGATCCAGACCGGGTGAGCGCCCACGGCCAGGATATTGTCGAATTTCTAATTTCCGTTAACCCTGGTCAGGCACCGAAACCGCTTGGTAAGGTTGCCTCGGGAGGCGAGATTTCGCGAATAATGCTGAGCTTAAAAAGCATCTTTGGCGGTCTCGACGCCATTGAAACAATGGTTTTTGATGAAATCGATACGGGAATCAGCGGCAGAACCGCCCAGGTGGTGGCTGAAAAGATTCAGGCTCTCAGTGTTACTCCACCTCGAGGTCGGCAGATTATCTGCATAACCCACCTGCCTCAGATTGCGGCTATGTCTGACCAGCATTTTATGGTTGAAAAGCGGACTCAAAATGACGGCGTTGAGGTAAGTTTTGTCCCTCTCGATGAGAAGGGTAAAAAAGAGGAGCTTTCCAGGATGCTGGGTGGTGCCGAAGTGACCCGAAAAACCTGGGAACATGCCCAGGAAATGCTGGAATTAAGCCAAAAGATAAAAAAAGCAAAAAAAAGCAAAGAAGACAAAATATTGTCTTAACATTTCGTTGGTTATTGGATAGAATAAAGATTGTTAAAAATTTATTTATTAAAGGAGATATAAATTGGAAAGAAAAGTACCCATCGGGTTATCTAACAAACACATTCACGTATCCCAGGCAGATTTAGAAGTATTATTTGGTAAAGGCTACCAGCTAACACCGATGAAAGATTTATCACAGCCAGGACAATATGCCGCTGAAGAAAAAGTTGACGTGGTTGGACCTAAAGGAACCTTAAAAGGTATTCGGATTCTGGGACCAGTTCGACCAGAAACCCAATTGGAAGTTTCAGTTGGTGATGGTTTCAGTTTAGGAATCCAGGCACCACTGCGTAATTCAGGTGACATTGCTGATACACCTGGAGTTAAATTGATTGGACCAGCTGGAGAAGTTGAGATTTCCAAAGGTGCCATTGTTGCCGCCCGTCATATTCATATGAGTACTGAAGAAGGAGCAGCTTACGGATTAAAGGACAAGGATGTTGTCTGTGTTAAACTGGATGGCCCCCGTGGTCTGACATTTGAGAATGTACTGGTTCGGGTTCATCCAGATTTCAAATTGGATATGCACCTTGATGTTGAAGAAGGAAATGCTGCCGGAGCTAAAAACGGTCAAATCGCAACCATCATTTAGTTATGATAGCGCCAAACCCGATAGCATTTACCGCATTTGGCCTTGAAGTTAGGTGGTATGGCGTTTTAATTGCCTCGGCATTACTGATTGGGTTGTTCATAGCGATAAAAAGGGCGCCTAAATACGGGATTGACCCGGAGATCATTTTGGATTTCTTTTTGTACATGACCCCAGCGGTGATCATTGGAGCCCGGCTTTATTACGTCATCTTCAGTTTTGACTATTATGCGGCTCATCCGGACGAAATCATCGCTACCTGGCATGGCGGACTGGCTATTCACGGTGGTATTATTGCTGGCGTGATTGTAGCGCTGATACTGTGCCGGGTCAAAAAGATCAGTTTTTTTGCTTTGGCGGATGTGATAATTCCGGCGCTGCCCTTAGGCCAGGCCATTGGGCGCTGGGGGAATTTTTTCAACCAGGAAGCCTATGGCTCACAAACCGATTTGCCCTGGGCCATCACAGTTAATGATGCCGCGCTGGGAATCATCAAGGTACACCCGACTTTTCTTTACGAATCAGTTTGGAATGTGCTGATTTTTGGCTTTCTCTTTTTTTATGAAGATAAAATTAAAAAGGTCGATGGCGAATTACTTTTTGTCTATCTGGGTTTGTATTCGGTTGGACGCTTTTTTATTGAAGGTTTAAGAACCGACAGTCTGATGTTTATGGGGCTGCGAACAGCTCAACTGATCAGTCTGGCATTGGTGCTGGTAGGTATCGGTGGCCTCTGGTACCTACGCAAAAACGAAGACCGATTTGCGAATTCGCTGGTTAAGAAAAAATAACAAAAAAATACCGCATCAATCAAAGAAGACTGTCAGCGGAAAAACTGACAGTCTTCTTTTCGTGGCGGGGAAAAAATTTGCTGGAGGTAAAAGTCTTCACGATAATCGGGTCATACCCCGGTACTGAATTGCTTCAGTTAAGTGGCTGATCTGGATAGTTTCAGATCCATCCAAATCGGCAATGGTACGGGCCAGCTTTAAAATTCGGTGATAGCCCCGGGCACTAAGTTTCATCTTGGTATAGACTTTTTCCATCAGACTCTCTTCATCGGGACCAAGATTGCAGAAGGTTTCCATCAATTTGGGCGTGAGCTGGGCATTATAAAAGATATCAAGATCCTGATAGCGTTGATTCTGGCGCTCGCGGGCAGCATCGACCCGTTTTTTGATGGCATGTGAAGTTTCACCCTTGGGTTTGGTCTGGAGTTCATCGTAGCTGGTGCTGGGGATCTCCACAAAAATATCCAGTCGATCCATCAGCGGGCCAGAGATTTTGCCCTGATAGTTTTTTATCTGCTGGGGGGTACAAATACATTCGTGGGCAGGGTCCGTGAGATAACCGCAGGGACAAGGGTTCATCGAGGTGATCAGGGTAAAGCTGGCTGGAAAGGTCAGGGAAGCATTGACTCGGGAAATGGTGACTTCCTGATCTTCAATGGGCTGACGCAAAACTTCCAGGGCTGATTTTTGGAACTCGGGCAGTTCGTCAAGAAACAGCACTCCCAGGTGGGCCAGAGAAACCTCTCCCGGCTTGGGGATCCGACCGCCACCCACCAGGGAAACCTTGGAAATGGTATGGTGAGGAGAGCGGAAGGGTCGCTGACTGATGATGGCGTTGTTTTTCAACAAGCCCGAAATACTGTGGATCTTCGTGATTTCAAGAGCTTCATCAATGGTGAGATCCGGTAGGATCGACGGAAAACCCTTGGCCAACATCGTTTTTCCGGAGCCTGGTGGACCGCTCATCAAACAGTTGTGAGCGCCGGCGGCGGCAATTTCTAATGCGCGTTTTCCCAGATCCTGACCGCGAATATCAGAAAAATCGATGCTATGACAGCTGTTTTCGACAGTCAGAAGAGATCGGAGATCGACCTTGAAGGGCTCAATAATCAGTTCGTTTTTTAAAAAAGAGACGGCTTCATGAAAATCATTGAGCGGATAGACGTTAACGTTTTGAACCACCGCCGCCTCATGGCGGTTTTCAAAGGGAACCAAAATATTGGAAATGCCCGCTTCCTTTGCTGCCAGCACCATCGGCAAAACGCCGTTGACACTTCGGATTTCGCCGCTGAGGGATAATTCACCAATAATCAGATAGTCTTCAGGATGATCCCAGATCAGCTGATCCGAGGCGCTCAAAATACCAAGAGCAATGGCGAGATCAAAAGCTGGCCCTTCTTTTTTCAGGTCGGCCGGAGCAAGATTAATGGTAATCCGTTCCATCGGGTATTTAAAACCATTATTTTTTACGGCTGAAAAAACCCGATCTTTAGATTCTTTGATACCGGCATCCGGTAGACCTACCAGTGAATAAGAAGGCAATCCTCGCGATATATCAATTTCAACAGTGACAATCACGCCATTAACACCTAGTAATCCGCTACTTTTTATCTGTGATAACATACAAAGTTAACCTCCAACTTATTATGGATATTATACAGGAAATAAACGTAAAAATATAGGGAAAAAATTGAAGGGTTGTGATATCATCAAAAGATAAGTTTAAAAAGAAAAAAAGGAGGTACCGATGGAAAAAACGACAAAAGGAACCTTATATGTGCTCATCGCCATGATCTTGTTCAGCACCGGCGGGCTTTTTATCAAGCTCATCAATGCCAATGCTTATACTATCATTTTTGGTCGGGCATTTATTGCCGGATTTATTTTTTTGCCACTGATCCAATGGAAAAAGTTGCGGTTTTCGAAAAACATTTTGGTTCTGGCAATCGGATACTGCTATCTATGCATTATGTTTGTGCTGACAACCAAAATAACAACGGCGGCCAATGCCATCATCTTGCAATGCACAGCGCCACTATGGCTCTATTTATACTATGTGATCCGCGGGAAAAAAATAACTGGCCGTGAATTGGTACCGCGGTTATTTATTCTTGTTGGTATCATTGTTATTTTTAGCGCCTCAGTGGGAGGAAGCCGATGGGGCGATTTGCTGGCATTAAGCAACGGAGTTGCCTATGCGCTGGTTCAGCATTTTATGGATAAAGAGTACCCGGTTTCAGATAATTCGATCGTAGGTCTCAATAATATCATCCTTTGCCTAGTGATATTGGGGCTATTTTCAGCCCAGTTGGATTTTTCGGGATTATCCATGGCCGGTTGGATGGGACTAGTTTTTCTGGGTATTTTTCAAATCGGGGTGTCCTATCTGGTCTTCTTCAAGGGCGTGCGGATGATTTCAGCATTGAAAGCATCGATGGTATCCCTCCTGGAACCGATTCTAAATCCGATTTTCGTTTTTTTCTTTGTGGGCGAGATGCCCTCAGTTAATTCTATGATTGGTTTTGGCATCATTCTATTTGGTATTGCCTTGACGATGATACCAATGAAAAAAGTTGTCCAGCTTGAAGAATGCTAAAGAAGAGAGAAGCACGTCAGAGTTTGAAAAAAATAAAAAGAGTCGTACACCTTTGATAGGTGTACGACTCTTTTGCTAATGATCGTTATTATTCAGGTTGAGGAACACTTAGTTGTTTTGGCTTTATAAACAGCAACGCTACGGCAATAACGGTAAAGGCGATCATCGATACATAAAAAGGAAACTTAATGGAGACCGTCATATCAACACCCATGATCCCGGCTAAAAATGCAAAGAAATAGGCTGAACAGAAGCCACCGACATTCATGGATGCCATAACAATCCCAGATGCAGTTGGCATCTGGCTGGGATGAACGGCAGCCCCTAAATTCATAAAGATACTTGGCATAATAAAGCTTAAGCCAATACCGGCAATGGTGGTTCCAATGTACATAAAGGCAATGGAACTACCAAGACCAATGCTTACCATCGCAACTGCTAATAAAACAACTCCGACAGCCATCGTTTTGCTTTTAAAAATACCGAAGGCTTTAGCAAAGATAAGTCCACCCACCATGCCGCCGACTGTAAACATGGTTAAGACAAGGGCGGCATCACCGGCTGTACCCATATCGCTGGCTGCAATGATTGAAGACATGTTAACCAGCATCGGGTAGATCAAAACCATCATAAAGAAGATTAATCCGGCAAAGGCAAACACGGCCCCAGGTAATTTTGGCTTTGCTTCACCAGCAGCTTGAACTGGTGCTTTAGCTGGTTCAGGAAGAAATAGGATAGTGATTAAAGTCAAAATACCTAGTCCATGAATCAAAAAAGCATATTCCCAGGAAATCGTTGCAGCAAACCCACCAAGTAATTGAAAAAGGATACCGCCAATATTTCCGACAACACCACTTAAGCCCATCATTTGAGCTCGAACTTCACCATCAAAAAAAGCAATGATCAGTGCGGCGCCAAGTGGGGTGACAATTCCAAGACCAATACCAAAGATGGCACGAACGGCTAAGATTGCTGTAAAGCTGGAAGCAGTCATGAAATAGGGAGCAATACCACCGCCGATAAAAAGAACCATACCGACGATTAGCAGCGTTTTGTATTTAACAACGCCGCCGGCAAGTCGACCTGAGATCAGGGTTGCCGGGACCGACATTAATACGGCCAAAGTAGAAACAAGTAACAGGGTAGTAAATGGGACTTCTGGGAATGCGGCTGCAATGTTGGCGATTGCCGGTGTGATGGTTCCGACACCCATCTGGACAAAGAATACAGACAGGACAGCAATTTTCAGGAAAGTACTATTTTTCATAATTTAACCTCTTATTCAAGATATCTCCTGTAAATTAAACAGGAAGATTTAAATTTTTTCCCACAGCTCATGTTTTTGAAATGGGCTTCGTCGAGTTATCTCCACCAGATAGAATGGCGTAGATTCGGTAACAAGTTAGCAAGAAATGCAAAACACTTGTTTAAACGTTTGCCGTTTATTTCAGACAACAACGTATGATCGCAGGGGTGTAATAAACAATGTCTTTTATTTTTGTCCCTCCTCCCTTCAAATTGGTGCGCATCTCACCCAGCAATGCACTATTTACAATCACTGAATGATTAAAATTATGATAATGGACTATAAAATTCAGTGATAAATAAATTGTTCGCATTCAATATTAGTTACATTTAAGTGTGTTTTGATAATAACATGTAAGATCGGGATTGTAAAGTTTAAATTATATAAAAAAAATAAATTACGAAAAAAAACGCAAAATAATAGATTAATAAACGTTTAAAACATAAATATTGATATATTTACAGAGAAAGGGGATAGGTAAATGGATTTAAAAATCCAATAAAAAGTTTAAAAAATTAGTTGAAGATAAATATGCGGAGAAAGAAATGATGAAAAAAATGATAATAAAAAAAAAGCGTCGTATTTAATACGACGCTGATCGGGAACAGGATAATAAATGGATTGATTAGATAATCATGAAATTTTTTTCGATTCGAACGGTAAATTTCTTCTCTATTTCATAGGATTCGTTAATTACGAGGTCATTGAGCTTTGCATCAAGTCCCATATTATTCAGTAACAGGTGGATGCTGGAATTAATGAAATCCTGTGATGAACAGTCAATGAGCCCGGCATCGTAAGCAAGATTAATGCCTTGGGTAGCTCCGGCACTGGCATAGGAAATAAAAGCAATTTCAAAGTCGCTGTAATGAAGGTCGCAGCTTTCGGCCAGTTTGCGATAAAAATCTGTGACCACACTCTGTTCTTTATAGAGGACATTTTCGCCCAGTAAATCATAATAAAAACGGCTGAAATTTTTATTAAAGCGCATATTATTATTCAATACCCGCCATTCGATGGCAGTCTGTAATAAAAGGGTTGTTTCAATCCCCAACTTATCCAGATTATCGGTGACCTTTGATTTGATCGAAGACATGATTTCATTATAGACTTCAATCCCCAGGCCGCCTTTTGAACCATAATAATAGTTGATCAGACCAACATTCGCCCCGGATTCCTTGGCAATCTTCAAGCAAGTTGTGCTGGTATAGCCATTTTCATAAAATAAGGCTTTGGATGCCTCGTAAATTTTTTCTTTTGTTTCCTTACCAACCTTGTATTTTCCCATATCATACTCTCTTCTATATTTTAATTAAGTGTAAAATTATGATTGATGTTTTTAAGCATATCATATTTCTTTGTGAAAAACAAGACAAAGGAAGTGAAAAAAACTTTCTTGATTTAATTTGGTAGGGTACGATAAATTTGCTAAAGTTTTAGTTTTGGGCTAGCCACTGATGATTGAGAGCAATGGCTTTGCGAACTTGCTCTTCAGCCGGTCCACCGATAATATTACGTTGGTTGACACAGACATTTAAATCGATGGCGGCAAAGATTGATGCATCAAAAACGGGTGAGACACTTTTATATTCGTCCAGGGTTAGTTCATCCAGGCTTTTTTGCTGTTCCAAAGCAAAAAATACCAGTTTGCCGATAATTTCATGGGCATCACGAAAGGCAACGCCATGTTTAACCAGCCAATCGGCGGCATCGGTGGCATTGGAAAACCCGCCCGCCGCAGCCTTTTTCATCGTGTCTTTATTGACGGTCAGGGTTTTAATCATTTTGGCAAAGGTAATCAGGCAGATTTTAATGGTATCATACGTGTCGAATACCGGTTCCTTATCTTCCTGCATGTCTTTATTATAAGCCAGCGGAATCCCCTTCATGGTGGTTAGTAGACCCATTAGGTTGCCGTACACCCGGCCAGTTTTGCCGCGAACCAGTTCGGCAATATCGGGATTTTTTTTCTGCGGCATAATGCTGCTTCCGGTGCTAAATGCATCATCTAAGGTGATAAAATTAAACTCGCTGCTGCACCAGAGGATAATTTCTTCAGAAAAACGGCTGAGGTGCATCATTAAAACAGAGGCAGCTTCCAGGAAATCAAGACAGAAATCCCGGTCAGAAACCCCATCCAGACTGTTCAGTGAAACAAAGGCAAAGTCCAGTTCTGCTGCAACCGCTTCCCGATCCAGTGGATAGGTGGTAGTGGCTAATGCGCCTGAACCCAGTGGTAAGGTGTCGGCCATGGCTTTTACCTGATTCATTCGGATTATGTCGCGTTTAAACATTTCCACATAAGCCATCAGATGATGGCTGAAGGTAATCGGTTGGGCTCGTTGCAGATGGGTATAGCCCGGCATGATGGTATTAGTATGATCTTCGGCCAGATCCAGCAGGGTGAGGATCAGATTCTGGATCAGTGACTTGCTGTCATCGGCAATCTCTTTAACATAGAGGCGCATGTCGGTGGCTACCTGATCGTTGCGGCTGCGGCCGGTATGGAGTTTTTTGCCGACATCGCCAATCCGTTCGGTCAGAATGGCTTCGACATTCATATGGATATCTTCCATCGATACCGAAAATTCGATGTTGCCGGCTTCAATGTCGAGAAGAATCGCTTCCAGCGCTTCGATAATCTGTTCAGATTCTTTGAGAGCAATAATATTCTGTTTCCCAAGCATTCGGGCATGGGCAATACTTCCTGTGATGTCCTGTTTATACAGGCGTTGATCAAAGGATATGGACGAGTTAAAATCATCAGTTAAAAGGTCGGTTTTTTTAGAAAACCGACCTCCCCACATT
>PGZR01000080.1 GCA_002841405.1 Firmicutes bacterium HGW-Firmicutes-4 | reverse complement strand
ATAAAAACAGGTATTTCCGAAGAGGTCAAGGTGATTTCTGGTATTTTAAATACCGGTGAAGCATCGGGAATACCTATTATCAAAGAGCTGATGAAAAAAACAGCCGATGAAAAAAGAATGACATTGATTGACTGCCCTCCGGGCAGTGCATGCATTGTAATGGAAAGTATTCAAGATGCGGATTATTGCATAATGGTGGCTGAACCTACGGTTTTTGGCCTGCATAACCTTCAATTGGTTTTGGAACTCGTTAAGCTTTTTAATAAACCTTATGGTGTCGTTATCAATAAATGTATGACAGGTGAAAATCTGATTGAAACGTTTTGTATTGAAAACAAAATTAAGGTGTTAAGTAAAATTCCGTTTGAAAGTGATTTGGGAACGATTAATTCCGATGGTGAAATTGTGGCCAAAAGCGAAAAATACAATGGATTATTTTCTGAGTTGCTACAAGCAGTCGTTAAGGAGGTAGAACATGAAACAGTTACTCATTCTTAGCGGCAAAGGCGGAACGGGGAAAACAACCCTGGCTAGTGCATTTATTAAAATGGCACAGGCAAAAGTTTATGCTGACTGTGATGTGGATGCCCCAAATTTACATCTTGCTTTAAATCATTTGAGCCAACCAAAGAGAAATGATTTTTATGGGATGCCGAAGGCGGAAATCAATCAGACGTTGTGTGCAAAATGTGATCGATGCATCGAAAATTGCCGCTTTGATGCAATATCAGCGGATGATGCTGGCTATCACGTGGACCCCTTTGCCTGTGAAGGCTGTGGTGTTTGTGAAATGCTTTGTCCGGTTCGGGCGATCAGCTTAAAACCCCATATTGCCGGTGAGCTGATACTTTATCATGAAGATGTCGTTTTCTCAACCGCTCAACTCAAAATGGGCAGTGGGACATCCGGGATGTTGGTCTCGGAAGTTAAAAAGCAAATGAAATCGGTTGATATTGGTGCTGATCTGGCCATTATAGACGGATCACCAGGAATCGGCTGCCCGGTGATTGCTTCGATCAGTGGGGTGAATATGGTGTTGATCGTTGCTGAACCATCTGTGTCTGGAATCAGCGACATGGAGCGCATCATTAAAACAGCCCAGACTTTTCATACAAAAACCGTTGTTTGTGTGAACAAATACGATACAAACCTGAAAAAAACAGAATCGATTATTGAGTATTGTAAGCAACAAGGTATCCCCTTTATGGGAAATATTCCATATGATGATAATGCTGTTAAAGCCATTAATCAGGGTCTAACCATTGTGGATATATTTTGTGATGCGGGTTTTGCGGCTCAGGAAGTATTTAATAATACCTTAGCGGCATTGTTAAAGAATAAGTAGTATTTAGCATATATGATGTTCAGACAAGCCTGAAGTTACGAGGTCTGTAAATGTTAACGGGAATATTAATTTTTTAAATTATGATTTCAGATAGTTTTATATAGTTGACAGAGATTCACTTTGTCAAGATTCAAATAAAAGAGGAAAATTTACATGAGTGAAAGTTGTGATCAAGCTTGCAGCTCTTGTGGAGAAGAATGCGAAGATCGAAAAGTCGATTTTTCGGAACAACCCCATGAGCTAAGCAGGATAAAAAAAGTAATTGGAGTGATCAGTGGCAAAGGTGGGGTTGGAAAATCGATGGTAACTTCGATATTAGCCGTGACCATGAAGCGTAAAGGCTACAATACCGCGATCCTTGATGCTGACATTACCGGGCCATCCATTCCCAGAGCCTTTGGTATTAATGAAAAAGCCAGAACAACAGAATTAGGATTATTTCCTATCTCAAGCAAAACTGGTATCGAAATTATGTCCATTAATTTATTGCTGGAAAAGGATACCGACCCAGTAATCTGGAGAGGTCCCATCATTGCCAACACTGTTAAACAGTTCTGGACCGATGTGATCTGGGGCGATGTAGACTATATGTTTGTTGACATGCCTCCTGGAACTGGGGATGTACCTTTGACCGTTTTTCAATCTTTACCTGTAGATGGGATCATCATTGTCACCTCGCCCCAGGAGTTGGTTTCAATGATTGTTGCCAAAGCCGTCAAAATGGCCGAAATGATGATCATTCCGGTGATTGGATTAGTTGAAAACATGTCCTATTTCCAATGTCCGGATTGCGCTAACAAGCATCAGCTCTTTGGTGACAGCCGAATTGAAGAAGTGGCGAAACAACATGGTATCGATGTAATGGCAAAAATGCCGATTGATACATCATTGGCTGGAGCCTGTGATAAAGGGTTAATTGAATTATTTGATAATAATTGGTTGGATCATATTGCTGAATTTTTAGAATTAGAAGTCGATTTAGAAGAAAATTTAAAAGAAAATGGAGAAGAACAAATGAAAATAGCAGTAGCAAGTGATAATGGTTTGGTTTCAGGCCATTTTGGACATTGTGAAAGTTTTATGATTTATGATACCGTGGATGGCAAGGTTATAAAAACCGAAGCGGTTCCCAATCCTGGACATAAACCCGGATTTTTACCAGTTTTCTTAAACGACAAAGGCGTTAATGTTATCATTTCCGGTGGTATGGGTGGCGGTGCTGTTGATATTTTTAACGAAAAAAATATCGAAGTCATTACTGGCGCTCAAGGCAAGGCGGCAGACCTTGTCAACAGTTATCTCTTAGGCGAACTTAAATCGACTGGATCTGTTTGTCATGAACATCAGCATCATGACGAGTGTGGCGAATAAGCAAGGTCGATCTAAATAAAAGCGAGCGATCGTCTTTAACCCTTGATATAATAGCATAAAAAAAGAATAAAATACTAAGGTTGATATGCTCCCATTGCAGGTGACAGTTATAAAAGATAAACTGTCACCTGCAATGGGAGCATGATTTTATGGAAATTTCTCAAAAAATCAGAGGAAAACCAATATAGTTATTGACATATGCTCTTCATGTATTATAATATTCACGTTGATAGCATATGTCAATAATTATACGAATAAAGAATATCAACTATAATCGGAGGTATTATTATGAAAATTGCATTACCAACTCGAGAAAATTTAATTGATGGCCATTTTGGTCACTGTGAGTATTATACTGTGTTCACCATTGATGACAGCAGCAAAGAAATACTAAATCAGGAAACGCTTGCATCACCGGCAGGCTGTGGCTGTAAATCTAATATTGCCACAACCCTGGCAGATATGGGTGTAAGTCTTCTGCTGGCTGGCAATATGGGTGAAGGCGCGGTCAATGTATTAAGCCGATCCGGTATTGAAGTGGTTCGTGGCTGCTCGGGAGATGTTAAAGAAGTGGCTTTAAGCTGGCTGGCCGGAGCTGTAATGGATTCCGGAGAAATGTGCCATGCCCATGATGAAGGACATGAATGTCAGCACTAAGTTCTGGCATAATCAAATTTGACAAGGAGTATTAATCGATGTCCAGACCTGTAAAATGGAAAAAAGTTTGTTGTCTGCCGGAAACGGATTTATTTGGACCTCTCAATGCCAAAAATACAGAAGAGGGCATCATTACGATGTCTGTTGAGGAATATGAAACCATCCGTTTGATAGACCTGGAAGGTCTGCTTCAAGAAGAGTGTGCCGAAAGTATGCATGTCGCGCGAACAACGGTTCAGAAAATATATAATGATGCCCGTAAAAAACTGGCGGATGCGTTAGTGAATGGCAACGTCTTAAAGATCGAAGGCGGAAATTATAAACTGTGTGAAGAAGGTCAAGAAAACTATGGATGCAGTCGCTGCCGCAAACGTCGGGCAAATGAGCGTTGTGATAAAGCGCAGCTTTAAGAAAAAAGATCAATAAATTAAATGATGAAAGAGGAGAATTTTTATGAGCGAAGATTGTAGTCAATCCTGTGGATCATGCGGTGAAGAATGCGGAGATCGAAAAGTCGATTTTTCTGAACAACCCCACGAGTTAAGCAGAATCAAAAAAGTAATTGGTGTCGTCAGTGGAAAAGGTGGGGTTGGTAAATCCATGGTAACCTCTCTGATGGCGGTAAGCATGAAGCGGCAGGGATATAATACCGCCATTCTTGATGCGGATATCACTGGGCCATCAATTCCCAAAGCCTTTGGCATCAATGAAAAAGCCATGCCCACTGAATTGGGACTGTTCCCGATATCCAGTAAAACTGGGATTGAGATCATGTCCATTAATCTGTTGCTGGAACATGACACCGATCCGGTTGTCTGGCGAGGACCGGTGATTGCCAATACCGTTAAACAATTCTGGACTGATGTGATCTGGGGTGACGTGGATTATATGTTTGTGGACATGCCACCGGGAACTGGGGACGTACCATTAACAGTATTTCAATCGCTGCCGGTGGATGGGATTATTATTGTTACCTCGCCGCAGGAGCTGGTTTCGATGATTGTTGCCAAGGCTGTTAAGATGGCTAGAATGATGAACATTCCGGTTATCGGTCTGGTTGAAAACATGTCCTATTTTGAATGTCCGGACTGCGATAAAAAACACTATTTATTTGGCGAAAGCCGGATCGAAGAAGTGGCGAAACAGTATGGAATCGAGGTCGTGGCAAAAATGCCCATTGATTCATCACTGGCTGGCGCCTGCGATAAAGGGCTAATCGAATTGTTTGAAAATAACTGGCTGGATCACATCGTTGAAACGCTGGAAAAGAGTGGAAAAGTTGACGAGTTGTTTTCACCAGAGTTTGCAGGTCAGGAAGTCCCGGCTTATGCGGGCAGCCGAGTTTAGGAAACATTTTCATAAGATATCAAAAAAGAGTTTAACTAGTTGTTGACTAATGTTTATAATTAGGGTAAAATAACGATAGTTTAATCGTATTGAATAAGAATAAGCCAATAAGGCATATACTCCTTGAAAGGAGTTGTGTTTTGTTGGCTTATTTGTAAATGCGGATAAATGATCAAACAAATAATACAATTGTTCAGACCCGATTTGAAAAAGGGCTTTCATTTATGAAAAATGTTATAACGGGCTTTTGTATGAATTAAAACAGCTTAAAAATGGTAACAACCATGTGTCTGAAGACTCACTTTTGTGAGTCTTTTATTTTTTGAAAATTTAAGGAGAAAAACAAAATGAATCAGAAATTATGGGAAAAATCAGTAGAGTTTCACGGACATCATTGTCCCGGATTGGCCATTGGGGTTAGAGCATCACAGGAAGCGATCAAAGCGTTGGGTATCAAATTTTCCGAGGATGAAGATGTGGTCTGTATCACCGAAAATGATGCTTGCGGCGTTGATGGGGTTCAGGTTATATTAGGATGCAGCGTGGGCAAAGGCAACCTGATATTTAGAAACCGTGGAAAACAGGCCTTTACATTTTTCAATCGCAATACCGGTGAAAAGATCAGACTGGTATTAAAAGCCTTGCCGGAAATGGAACGGGATGAAATGGAAGCGTTTATTCTAAATGAACCCGATGCCAGAAAAGTCTTTGACTTTAAAACTCCAGATTATGAGTTGCCGGAACGGGCCCGGATTTTTCAAAGTGCAATCTGCGAAGAGTGCGGTGAAAAAACTGCCGAGCACATGATTCGACTGGAAAATGGTAAAAAAGTCTGTGTCGATTGTGCCAATCCATATACCCGCGGTTTTTAAATAATTTTTGGATAGTGAGAAAATGAGTAAGAAAAGAATTGAAAGAGGAAAAATAGATGAAAAAAATAGTAGCAGTGGTACTGAGTTTAATGATGATCGTGACTTTTGCGGCCTGTACCAATACGAAAGCAGAGACCACTGAGAGCGAAGCTACCTTAAAATTTGTAACGGATAGTCTGGGCCGACAGGTGGAAGTGCCGGCAGAAATCGACAGTGTCGGGTCGCTTGGCGTGATGCGGTTGTTAACCTATATGGACGCGGTTGATCTGGTAAAAGGCGGAACCGATATGGATAATGTTCAGCAATTAACCCGTCCATACACCCTGGTTAATCCTAATTTCGCAACCCTAGCTCAAATCGGTCAAGGTGGTTCAGGTGGGATTGTTCCCTTCGATGAAGAAATCATAAAATTAGCACCCGATGTGATTTTTGTGGTATCGGATTATACTCAAGCTGATGAATTACAGACCAAAACGGGTATACCGGTGGTAGCAGTAGCCAATCCAGGCTTATTTGATGGAAAAATGAACGCTTCAATGGATATTATTGGTCAGGTACTAGGCAAAGAAGACCGGGCCAAAGCAGTCAATGAATTTATGGATGCCGCGCAAAAAGACCTCAATGATCGAACCAAAGACATTCCCGAAGCCAGTCGTCCCACTGTCTATAATGGTGCACTGAATTTTAAAGGTAAACACGGTTTTGACGGCACCAGCGGGAATTACGGACCCTTTGTAGCAATCAATGCTAACAATGTGGTCGATCAAACCGGACAAAAGACGGCCTTCACTGTTGATCTTGAACAGGTATTAGCCTGGAACCCCGATATTATTTTTCTGAATCCGGAAAACATGGATCTGGTTAACGAACAATGTGCTCAGAATCCAGACTTTTTCAGCTCACTAAAAGCAGTTCAGAGCAACAAGGTTTATACACAGTTGGCTTACAACAATAATTATACCAATGTGGAAATTGCTTTGGCTGACGCCTATTACGCTGGAACGGTTATTTATCCGGATAAGTTCAAGGATATCAATATCGAAAAGAAAACTGACGAAATTTTTGAATTTCTGTTGGGAGAAAAACTGTATTCAAAATACATAGCAGCCGGTCAGGGCTTTGGTCCGTTGACAATTGGCAAGTAAAAAAATGGACAACAAAAAAAAGACAGCTTGCGGAGTTAATTATGATCAATACGTTCACCGCAAGGCTTTGACCATTGTAACGCTGCTGATATTGACATTTCTAACCGCTCTTTTCGCCATCTCGGCTGGTTCCGCCGATATTCCCGTCGCCGAAGTGCTCAAGGCATTATTTGGATTTGGCGCCGCAAAAAATGTGCTGGTTACCGTTAATATCCGATTGCCACGGATTCTGATGGCGATTGTCGGAGGGATTGGGCTGGCTGCTGCTGGCTGTGTCATGCAGAGTATTTTAAAAAACCCGCTGGCATCGGCATCAACCCTGGGAATCTCCCAGGGGGCTTCTTTTGGAGCTGCCATTGCCATTACATTTTTGGGTGGTGGAACGGTGATGGGAAATACCGCTGATGCCGTAACCGTAAATAACCCATATTTAACCAGTATCTGTGCATTCGCCGCTTCGATGTTTGTGACCTTTGTGATTTTAGGTTTATCCAAAGCTCGAAAAGCTTCGCCAGAAACCATGATTTTAGCCGGGGTAGCCCTCAGCTCACTGTTTGCCGGGGCAACAGCGCTGCTTCAATACTTTTCCTCAGATGTGCAGATGGCCGCCATTGTGTTCTGGACCTTTGGGGATCTGGGGCGGGCCAGCATGCAAAATATTCAGGTAGCAGCAGTGGTGACCATTGCTTCATTGATCTATTTTATGTTTAATCGCTGGAACTATAACGCGCTGGAATGTGGCGAACATACAGCCACCGGCCTGGGGGTCAATGTATCCCGGGTTCGTCTGATTGGGATGACGGTGGCTTCTTTGACGGCCGCAACGATTGTATCCTTTGTGGGGATTATCAACTTTATCGGCTTAATTGCCCCCCATATCATGCGGCGTTTTGTCGGTAATGATTATCGCTATTTATTGCCGGCATCAGCCTTAATGGGGGCGCTGATGCTACTGATCAGCGATACCTTTGCTCGCCTGATCATTTCACCAATTATTTTACCGATTGGAGCCATTACCTCATTCCTGGGGGCTCCATTATTCTTATATCTAATATTTAAAGGAGTTGGTCATCATGCTGAAAATTGATGCATTGGAATTTGGATACCGATCCAATCGAAAAATTCTGGATCACATTGAATTTGATGTTGCCAATGGCGAATGTGTAGCGATTTTAGGTAATAATGGGGCCGGAAAAAGCACCATGCTAAAGTGTCTGAATAAGATTATCGCACCTCAAAAAGGCCGGGTAGTCGTGAATGAGGCTGATATTCTCAAGATGACGCGACTCGATATTGCTAAAAATACGGCCTATGTCGCCCAGAAAAGTGAAGGCAGCCGCATCACGGCCTATGACGCCATTTTATTAGGGCGAAAACCCTATATTAAATTGGCGCCCAAAAAAGAAGACTATCAGATTGTTGAAAATATTATTGCCAGCATGGAGCTGGAAAAATTCTCATTGCGCTATATCGACGAGTTAAGCGGTGGAGAACTACAAAAGGTGATGATCGCCCGGGCGCTGGCCCAGGAGCCAAAGGTGCTGTTACTTGATGAGCCGACCAGCTGCCTCGATCTCAAGAACCAGTTAGAAGTATTAAAACTAATCCAGAACATTACCAAAGAAAAAGACATAGCCGTGGTTATCGTGATTCACGATCTGAACCTGGCGCTGCGATATTGTGATCGCTTCCTGTTCCTGAAAGACAATGAAATATTTTGTTATGGGGGGATGGATATAATGACATCCGAAAATATCGGTGCCGTCTATCAGGTTCCCGTCACCGTCGAATCCTATCAAAATCAAAAAGTTGTGATTCCCTTAACCTGAATATAAAAATAACTCTGGCTTGTTTATTGAACCAGGGTTTTTTTATTGAAAGTTTAGTAATTGGCATTGACGAGAAAGCACGCCTTCGCAGACAAAGACATTTGCTGCACAATCAAACGAGCGAGTTATGATTGCCGTTGATCTAAAGAATATGATTGTCGATCGCGGTTAATTCTGCTAAAATAAAAGAAAAACCAAGGAGGTTCGTTCTTATGTCAGCATTCAAAAATACCGCGCCGGTTATTTGGTTATTGATATCCATTGCAGTTTTCATCGGTGGGCTGATTATGCTGCTGAACGTCAAACTTGCTTGGGGTATTATGGTGATGGGCATATCGATTATGTTGATTGTTGTGGGGATTATGTATTTGGCAGCAATTTTTTTAAAAAAAGATGAAAGTAAGTTCAAAGAGATTGGCATCGGACTGCTTTGCATCTTTGGCGGGATCTTTGTCTATTCCTATCCTCAGTTTCTCAAAGGTCCCTTCAGTTTTGCAGTTGGGATGTTGGGGATCATCATCGGTTGCTTTGTCTTGATTAGCAGTTTAAAATTAAAAAAAGACGGTGCCCCCTGGGGCTGGACGCTACTGGTGGCCCTCGTGTATATCGGACTGGGCATTAACATGGCCTTTTTTGCCACTGCCGGACGACTATTTGGTATTATTTTTGGAATTTATCTGATCTTTTTTGCCGTTAATATTTTCGGCGATGCCCTGGTCAGCTTGATGAAACACAATGACGGGGCTCAAAAAGCCAAGAAACATATTCGTGTGACTTTACCATTAATTTTTGCAGCATTTTTACCGATGCGGATGTTAAAAAAAGTGAATAAACTGGTGGAAGAAGAACCGGATGCCTTACTGCTATTAGAGGACCACACCATTGAACGAACCACCGATATGGAGATTTTTATCCATACTAAAGAAGGGCTGATCCCGGGGATGGGGCATGTGGACGCATCCATCGGAGCGAATGTTTACAGCTATGGTAATTATGATGACTCCACCTGGAAACTGGGCGGATTTTTAGCCGATGGGGTTCTGGTTGAAATGCCCAAAGTTGAACATGTTAAACAGGCTCTGAAAGTCGAAAAGAAAATTTTGATGGGCTATGGTCTTTCGCTGACCCCGGAACAAAAAAAAGGCGTTCAGGATCAATTGGACAGGCTCCTTTCACAGGTACTTCCCTGGGAACCAAAGGCGGAACAGGCCGATAAGGGCAAAATCGAAGGTGATCCGAAGGCTTTTGAGGATGTTTCCAGTCAGCTGTATAACGATGCCAAAGCAAGTTTTTATAAGTTTCAACAGGGAAATGAATTTAAAACCTATTATGCCCTGGGTACCAATTGTGTCAAACTGGTGGATACCATTGTCGGTAAAACCGGAATTGACCTGATCAAGGTCAATGGTATTATTACTCCCGGTGCCTATTTGGATTATCTGGACCGTCTCTACGACCGGGGGGATTCCATTGTGGTATCCCGGACCTTGTATCAGGATATTGAAAACAATATGGATAAGTTGCCAGAAGTCACTATGGCGTAGCAGTACAGCAGTACCACTGAATTTTAGAGCAGTTTGAAATGTTTATGATCGTATTCAATGGTGCCTTCTTTTTGAAGTTTGGAAAGAACCCGGGATAGGGCAGAGCGGTCCACGCATAAAAAATCGGCCAGCTCATTGCGGGTAAAGGGAATCTCAAAGGTGAGGTTTCCTTTTTTTTCGGCCTGCAGTGATAAATAAGAAAGAACCTTATCCTGAATAGTCCGACGCGATAATAATTGGTTTTTGTTGCTAAGCAGAATGTTTTTTCGGGCTAAAATTTTTAACAAATTTTCAATCAGGTGATTGTGAAAAATGCATGAATTGGGACAGGTGTTAATAATCCGTTCGATTCCTAGAAACATGACCGTCGTGTTGGCCTTGGCCAGCACAGTTACTGGACTTTCTTTTATACCAGCACTGGCAAAGGCTTCACCGAAAATGTGGCTGGGACTTAGTTCAGTGAGAATGGAGCGGTTACCATAATAATCCTCTTGAATTACCTGGACTTCTCCGGATAAAACAACCCCAACAGCGGTCACCGGCTGACCGGTCAGCAGGATGATTTCCCCCCGGTCGTAATTTTTTTCCTCGCCACCCAGACATTGGAGCATGGCTTCGAGGTTTTCATCAATCCCATCAAATAATTTAACATTTCTTAAAACTTCTAAATTTTTATTCATAATTTCCCTTTATGTTGCATATGCAACAGTAGTTTTGGGTAGATTATATTATGATTGGTTCAATAAATCAATACATGTTATTCCAGGGAGGAAAAAAAGATGATACGAAAAATAATTACAATAGATGAACAAAAGTGCAATGGTTGTGGATTATGTGCCGAAGCTTGCCATGAAGGAGCCATTGGAATGGTTGATGGCGTGGCAAAATTACTAAGAGATGACTATTGCGACGGCTTAGGAGATTGTTTACCAAGCTGTCCCACCGGGGCGATCACCTTTGTGGAACGGGAAGCGGCAGCATATGACGAGGCCGCCGTCCTTGAAAATATGAAAAAGAAAGAAGCGGTACAAAAAAGCGGTGAGAAAAAAGCGGGCGGATGTCCGGGAACTCAGGCGAAAACGATTGTCCAGGAAACAGAAGACGATGGTTTGGAACCATTGGCATGCGGATGCCCCGGCTCTTCATCTAAGGCCATCCATCGGGAAACAGCGCCCACGGAAAAACCGGCGGCAGCAACAGTCCCAGAATCACAATTACGACAATGGCCAGTTCAGATTAAGCTGGCACCGGTTAATGCACCCTATTTCAATGGCGCTCACCTGTTGATAGCCGCAGATTGTACTGCTTATGCCTATGCCGATTTTCATAATCGTTTTATCAAAAATAAGATCACCTTGATTGGCTGTCCCAAATTGGATGCTGTTGATTATGCTGAAAAACTGACGGAAATATTAAAACTTAATGATATCAAAAGCGTCACAGTCGTACGAATGGAAGTTCCCTGTTGTGGAGGGATTACAACAGCAGTCACCACGGCGCTTCAAAAATCAGGAAAAATGATACCATGGCAGGTATTAACTGTCACTACAGACGGAAAAGTATTAGAAAATATCTAAAAAAATTATCGTAAAAAAGATTAATCCTAGGAATGTGGAAAAATTCCACCAAGGCTTTGTCGGTTAAAGAATAATCCATGATGCTATTAATTGATATTTTTCCTCAATAAAGGGAGTAGATTAAGACAAGTCGACAGCGATTAATTTTAACTAACCGACCAACCGATAAAATTTTGTCCTAAAATTTGTTGCCTAAAAAACTCAGCCATATCTCAAATCTCCGGGGATATGGTTTTTTTTACTTTTAATTTATTGAATACGGTCATTCAGAGAGCGAAAATAAAACGCATTTTAAATATTCAAACAAGGACGAACCGCAAAAAAAACACCGAAATTATCATGGTTTCGTAAACCTTTGCATAATTTAGGGAAAAATATTTTACAAAGGCCTTAATTTGAGATTAATATGTCAAAGTTCTGTTGTAAAAGCAGAATGATTATGATATGATAGCCCTGTCGATACATATATGAAAACATTATGGCTTTTAATATTGCAGTTGCAGGTAAAGGTGGCGTTGGTAAAACAAGTCTTACCGGTATGCTTATTGAATATTTAGTTGCAGAAGGTTTGGGTCCAATTTTAGCAGTGGATGCCGATGCCAATGCAAACCTCAACGAAGTGCTCGGAGAAGAAGTTGAACTTTCCATTGGTGAGATCAAAGAAGAAGTGAATCATGCCGAAATGAATGGTGTGCCACTACCTCCAGGAGTGACTAAAACCGACTTCTTAAGGCTTCGTTTAAATCAGGCAGTTGCTGAAGGAAATGGTTATGACCTTCTGGTTATGGGCCGCAGCCAGGGGGCTGGCTGTTATTGTTACGTCAATGGAATCCTGAAAACTCAAATCGATATGCTGGCGGGTAATTATCAGTACATCATCGTTGATAATGAAGCTGGGATGGAACATCTAAGTCGGGGAACCCTCGGTAAAATCGATATGCTGATCCTGGTCAGTGACTGTTCCCGTCGTGGGATTCAGGCCGTTGGCCGAATCAAAGAACTGATTACTGAGCTTAAACTGAAAGTGCCAGTTATCAAACTGATCGTCAACCGGGCACCAGATGGCATTTTAAATGAAGGAACAGCCGAAGAAATTAGAAATCAGGGCCTTGATCTTATTGGTGTTGTGCCACTGGATCAAAATGTTTTTGAATATGACGCCTATGGTAAACCACTGGTTCAGCTACCCGCTGATTCACCAGCCAAGGTTGCTTTAAGAGATATCGTCAACAAATTGGAAATTATCAAAAACGGCACGGAAACTGCGGAAAAGGGGAGATTGTTAAATGAAAAAGGTACGATTTAATATTAAAGGAAAAAGATCGGTTGATTTAATTGCAAGCGATGGAGAAAATTTACTGGAAGCTGCCAGAAGAGCCGGGGTGATGATTGACTCACCTTGCAGCGGAAATGCAACCTGCGGTAAATGTAAGGTGAAAATTGAATCGGGTCAGGTAAAAACAGAAAAAACCAGACATATTTCCGAGGAAGAAATGGCCAACGGGATCGTTCTTTCCTGTAATGCAACCATCATTGAAGATATCGAGGTGGAGGTACCAGATTTAGCATCTTCTTTTGTAAACGAAATGCAGATCACCGATCTATCAAACAACGAAAATAAAAACATAAAATATGTACGCAAGAAAATGATTAAAGAAGGAATGACCAATGCCAGTCGGCTCTGGTCAGAGATCATTCAATTGCCATGTCCCAACATTGAGGATAATAGTGCTGACGAAGATCGGCTAAAACTTTATTTTAAACAGAATTTAGGTTATCAAGATATTGCCATCAGTCTGAATGTGATGAAAAAACTGCCGGATGCCTTTAGAAAAAATGACTTTTTAATTGAAGTCGTCTATTTAAAACGCCGGGAAGTAGCCGAAATTCTCGATGTCAAACCGGCAAACAGCGAAAAGTCGGTGCTTTATGGCATTGCCCTGGATATTGGAACAACTTCTGTGTCGGCCTGTCTGGTCGATATGAACACCAATGAGATTTTAACAAAAGCTTCCATGGGCAATGCCCAGGTTAAGTACGGAGCTGATGTTATTAACCGTATTGTCTACTCTGAAAAGCCCGGCGGATTAGAGAAACTTCGCCAAGCCATTGTGGACGAAAGTATTAATAATCTCATCGAAAAGATGGTAAAGACAGTCGGTATCAATAAAGAAGATATTTATGAAGTCTGTGCCGCTGGAAATACGACCATGAACCACCTATTACTCGGACTAAATCCAGATTATTTAAGACGGGAACCATTTATCCCAGCAATTAATGATATTCCTGAAATGAAATGTGCAGAATTGGGGATCAATGTTAACCCGGAAGGAAAAATTTATCTGGCTCCATCTGTTGCCAGCTACGTTGGCGGAGATATTACAGCTGGCGTCTTTGCGGTACCGGTGTGGATGCGGGAAGACTTTACGATGCTGGTAGATCTGGGAACAAACGGCGAAATTGTATTTGGAAACAAAGACTTTCTGATGACTTGCGCCTGTTCAGCTGGACCGGCTTTTGAAGGCGGAGAAATCAGTTGTGGTACTCGCGCGGTGCCTGGTGCTATCGAACAAGTTACTATCAATGAAGAAGATTTAAGACCTTTTTATAATACCATCGGCCATGTCAGTCCAGTGGGAATCTGCGGTTCCGGGATCATCGATCTAATTTGTGAAATGAAGCGAACCGGGATTATCAATGGCAAAGGCCGGATGGAACGGGATCTGAACCATCCCCGGATCAAATTTGATGAGTACGGGATTGGCCAGTATTATCTCTATTCCAAAGAATTGGATAATGGCTCCAAAGATATATACATTACCGAAATTGATATCGACAGCTTCATCAAGGCTAAAGGAGCAGTGTTCTCTGCTATTTACATTTTGATGGAAAGTCTGGATATGCCCATTGATGTGCTGGAAAATATTTATGTTGCCGGGGGCATCGGTACCAATCTGGACATTACCAATGCGATTGCTCTGGGGATGCTACCAGATATACCGGTAGAAAAATATTTCTACATTGGTAACAGCTCAATGCAGGGATGTTATCTGGCCCTGACCCTGAGCGAAGGAAAAGACAAGATCCGTGAGATCTCTCAGAATATGACTTACATGGAATTAAGCGTCCACCCAACCTATATGGATGAGTTCATATCGGCTTGCTTTATTCCCCATACCAATATGAATTTATTTCCGTCTCTGGAAAACTAAGATAGGAGATTTTGAATGGAAAATACGTTACGGGATGAAACCGCAATTGAAGAGAAAAGAAAAGATAAGATACCCTACGAACACTATAAGGGTTTATTAAAAGACCAGGATCCTCAAACCATCGCACAAAATAGCACCTGTCCTTACAATGAAGAAGGTAGCTTTTTTACTGCCACCCTAATGGGAACCCCTTATAAGGTCGCCTATCCTCAGGGTGATGTGACCGATATGGATGGACAGGACTTTGATAATTATAAACTCAAAACGATGATTTTACGTTATCTGCTTAATGCCAAAGGGGTTAAGGCCACCGGTGAAAACATTGCCTATCGGGATGTCTCCGGCGGGAATATTTATTATCCCTGCTTTGAAGGCCGTTGTCTTAAACGTTTTGCCTTCACCTTCAACTATAATCTCGATGGCTTGAAAAAAGCGATGGCTGTTCTGGATGCAGAACCCCAACAAATCGGTGATCTGTCATGGCGTTTTGAAGTCATTAACAATATGTTTATGACCGTTATTCTATGGATTGGCGATGATGAATTCCCACCGGAAGCACAAATATTATTTGACGCCAATTTCCCCAGCGCCTTCAGTGCCGAGGATATGGCGGTGATGGGTGATATTTTTATCCCGGCATTAAAAGAACTCAGCAAGAAATAATGAATCAATCAAAAATACATGATATTGATCCCCATTTTTCGGAAAGTAGTTATGTCATCAATCGTGATTTGTTTAAAAATTATGATCCCGTTGCGATGAGCAAAAAATCGCTTTGCCCCTATGATCCGAAAAATGGGCGGTTTGTAATAACCGTCCTTGGGGAATCCTATTTTGTCGATTACCCCAGCGGCATCGTTTTGAATGCCCAGGGGGAGGAATTTGATAATTATTCAGTCAAAATTTTTATTCTCAGATATTTAATGAATGCCAACGGAGAAGAACGGACCAATGAATGGATCAGTTTTAAGGAATTTCCGGATGGCCCGTTATATTATTCTAATTTTCATAAACGCTGCATTCAAGTTTTTGCACAAATCGGCAATGAAATGCCAGAACATCTCAAAAATTATATGAGTTTGCTAAAAGCCGTTTCTTATGGTAAAGGTGATCTTTCCTGGCAGTTCACTGTGACGCCCGGAGTTGAGATCATCTGGATTTTATGGTTAGGAGACGATGAGTTTGAAGCAGAGGCACAAATATTATTTGATAAAGAATTAACAAACGTCTTTAACATTAAAGATTTAGCAATTTTAGGGGATGTTTTAATGATTTCATTGAAAACCTTTACTTTCTCTTTAGACTCTAAAAAAAATTAGGATAAATTTTAGAAAAATGCCGAAAATTAATTGACAAACTTTTAACTAATATAGTACAATCTGTGTATACTTATATATACAGGTAAAAAGCTGTAGAATATGTAATGGTTTTAATTTGGTTTTAAAG
>PGZR01000223.1 GCA_002841405.1 Firmicutes bacterium HGW-Firmicutes-4 | reverse complement strand
GCATCGGCCATACTACGTTCGGTAATAATTGGCTTGATAATAATATCGCGAGGATTTTTCATTATGCGTATACCTCCTCAATTTTTTGTAATGCTTCCTGAGTCATGATCAACACATCATATTTTAACATATCATATACGTTTAATTCATTGACAGTAGTTGTTGCGACTTTTGGAATATTGTTTGCGGAACGGATAATTGCTTCGTTGTTTTCCGGAAGTACAATCAAGGCTTTTTGAGCATTGATATTGTTCAGCACGGCAATCATTTCTTTGGTTTTTGGAGCATCCATCACCAATTGATTTAATACGCGAAGTTCGTTGTCCTGAGCCTTTGCTGAAAATACAGATTTCATAGCTAAAGCTTTAACTTTTTTGTTAACTTTTTTGCTATAGTCTCTTGATTTTGGTGCAAAGATCACACCGCCGCCCTTCCATAATGGAGATCGGATGGTACCGGCACGAGCCCGGCCTGTTCCTTTTTGTCTCCAGGGTTTACGACCACCGCCACGGACTTCTGATCGAGTCAAGGCGGAACGTGTTCCCTGTCGTCTATTTGCAAGTAGTGCTACCACTACTTCATGTACTACGTGTTCGTTGGGTTCGATTCCGAAGATTCCTTCGCTTAATTCGACATCACCAACAACATTTCCTTTTACATCTAAAACGTCAATTTTAGGCATTTGATTTCCTCCTTTCAGGCTTGATTTTTTTATGCTTTAACACTGCTTTTAATTGTAATAAGTGCTCCTCTAATGCCTGGTACCGCACCCTTGATTAAGAGCACATTGTTTTCAGCATCGACTTTAACAACTTCCAAATTAACTGCAGTTACATTTTTGTTCCCCATTTGGCCAGGAAGTTTCTTGCCTTTGAATACTCTTGAAGGCGAAGAAGATGCTCCCATGGAACCTGGTCTACGGTGATACTTGGAACCATGAGCCATTGGTCCTCGGGATTGGTTATGTCGTTTGATAACCCCCTGGAAACCCTTACCTTTTGATGTTCCTGAAATATCAACTCGTTCGCCAGCTTCAAACACATCAGCCTGAATTAATTGACCGGTTTCATAACTTGCATAATCATCAAGTTTGAATTCCCGGATTACTTTCTTATACTCAACACTGTTTTTGTCATAATGGCCTTTTAATGGTTTTGTCATTCGACGTTCTTTAACTTCACCAAAGGCCAATTGCAGTGCTTCATATCCATCAGTTTCGATGGTTTTCTTTTGAAGCACAACACAAGGTCCTGCTTCAACTACGGTAACTGGAATGACAGTTCCGTTGTCTGTGAAAATCTGGGTCATTCCAATTTTTCGTCCGATAATCGCTTTTTTCATTATTTCCTCCTAAATATCATTGGATTGCTGTGCAATCATAATACCAATGGGGTCTATAGTTTGATTTCTATATCAACGCCTGCTGGTAAGTTCAATCGCATTAATGCGTCTACGGTTTTTGGTGTTGGGTTTAAAATGTCAATTAACCGTTTATGTGTGCGCATTTCAAATTGCTCTCTGGAATCCTTATACTTGTGCACTGCTCGAAGAATCGTGATGATTTCTTTGTCTGTTGGCAGTGGCACTGGACCAGATACGCTCGCACCTGTTCTCTTTGCTGTTTCAACAATTCGTTCAGCAGATTGATCTAAAAGTTTGTGATCAAACGCTTTTAATCTGATTCTGATTTTTTGTTTTGCCATACCTAAATTTTACCTCCTTATCAATTTTTACTCGTCATTTAGGTAC
>PGZR01000079.1 GCA_002841405.1 Firmicutes bacterium HGW-Firmicutes-4 | reverse complement strand
AGGGTTTTTTCTTCGGGGAAAACCCCGTGGTAGGCAAATACCTCAAAATCTTTTATATAGAGTTTGTCCATGGTGCTCCTTTCAGAATGCCGAGTGTCATTTGAGCGGCCCGTTTATTTTCCCGGACATCATGAACCCGAATAATGGAGGCGCCCTTCATAATGCCAATAACGGTGGTGGCAACGGTGCCTTCTACCCGTTCGGTAACCGGCAGATCCAGGGTCAGACCGATAAAGCCTTTCCGGGAGGTGCCCAGCAGAATGGGATAACCCAAGTCTTGCAGGGCTTCCAAGTGGTGCATCGTTTCCATATTCTGGGCGTAATCCTTGGCAAAGCCAATGCCGGGATCAAGGATAATGGCATCTTTAGAAATGCCTGCGGTTAAGGCGATGTCGATCGATTCCTGCAGATCGCTGTTAATGTCGGACATCAGGTTTTGATAATTCTGATTACTGCGATTATGCATCAGCACGCAGGGAACCTGGTACCTGGCCGTAACATCGGCCAGGGTGGGGTCATATTTAAAGCCCCAGATATCATTAACCATGTCGGCACCAGCCTGTAAGGCTGCTGCGCCGACGGCACCCTTGTAGGTGTCAATGGAAATGGGAATATCAAAACGCTTCTGGATCGCTTCAATCATCGGCACGATCCGCTCAATTTCTTCGGCATCACTGATTTGGGTATGACCGGGTCGGGTCGATTCGCCGCCGAGATCAATGAGATCGGCGCCGTCAGCGATCATTTTTTCCACCTGTTTAAGGCTGGCGTCCAGGTTGTTAAATTTGCCGCCATCGGAAAATGAATCCGGGGTAACGTTTAAGATCCCCATAATGAGGATCTGATTGGTTAAGTCAAAATTTTTATTGCCAATTTGCATGGGGGAACTCCTTTAATAAACAATGGTCAGGTTTTTCTTTTGACTTGACCAGTCACATTCTTTTTCGACCGGGCAGCAAAAACATGCCCGGGATAATTTATCGCTTTCATAAACGATTCGACTGAAGCCCTGGGCTTCCGGATTACGATGATTGCGGATAGCATCCAGGATCAGTTTATTTTCATCGTCGCTGTAATCGAGGGTTTTAAGCAATGGAATTGCCAACTGATGAGAGGCAATTTCATGCGGGGTATTGTCCTGATACTGCATAAATCGGCCAATATCGTGGAGCAGTGCGGTCGTATAAATAAGATCCCGGGAGAAGTTTAAACCGGCTTCTGTGGTCTTTATACTGGCAATGCGGGCGACCGCTAAAAAATGGTCGAGGTCGTGACGACAAAACTGGCGTTTGATCTCACAGGTTTTTATTTTTTCGAGATAGATTTGAAAGTCCTTGTTTTGATAAAGTAAATTGGTGTTTTTTAACTGATCCATTAACCACGTCCTATTTGATGCTTAAAAGCTTATGCACTTCGTCTTTGAGCTCTTTGTTATGTTGAAATATGCCGGCTTGCATCGCGGTGACGGTTCGGGTACCAGGACGTTTGACGCCGCGCATGTTCATACACAGATGTTCGGCTTCGACAATAACCATAACCCCTCGGGCGTGCAGAAACTCCATAATCGCTTCGCCGATGTCAGTGGTTAAGACTTCCTGAAGCTGTGGTTTTTTTGAGTACAAATCAACCGTTCGCACAAGTTTTGAAAGCCCGGCAACGCGACCGTTGGGGATATAGGCGATGTGGACCTTGCCATAGAATGGCAGCAGGTGATGCTCGCACATCGAATAAAAGGGAATATCCCGTTCAATAACAATGTCGTCAGATTTTACCGCAAAGGTTTTGGCCAGGTGAACTTCGGCAGTATGGCCTAAACCTGAAAAAATTTCGGCATACATCCGGGCTACCCGGGCCGGGGTTTCAACCAGTCCTTCGCGGGTGGGGTCTTCGCCGATGGCTTCTAAAATCATTGTGACAGCTTCTTGGATTTTCTTTTGATCAATCATTTTTCTCCTATCGCCGAATCAACTTGATATTGATCCGGAATGGTTTTTACTAAAACCAAATAAAAAAAGCATTACTTAAATAAAACAAAATGTTTTAAGCTTCCCATCCTCTAACACTTTACGCATCTTGTCTACTCTGTTATATTTAATTGGGTGTATTTTAACATGGGACAGGGTCAGTTACAAGGGTAATATAACGCATTCTTAAAATGGCTAAGACTCTTTTGTTAAGGAAATAACGACTAAAAACATCCAGAAAAAGTTAGATAAATAAATGAAAAAAGTAAAGAGAAAAAATTTAACCAGATTTTCAACAAATTCGCGAAAACCATGTAATCGGTGGGCAATTATTTTACTTATTGGTAATTGGCAGATGCAATTTAATCGGGAAAATTGTCCCAACAAAGAATTCTGTATTAAGAATTTCAGCGTTTACTTAAGAAGACTATGTTAAAATGACTCTGCCAAATAAGAAAATAATATCAACAAAAATATGATAAGAAATGAGTAAAACGATGACAGATTCAGAAGAAAAAGAATGGGAATTGCTCAGTCCGGATCAAGTTACCGTAAAAACACTTTATATGCGGGGGATTCCCAGACGAGAGTACGAACGTTATCTGTTCAAAAAAGCAACAAACATTGATGGAGATACTTATGCCGGTGCGGGTTGGCAGGTGACTTTGTCCGAAGAACGTCAGGAGAGTATCGGCGTTTGTTCGCTGGTTGCAGTGGACGTCACCCTGGCGGTGGAAAAAGATCAATTTGACGATTTTTTGCTAACCTTTAGGAAGAACTTTCTCAGGGGTGGGGGTTGATGATGGAAGAAAAAAATCACAAGAAAAAATTCTACTCGCTGGATAATGCCGGTGTGCTTTATACAGCCATTGCATCATCACGAATGACAACAGTGTACCGAATGACGGTGGAATTATCAGAAGCCGTTGAACCGGTGACCTTGCAAAAAGCCCTGGAACAGATTATCCATCGCTTTCCTTACTTTCAAGTGACCTTGAAACGGGGATTCTTCTGGTATTATTATGAGCATACCGAAGCGATCCCAAAGGTTGAGGAAGAAACCTATTATCCATGCAAAACAATGCGGCAACGGCAAGGAAAAACCTTTCCTTTTCGGGTTCTTTATTATAAAAAGTATATTCATGTGGAATTTAACCACAGCATCTGTGATGGCAGCGGCGGGCTGGCCTTTCTGCAAACCCTGATCATTGAATATTTTAAACTGTTAAAAGGGATTGTACCAAAAGATCTGGGCAACGCCATGGACATTGACGCGGAAGTGGATCCGGGAGAGTTTGAAGATTCGTTTAAAGTATATTATGAAGAAAATGTTCCACCGCCACCGAGTAGTAAAAAAGTCTTTCATTTTCCCTTTGAACTGCTGGATAAGGGCGAGTATCTGCTGCTGACTGGCTTTGTGCCGGTGGCGCCCTTGTTGGTCTTGGCTAAAAACCATGGCTGTACCCTGACCCAGTTTATTCTGGCCCTTTATTTTGAGAGTATCCAGGAATATATCATGGAGCTTCCCATCAGTGAGCATAAAAAGCATCGGCAACGGATTGCCATTAATGTGCCGGTGGATCTAAGAAGGATGTTTCCCTCGATTACGCTGAGAAATTTCTTTATCAGTCTGAACCCGGAGATTGATCTGGCTTTGGGTTATTATAACCAGGCGGAAATAATTGAACAAATCAAAGGGTACATGGGCCTATATATGAATCGAAAGCATATTAATCGGTATATTTCCAGAAATGTGCGGAATGAACAGTTGATTTTTTTGAGGATCATTCCCCTGTGGGTTAAAAAGTTGTTTATGCCAGTAGTTTATAAACGCTATGGCGAACGGGGTTATACCAGTGGATTGTCCAATCTGGGGGTGGTCACGGTGCCGGAAGAACTGCGACCTTATGTAAAGAGCTTTGAGGTGTTCCCCTCGCCCAGTGCCGAAAGCCGACTGAAGTTGGTAACTGTCAGTTATGGAAATTGCCTTGCTTTGTGCTTTGGAAAAACTACTGCAGAAACGGTGATTGAGAAGATCTTCTTCAGGAAAATCAGACAGCTGGGTATTCCAGTGAAAATAGAAACGAATAAGAGGTGAGACTATGGCTTATTGTCCGAAATGTGGCATTGAAGTTGAAGATGATGCGAGAAACTGTCCATTATGTGATTTTCCTATCCCTGATGTCAATGAAGGAAATTTTTCCCAGGATAGTAAATATCCCCAGGCTATCAATACCTATGATGAAGATCATCTGGGAAAAAAGAATAAGGCCTTCTTTTCGCTGACCATTATCGCCTTAAGTGTCATGGTAATCATTGGGGTGATTTATCTGGTCTATCCCTGGAATCATGTATTGCTTAAATATATTGCCCTGGCCGATCTCGGTATCTTTGCGATTGTATTTTTTGCCATGGGTTACCTGAGGCCGAACTACAATTTTCTGGGTGCTTATGTTACGGTGGTGATTACCTGTCTATCAGTTTATCTGATTAGCGGCAGTCAAACGAACTGGTTTCTGAGCTATGCATTTCCGATTGCCACCCTGGTTTATCTGGATGTCAGCCTGTTCCGGTTTATTTTTAAACATACCCGGCACAAAAGTCAGTTTATTTTTATTCCCTCCAATCTGATTCTTTTTGTGATTGTGCTGGCAATCGGTATTGATGGAATCGTCAGCTTAAACGTTCTGGGCAGTCTTCACTTGACCTGGTCATTGATTGTGGCAGTCTCGGGGATTTGTATCATTGTTTTACTCCAGACCATCTATCATCGGATTCCGGAAAAAACCAGAAGAATGCTGAAAAAGAAAATGCATGTCTGAGTTTTACGGAATTGTCGTGGCGATCTGATTAAGGTTAACATTAATAAAAAGAATAACAAATTAAATAGAAAATAACTGGATGGGACAGCGGTGCTGTTTTATCCAGTTATTTTTTTGTCAGCTTATCGATTAGTTTAAATAGGGTAAAAATTTGTTAAATAAAATGAATTTAATTCGTTATTTAACAAACAATTGAATCAAATCTGGAGAAAGCTTAAATTTTCTTAATAAACAGATATTTTGTTAGAGATGCCTTGATTATAAGACAGTTCTTGAGTCTGATTAAAGACACGTGAATAATGCTTATATGAGTAACATTAATGGTTCAAAGATGTACTTAAACAAAATTGGTTTAAACCCTAGCGAAATAGTATGAAAAATTCCATATATCGGTCAAAAAATTGTAGTTGTAAATTACTGGTTTCATGTTAAATTGAGGAACCATCTTAAAACGATTTGGTAAATATTGGGTACAAAAGGAGGTCATTGTAATGGCAGTACAAATTACGACAAAAGAAGCCGTAAAAAAGATTATTGATAAATCTTCTGTTATGATCGGAGGATTTTTAGGGGCTGCTGTTCCACTAAAAATGATCGACGAAATAGCGGCGGCCGGGATCAAAGATCTAACCGTTATCAGTATTGGCGCCGGCTACCGGGGCGGCGGTGTTGATATCGGAAAACTGGTCTTAAATAAGCAGATTATTAAATATGTGACATCTCATGTGGGTACTGATCCCAATTTGATCAAGCAGATTGTCAATGAAGAAGTAGAACTGGAACTAAGCCCCATGGGCACCTTTGTGGAGCGAGTTCGGGCTGGCGGCGCCGGGCTGGGGGCAGTTGTAACACCGGTTGGCATGGGAACAGAGGTTGAAGCGATGGCAGAAAAAATCACCGTCGACGGAAAACCCTATCTCTTATTTAAACCGATTCGCGCCGATGTGGCCGTTATCAAAGCCTATCGCAGTGATCCCTTAGGAAATTTACAGTACCAGGGAATGAGCAACACCAACCCGATTATGGCAACCGCTGCTGATATTGTCATTGCCGAAGTGGACGAGATTGTCGAGGTTGGTGAGATTACCTGTGATCAAATTGGGACGCCAGGAATTTTTGTGGACTATATCATCCAGGGACATAGCTATGCAGAACGAAAGAATGTTTATGAAGAATTGTGGATTGCCACAAATAAATTATAGGAGGTCCGAAAATGCCACGAAATTATATTGCCAGAAGAATTGCTAAAGAATTTAAAGATGGGATGTATGTCAATTTAGGAATTGGAATTCCCACCGAATCAGCCAATTATATTCCGGAAGGAACCCAGGTATTTCTTCAGACCGAAAATGGCGGATTAATGTTTGGACCCAAACCAAAACGGGGCGAAAGCAATCCGGATATTGCTAATGCCGGGGCCGAGCCGATTACGATGCTGTCTGGAGGCGCTGTTTTCGATGTGGCCACCTCATTTGCGATGATCCGGGGCGGACATGTTGATATGACTGTGGTTGGCGCGCTGGAGGTTGATGAAGCCGGCAGTATCGCCAGCTGGAAAATTCCTGGTAAACTGTTAACCGGGATGGGCGGCGCCATGGATTTGCTTTACGGTTGTAAACGGGTGATTGTGGCGATGACCCATACTGACAAGCATGGCAATTCGAAAATCAGAAAAAAATGTACCCTGCCCCTAACAGCCGCTGGGGTGGTGGATATGATTATCACCGATAAGGCGGTGTTCCAGGTGGCGGAAGCTGGTTTGTACCTGGAAGAACTGGCACCAGGGGTAACGGCAGCTGAGATTAAGCAGCTCACCGAAGCGACGATTATGAACATCAATGAATGGGAACATAATGAAATCACTTAGAGAGAATAGAAGAGGAAATTAAAATGAATAACAATAGAAGATGGTTAATCCTGGCAGTCAGCATCGTGATTAACTTGTGTATCGGTTTTGCCTATGCCTGGAGCGTTTTCTCGAAACCGTTGATGGTTGACTTTGGCTGGACAGCGTCTCAGGCCTCAATGGCGTTTACGATAAACTTATTTGTTTTGCCAATAGCGATGATTTTTGCCGGACCGCTGGTAAAACGTTTTGGTGTCCGGGTGGTTGTTTTGTTAGGCGGGGTGCTGTTCGGTTTGGGTCTTTACTTAAGCGGCATGATCACCACGGTTTATCAAATTTATATTACCTATGGCTTAATTGCGGGATCGGGCATCGGCTTGATTTACTCAATTACCGTTTCCAATACGGTTAAATGGTTTCCCGAGCATAAGGGTTTAGCCGGCGGTTTGACGGCTGGCGGATTTGGTGCTGGTTCATTAATCTTTGCCCCGGTGGCGGTCCAATTTATTGCCGCCCAGGGGGTATTGGGGGCCTTTCAGACCTTGGGTTTAATCTTTGCCGGGGTGATCCTGGTATTGGGGATCTTTATTGCCGCCCCACCGGTACCAGAAACTGATAACAAGGCCACTGCTGCGGCAACCAGCCAGTCCAATAATGATGTCACCACCCGGGATATGTTAAAAACCGCAGATTTTTATATGATTTGGGGATTGATGGTGTTAGGTTGTATCTCCGGTTTAATGATCATCAGTCAGGCTTCGCCAATCGGCCAGGTGATGGTTGGTTTATCACCTGAGCAGGCAGCTTTTGCGGTAGGTTTTATCGGCCTGGCCAATGCCACCGGACGGGTTGTCTGGAGAACCATATCTGATAAAATTGGACGCTATAATACCTTGATCTGCATGTTTGCTTTAAGTGGTGTTGGTTTAGTGGCTTTGTATTTCACAAAGGACTTACCGCTTTTCATGGTTGGTATCTGTTTGATCGCTGCCAGCTATGGTGGGGTATTCGGTTTATTTCCATCGATTACCGCTGATAACTTTGGGATCAAACATTTGAGCATGAACTATGGGGTGGTAATGACCGGGTTGTCGATCGGGGCCTTTATCGGACCGCAAATTGCCGCCTATGCGGTAGAACAAAGCGGCGGCAGCTATAACCTGGCTTTTGTTATCACCTTGGGGATTAACATTGTAGCGGTTATTCTGGTCTTGTTTGCCAAACGCATGAATGCCAAACATAGGATGACGCTGGCAACGGAGAATTAAAAATACAGAGAACTAAAATGAAAAAAATAAGATCTGTCTCACCGAGACAGATCTTTATTTTTGGTTCAGGTTAAGCGGTATTTGCGGTTAAGCATATCTTCCCGTTCTTTCCAGTCTGACATCAGTGTGCCCAGGGCTCCGTAGAAGGAAAGGTTATGATTGGGAAAACGAAAGTGTAGCATCTCGTGCAAAGCAATGTATTCAATGCATTCCTTGGGGGTTTTAATCAGTTCCAGATTAAGGATAACCCGTTGACTTTTAGGTGAACAGGCGCCCCAGCGATTATCCAGCCGGTAGATTTTCAAGTCGGGAAAACGAACCTGGTAGGGAGCGGTTTTGACAATAGCAGAGGCCATGGCTTCGACAAAAACCTCCCGGGCCTGTTCCCGGTACCACATATCTAAAACAAATTCTTTATGTGAAAGGGATTGAACGTCATTGACATTGAGAACCATATTATAATTGTTGATGATGACACCAGTGGTAGGTGATTCTTCAATCATCAGGCGATAATAATCACCAAGATATTTATGCTTTTCACCAGTTTGATACTGATAATTTTTTAATAATTCAGGGACGGTATCTAGATTGCCAAACATAGGGGTTACCTCCATCTTCTTGTAAAACGACTCCATTTTGACCTATTATATCCAAGAACGGCACAAACCTGAATAGAAATAGTTGTCACCATAGGGAAAGAATTGGTGATCGACTTGCAAATTTTTAAGATGCCGTTTATGAACTGTACTTTCACGGGAAAAATGTTATAATGAGATATTAAAGTTCCAGGAAAAAATGTGGAGAATAATCAGAAGTGTTTTAAATGAAAGGAGAATTTATGGAAACAAGACTAAGTGTAACATTGATTCAACACACACCGGATCCCGAGAAATTAGTTGCGGCAGCCGCTAAGCTATGTTATTCCAAAGCCGGTGCCGGTGAGATCATGGAAGACTTGACCGATGATAATGTGGAACGCTTTTTAACCCGATTGATGGATATGGGACATGCTTCACCCATCGAACATGCCAGCTTTACCTTTGCCATTGAAGGGGTGAGCCGGGCCTTAACCCATCAGCTGGTCCGCCACAGAATGGCAAGTTTCAGTCAGAAATCGCAACGCTATGTTAGCGAAGGTCAGTTCAATTATGTGATTCCCCCGGAAATCAAAGCCTTACCGGATGGTGAAAAGATTTTTGTTGAAGGGATGGAAAATGCCCAAAAGACTTATGATGCATTAGCTGAAAAACTCATTGAAAAGTACACCGGCGATTTGATGGCATCAGGACTATCCGAGAAACAGGCCGCTATGGCCGCTGAAAAGCAGGGAATTGAAGATGCCCGGTTTGTCTTGCCCAATGCCTGTGAGACAAAAATCGTGACTACCATGAATACCCGGGAACTGCTGCATTTTTTCAATCAACGTTGTTGTAACCGGGCCCAATGGGAAATTCGGGAACTGGCTACACAAATGCTCAGAGAATGTAAAATAGTGGCGCCTCTACTGTTTAAAAACGGCGGACCCCGTTGTGTCGAAGGTCCATGTCCAGAAGGAAGCATGACCTGTGGAAAAATTACTGAGGTCAGAGAAAAATTCAAACAGATATAAGAAATCAAGGGACTGGATGTTAAATTTATCTAAACTAAAAATTGAAAAGGTTGTGAAAAGGTATGTTGGAAATTAAAAATCCTGAAAAACAGAATATCATTTTATCTTTAATCGTCGCTGTTTTAGGGGTCGTCATTATTTTTGTTCCGTTTGTGATTAAAGCGGTGGGAATCTATCAGTTTTACTTTAGCTATGCTGGTGTAGTTATTATCGTTTTTTCTTTAGGCTATGCCATCTTTTTTTATCGGCGATATCGTCAGTTTGAGGCTTTTATGGAGAAAAAAGACGAAGCCCTGATCTGGGAATATGATGAAGTCCAATACGAGGGGTTTATCGGCGAATTAAACGAAATCCAAAAAAATTCCGAAAAGAAGAAAATCTGGATTTTGCTGGGAATTGAGCTGGTTATCTCGATTTTACTGTTTATTATGTTATCAGAAGGGACGAAATGGCTGGGCTTTGTCTTTTTTGCGTTCTTTGCCACCCTGTCAGTCCTGTTTACTATAATATTACCCCAGAGTTTTAAATACAAGGCGTTGGTTAAACCCTATGTAACCATTATTCACGAAGACAGTGCTTACATCATGGGGCGTTTTCATAAATGGTCGAAAGCTCAGGCCAAATTGAAAAACTACGATAATGGCGAAAAAATGTATAAGGTGCTGGCCATTAATTATGAGGCTTTAACGCGAAATGGAAAGCTATTTCAGGAATGGACAGCGGTGATTCCAAATCCCGATGACAGCAAAATGATCGCGGAAGCTAAAACGTGGGTCAGTCGGATCAATAAATTCACCAGACTCCATGAGAAAAAAATGAGTGAAAGAAAATCCCGTACGGAACAATTATTTGAAAAAATGATTGGCAAAAATAAAGATCAGAATAAAAAATTGGAAAAAGCTACCGAGTCGAAAACTCAGAAATAAAAAAAGCCCATCGGGCTTTTTTTATTGGAAACATTTAATCTGGATAAACCATATTTTCCGATTGGATATTGTCAAGAATTTCGGTCAGAAATTTTTTTGCTTCAAAGCGGGCCATGGGCAGGTTCATATCCAGGTAGTTGCCGCAGTCTCGAGGTGAGGCACCAGGAATCTCATCTTCATAATCGGCCATAAAGGTAAACAGTTTGATGATTAAGGGCATAATATCTGCCGGTGTCCGTTCGCCTTTCATCAGCAAATAGAAGCCGGTGCGACAGCCCATCGGTCCAAAATAAACAATTTCATCACTGAGAACCGGGTCGTTTCGCAGGAAGGTTGCGCCCAGATGTTCCAAAGCGTGGAGTTCACCGTTGTTGATCACTGGTTCGCGGTTGGGTTCTTTCATCCGAATATCAAAGGTGGTAATGCAGTGGTCGCCGCAATAATCTTTGCGGGAGATGTAGACGCCCCTCAGTAAATCCAGATGGTTGATGGTGAAGCTGGCAATTTTTTTCATTTTTGTATTTCCTTTCCGGTAAGATAATGGTTGATTGCCTCCAGGTAATGGAGGAGGATATTGTGAAAGGGGTAAATACGCAGATTCTGATCGAAGTCCGCGTAGGGAATGGACTTGCGGCCATCATGCTGGGCATTATCCCAATAGTTTTTCAGCACCCCAAACGGTAACAGGAAGGTTTCGTCACAGAATTTAAAGTGGACGATCAGGAAGGACAGCCCCTCCTGTTTTTCAAAAGCTTCCATAAATTCCATCTGGTGTTGGTGGATATTGGCAATCGGCAATCGTTTCTGGCTGGTTTCCTTGGCGTCAAAACAGACTGGGATGCCCTGAATGTTACCCAGATAATCGACGGTGCTTTTTTCTTCAAAGTAAGCCAGCTTGATGGTTCCCTTAGCCGGATCCAACTCCACCGGTTTGATGGAAGTGGGTATTTTCTGAACCACTGCCAGGCCCTGTTCCAGATAAATTTTATTAGTAATATTCAAGTTTTCTTCAAGCTGACTACCCCGCAGCCCGCGGCTGTTCCAGTACCCCATGATTATTTCTCAGCTAGAAAGGGGTCTTTGAAGCCAAAGCGTTTCAAGGCTTTTTCAAAAACCGGAGGAACCGGTGCAGTAAAGGTTTTTTTCATGTCGGTCAGCGTATACTGGGCACTGTGAAGCAGCTGGCTCTTCAGGCCTGATTCCTCATATAAACGGCTATTGACTTGACGATTGCCATATTTGGGATCCCCCAGAATAGGAAAACCAACGGCGGCCAGCTGGACCCGAATCTGGTGAGAACGGCCGGTTTTTAAAATGACTTTTAAGAGCGCATAGTCACCATGACTTTCCAGGGTTTCATAATTCAGCACCGCCTTTTTATCGGTTGGGGCAGTTTGCTGCTCGGAGAAGGTGACGGTATTTTTATCGCCGTCTTTTTTCAAATAACCAACAATTTCATCTGCAGCTTTGGGTTTGCCGGAGACAATGGCATAGTAGATCTTTTCAGTTTGATCTTCTCGGATTGCTTGATTAACCTCCTGCAGGGTTTTATAATTCTTGGGCACCAGGATGATCCCTGTGGTGTTTTTATCCAAGCGGTTAGCACAGGCCGGAGTAAAAGTAAGGTTGGTTTTGGGGTCATAATCGCCCTTTTTAATCAGATAGTCAACGGCGTAATCAATCAGTGAGATTTCTTCGGTTTTATCGGGCTGGGTGAGCACTTCGGCTGGTTTATTAAGAACCAGCAGGTCATTGTTTTCGTAAATAATATCGAGAATGGTACTATTTTTATCCAGCTTTTTTTTAGTTGAATCGCTTCGAAAATTGGATATGGTTTCTTCAGAGAAATAAATCTGGATTACGTCGCCAGCAGTGATAGCAGTGGAGGGCTCTGATTTTTGACCATTAAGTTTGATTCTCTTTTTTCGCAGCATCTTCTGGAGAAATCCTGTCGATGCCTGGGGCATGAGTTTTTTCAGAAAGCGATCCAGTCGCTGGTTGCTTTCATTTTCAGTGATAACTATTATTTTCATTTATAATCCTTAAAAAGTATTTTGTGGTTATTATACCATGGAAGCCGGATAATTTAATTAAGTTTCGATGTTATGATAAAAGAATAACTTAGCCGATCCAGTCGAGTTTATTTTATGTGTTTCCTGTAGTATCAGCGAATATTAACGGGTTTGCTATGAACATAAAAAGAGCATGTTCGCAAACAACCAAAGTTATTTTGCGACATGCCCTAAAAACGGAGAAACGAGTTAAGGATAACCGAAATTATCGTTTGTGGCTACAGTCCAAAACATTTTTTATTTTATGGGCAACCATCGCTTTAATGGCAGAACGACCAGGTCCCAAATATTGACGGGGATCGAACCAGCCGGGATTTTCTACAAATACCTGTCGAATTGAGGCGGTCATGGCCAGACGCAGATCAGTATCGATATTGATTTTACAAACGCCAGATTTTGCAGCTTTTCGCAGCATATCTTCAGGAACACCTTTGGCACCAGGAATTTGTCCGCCATATTGGTTGCAAAGATTTACAAATTCTTTAGGAACAGAGGAGGCCCCATGAAGCACCAGGGGGAAGCCGGGAAGTAGGTCGGAAATTTTATAAAGCCGTTCAAAATCCAGCCGCGGTTCGCCTTTGAATTTGAAAGCGCCATGGCTGGTGCCAATCGTGATCGCAAGAGAATCACAGCCGGTTCGTTCAACAAATTCAACCGCTTCATCTGGATCGGTATAAGTTGCGTTGGGTGTGTCGACATTCACATCATCTTCAACACCAGCCAGTTTACCCAACTCGGCTTCAACTACGACACCGTGATCATGAGCGTATTCAACAACTTTTTTTGTTAGGGCAATATTCTCGTCAAAGGGATGTCTTGAACCATCAACCATAATCGAGGTGAAGCCGCTATCGACGCAGCTTTTGCAAATCTCAAAATCATCGCCGTGATCTAAATGGAGACAAATATCTAAACCGGTCACTTCGATGGCCGCTTCAACTAGTTTTCTTATATAGACTGGATGGGCATATTTTCTGGCACCTGCCGATACTTGTAAAATAAGGGGAGCTTGTTCTTCAGCAGCAGCCTCAACAATTCCCTGGATAATTTCCATATTATTGACATTAAAAGCCCCGACAGCATAGCCACCTTCATAAGCTTTTTTGAACATCTCAGTTGATGTTACTAATCCCATTTTCCAAAACCTCCTAAGTGTTATCATTATTTCGCCTGTTGTTTGTGCTACATACAAATTTAGTCACTAAGTTAGTATACTCTCTTTTGAGTGAATACTCAAGCAATCAGCGTAAAAATGAATGATTTTGGATATTTTTTATGACGAAAACCTAATCAGCATCTTTTATGAAAGCAATCCTGAAAATGATTGTCTGAATTTTATTGGAACTAGTAGATAAATAGAAAGAGGCATACTAAAATAGTTGCCTCTTGTGAGAATGGGTTCATGACTATCGTTGTTTAATGAAGCTGGGAAGAATTTTTAATAGTCCAACGAGCATAATCGTGTACAACGGAATCAGGAAGATATTTGTAATAAGTCGGGCAGGAAGTAATACCGCAACAGCCTGTCCATAAAGAATACTCAAAAACCACGTATTCAACAAAATTGATGTGACCAATTGTGAAACACTCACGATAAACAGGATATGATCGCTGCGATATTCACTATCAAGATTGGATTTCTTTACAACAATAATGGGGAACACCGCAAACGCGATCATTAGAGCAATAAAGAGAACAAAGAAAACCATACTCAACGGTTCTCCCGCATAATAAATGGTGCCATTGTCAAAACCGAAGATGCCGGAAACAGCCAGAATAATCGATGCTATAACAATGAATGCCAGGTTGAACCATTCTAGATGTTTGATTTCTTTTCTTCTTAACATCATAAAAAGTAAGCCTGGAATAAAACCGGTTAGTCCATTAGCAAGGGTAAATCCGATAAAGAAAGGGCCGCCGGGCTTAATGATAAAGCACAGGATATCGGAAATAAAACCAACGGCAAAACCTGCCAGTGGTCCAAACAAGATACCGCTTAACATGATTGGTAAAGCAGTAATGTTTAACCGGAGCGAAGGAAAACCACCAAGAGGGATATACACCTCAAACAGAATCTTCAGCACGATGCTGATGGCAATGAGTAGTCCACAATTGACCACAATCCGGGTCCGGGTGGTGCTACTAATAAAAGCA
>PGZR01000078.1 GCA_002841405.1 Firmicutes bacterium HGW-Firmicutes-4 | reverse complement strand
CCAGGCAGTTACCCACCAAGTACTTTCGGCGCTGGAAGACTTTACTTCTGTGTTCGGTATGGGAACAGGTGTGGCCCTTCCGCCATCGTCGCGAGACTAGTTTAGCTTTGTTTCAGGCGATTGTAAATCGTCTGAAACAAATAGGTTCAATGGAGCGTTAGCGGTTGGACCGGCTAAACTGTCCATCAATTGTTGTAAAAATCATCCAATTCTTCTTGAAAGGTTTTTACAGCAATTGATGTTCCTTATCCCTATGTGCTATATGTATATTCAGTTTTTGTTTATTTCAACTTCTCTATTATACGTCGTCCGGTTTCGTTTGTCAAGCCTTTATTTTTTTATTTTTCCATCAAATCTTGTATCAACTTCGCCACTTTTAAAACACTCTTTTCTACCTCAAATGAATTGTCAGCTCTGAAAATACACTGGGTTTGTCCCGACTCATTCTGATAGGTGACGACCAGCTTGTTTTTCTTTTCTTTTTGATAATCCGTTTTATCCTTCTGGAGTTCGTCTTTGAAGCAGGTCGATTGCCAGGCCTGATTTTCTTCGATATCCAAGGTTGAAGCAATGGTGACGGATTTCATATCTAAAAATTGAATCGTGAACTTGGGGCCCATGACTCCGAAATCGATGCCGGCTTCATGGACTTCCAACGTTCCTTTAATCGACTTTTCGAATTCTTTGTAACCACCCAGATAACTGGCCATAATGGACATTTTTACATCGGAGGCGTTTTTGCCCCAGGAGAAAAGCTTCTTTTTCACTTTAGGCTGTTGACCGTTTACGGTACTTTCCGGTTGCTGATTCTGGCCGCCTGTTTTTTCTTGGTTCAGATAGCTGAATATAGTATTAATATTTTTTCTATTGACACCGCGATCGTTGGTCAGGACATTTGAAATCAGTTCCGACCGGACGCTGACTTCGGTTGTCTGATCATCCGTGTTTTTAAGCTTAATTGTAATCCGTTGGCCATTGGCTGAAAAAACAATCTTAGTATGAAAAACGATCAGACTTTCTCTCTTTTCTGCAACATGGTTATTTAATACATATTTGCTGGTATCGAAAGCCAGTAAGCGTTCTTCACATTGTTCTTTTGACCGATTAATAACTCGGGTTTCTTCACAGTGTTTTCCCATAAGGTCTATCTCCCACCATCCCATTAACGATTACGTCAGGATGTCATTTTTTGATCATCTAATTTGTAGATGATTTTCTCCAGCAGGCCGATGAGCTTTTCTTCGCACTTTTGAATGGTAAACTCATCCGCTCTTAAAAAATCAAAATAAGTTTTTGAACGGGCTACGGTGATGATCTGAGCCTGCTTGACCAGATCTGCAAAAATGCTGTTTTGATCGAGATCCAGCTCGAAATTTTCCGGGCGCAAAAAATAATCCAGATCAATATCAAGGATCAGATCCTCAGTACTGATCTTTTCCAGTGGCAGTTCGATGCTTTGAAACATGGCATCTTCAAGGCTTCCAAATTGGTTTTCCGGAACCAGATAGTGGCTCCCCCTCAAATAAACGTGTTTTTCCATGCAATTGATCATATGGTAATCACTAAGATAACCTAATTCCATAGCGGTATTGATATGCTCATCATTTCGCATCTGACCCATTGACATGCGGACACTGTTCAAATCGAGTGGATCCAGGGAGGCCAGCATTCTTTTCTGAAATTTTTCGACCAGGTCAGCTTCCCGATCAGGATCGATGGCCATGGCTTTTTGATAGGCCCAAAGCCAAAACGGTGGATTGGTATCCGGATGATAATCAATACTCACCAGCACCCTTCGCTGTTTTCGATTTTGAAACAAGGTTCCCCAGATCAGCAAAACATATTGATGGTCGTCCACGATCCAGATGTCTTTACTACCGACTCTCACGCAGCGGGGATTTAAATTGCTGTTACTCATGTCAGATCCAATTCTCCCAGACTTTAATTATCATTAATCAATATATGAACGAATCCGTAATTCTGCCCCCACCGATTTACTAATTCTGCGACAGGCTTCCTGATCCTCGATGGGCAGTATATCCACAATGGTTAAGATCACTTTGGTATATCTTCCGGCCAGTCGGGCAAACTCCAACAGTTCTTCATAGGCATCTTCAAAAACAGGTCGGCATAATTCATCGTATTCGCTTTTGTTTTTAGCATTTAAACTGATTGATACCACATCAATGGCATCTTTTAATAGGGGGGTCATATCTTTTTTAAAGATCAGATTACCATGGCCGTTGGTGTTAAGCCGAATTGGAATGTCATGGCTTTTTTTCACTTCTTTGGCAATGGCACAAATTTCATCCAAGCGATAGGTTGGTTCTCCGTATCCACAAAAAACCAATTCATCATATTGATCCAGATCCCGTTTTAAGATATCTTCCAAAATTTCTTCCTGCGTTGGTTCTTTCTCCAGCCAGAGATCATCAACTCCATTAATTGTCGGTTCATCTTTTCTTACGCAAAACGTACAGGCGTTGCTACATCGATTGGTTATGTTCACATATAAAGATTTCCCTAATTCATAGGTAATCGTCATTTTATTTTCCTCCAGGAATTTGTTTATCATTTATTTTTCTTCGCTGAACCATTATCTTCATAAACTACTTACGAAACATTAGAACATGCAGTCAAATTGTTTAATCCAGTCTTTACTTCCAAACAAATTTTATAAAAAGTTATCAACATTTTACCATATTTAATCATGATGTCACGTTAAATCATGATTTTCTAGGAATTTCGCTAATTTTTCCTGTTATCATTCGGAAATATTTAAGCTTTCTTCCGGTTAATTCTGCCCAACGCTTCAGCGCCTTAGTTACTAAAAAAGCACATCTCCCAATCGTTTTTGTTGGCAAATGTGCTTCCTCACGTTCTTATTCGTTTGTTTTCTTTAAAATACCGGCCCGATTAGCTTTAAGTCACAGCCTTCGCATTCCCAGTCAAGCCCTACGCCATTCATTTTTCCGCCACATTGGGGACAGATACCGATTCCGCTTTTGGGGTAGGTATATTCACTCAGTTCCATTTCAACTATTTCCACCACATCAGTCTCAGGTTGTTTTTTGAATTTTTAATAATCCTTTTTTCATTATAGACCATCCCTGCTGCGCTTACAAATCATTTATAGGAAAAAATAACGGCCACTTTGGGGATTAATCCTGCTTATCGGACAATAATACCACTTGCCACTGCTCTTCTTTGAAGCCGATGAGGACCTTATCAGCCAAAATAACCAGTGGCCGCTTCACCAGCATCCCATTGGTGGACAACAGTTCCGCCATCTGTTCCAGAGTCATGGTTTTAACCTTGTCTTTCAATCCCATATCTCGATACACCAGACCGCTGGTGTTAAAAAACTTTTTCGCATCACCTTGATAACGATTCATCCATTTGATCAGTTCGTCTTTTTGGGGGTGATCCTCAACAATATGCCGTTCTTCCACATCGATCTGGTTTTCTGCCAGAAACTTTTTCGCTTTTTGGCAGGTTGAACATTTGGGGTAGCATAAAAATAATGGTTTCATGGTTAGCCTCAATTCTTATTGTTTCTTATTGTTTCTTTTTACCTATTTGAACTTTTGGACCCGGTCATTGGCCACGCCCTGCGGCAAGGTAACTTCCAGCAGTTTCTTACCAGTGTTGAAATCTATTTCGGAAATGGCCACATTGCCGTTTTTGAGCTGACCCCAGCCGATCGTGTAGACTTCAATGTTGTCACCGATTTTCTGGGCACTGCCGTAGGCCAGGGAGGTTTTTCCCGGCACCTTATATTCCTGGTATCCGATGATTTTCTTATTGACTTCGTCCAGTTTTATTTTCAGGATTCGGGTTTGACCGGTGCTTGTGGCATTGTCAAATACGGTTAATTCACCTTCGTCGGTGATGGCCAAATCAGTTTGTCCCGAAGTTTTTTGTTCCGGTGACATCCCAAATTCATCACCATTGCCTGATAATTTCCAGATCACAGCGCGGTTTTCCCGATCAATTTTGATAATGGTATTCATGTTTCCAAAAGAAACTATCAGATTGTTATCGGCGGGATCGATGATCATCCGATTCAATCCGGCATAATCGGGACTCTGGCTGGTCGTATTGCTATAATCATAGTCAGTGACGCTCAGCCCATATAATTCCGGATGGGAATCCGTGGTAAATTCAAAAACAACCTGATCATCTTTCACTTCCTGAATCAGGTTGCGAACTACCTTTGATCCCATCGTGTTGGCACCTAATCCGTCCGGTACATTTTGCACCAGCACCAATTGAGAAGCTTCAACAATATAATGGTTATCATCAATTAAGATGAAGTCCCGACCATCCACCGGATCCCCTGCTTTTGCAACTTCACTTTGAGCCAGGGTAATAATATCTATTTCCTGATACTGATCATCTAAGATTACCCGCTCGCCCACCGCGTAACCGATACCGTTACTGTCGCCGTATACCCGTTGATAGCTGTAACGTACGGTGCCATTTTCATAAACGTGTTTTTTGAAATCCCGATAGGATTCGCCATTGGCTTTTTCTGGCGATTTTGCGATATAAAAAACAACCTCACCCTGATTATTCAGTTCATATAAGGCGGCCCCCCCGGTTGCCACTGCAGCAAAGTAATTTCCTTCGTAACTGCTTGCTCCGGCGGGAATAATTCCCGGCAGCTGGGATGACAGGGTTCTCAGATAAATCACCCGTTCATCCTTTTCATTGCCCACCTGAATTTTTATCAGTTCGTTGGATGAAAGCTCATCCAACTTTAAATCAATGGTTGTCCCGGCGCCAATGCCCTTGCCGTTTATTTTAACGTTGGCGCCGACCTCGTTGAGTAATTTTATTTTATTTTCAGTAACACTGCTCAAACTCACCGCATCGTACACTGCGTCGTTTTCTGAAAGCGGCAGCTCCACATTAAATCCGTTAATTTCAAAGCTTAGGGTTTTGTCTGCCATCAGTGTATTATCCCGCCCTGAGTAGGCCAGTGTACAACTGACTAAAATGATCAACAGCACTGCAGCACTGATTGATACAATAAGAAATTTTCTTGAACTATCCATAAATTTGTCTCCTTCTGTTTCCCATCATTCCATATGCCACTCTTAATAAAAGCTTTTGTATTTTAAGCAATGGGATGATTTTATCACATCTACTTTAATTTTTCATGTGACCTGTCCGACTTTCTTAAATGAACGATCCATTCACTCATCAGACTATTGTAACGTATTCCCGTAAAAAGGTAAAGGCCGGATATTTTGCCTTAATTTTTGGCATGAAAAAACCCCGTCAATGATGCGACGAGGCATGACTTTTAACAGATAATATCGGCCAGTTCGTCGACATTGATCTGGTAGAATCCCTGTTTGATATCAACGGCTGTGATGGCTTTTTTGATGCTTTCTTTATTGTAGGTGGTGCCAATGAGTGCTTCACTCAAGACCTTGATGTCCATGGTTCCGAAGAAATCTCCGTAGATCGTACAGTCACTTATTTTACCATTGTTCACATCCAGTTTAAATTCCATTTTTCCGCCATCAAACCGTCCGGTTCTGGTAATGTTGAATTTAGGAGATTTTCCATAGTTCCATTCCCAGCTTGCGAATTTCTCTCTGGCAATGGCATTGATCCGTTCCAGATCGGCAGCCGTCAATTTATATTCCGCACGGGATCCCTGCATAATGCTCTCCACCATCAGTTTTCTAAACGTGTTCGTATCAATGGGGTTTTTTAAGTGCTCTGAAATGTTGGTCACCCGTTCCTTAACGGATTTAATGCCTTTGGAGATAATTTTATAGTCATCCACCGTCAGGCACTTGACCATCTGTTCAAAATCGGTATTGAACAACAGCGAGCCATGATGGAGGGTGTATCCGTTTAACATACACTGGGCGTTGCCGGAGAATTTTTTGCCGTGAATAACCAGATCATTCCGGCTATTGAACTCAGCCGGAACATCCAGTTTTTTCAGTCCTTCGATCACCGGACCGATGTACTTGTTGAAATCGATGGTTTCTGCCAACCCTTTGGTGATAAAACTGAACTGCCAGCCCCCCATATCGGTGTAAATGGTTCCGCCGCCTGTGATACGACGCACCACCTTGATCCCATTTTGTTTGGCAAAGTCTTCGTTAATTTCTTCAATGGTATTCTGGTACTTGCCAATCATCAGGGTTGGCTCGGTTCGCCAGAAAATAAAAACCTGATCTTCCGGCAGCTGTTTTTCGGTAATAAGGTAGTATTCCAACGCAAAATTAAAAAAGGGATCGGTGGAATTGTTTTCGATATAAATCATCGGCTTTTTCCTCCTTCCAAAGCTTCTTCCGCCCGGTAGGAGCTGCGCACCAGGGGACTGCTGGCAATATAGTGAAAGCCCTTTGCTTCACCAATTTTTTTGTATTCGGCGAACTTCGCCGGGGTCACATAAGCTTTGACGTCGATGTGTTTTTGCGACGGCTGCAGATACTGGCCGATGGTGAAAATATCACAGCCAGCTTTCAGACTGTCATCCATGACCTCATAAACCTGTTCGTCAGTCTCCCCCAGACCCACCATAATCCCAGTCTTTGTTTTAATATGGGGCGCCTTTGTTTTGACATGCCGAATCACGTGCATGGATCGATCATAGTCGGCCTCTGGCCGAACCTCCGGATAAAGTTCCCGGACGGTTTCGACATTATGATTGATCACATCCGGGTTGGCAGCAATAACCACATCTAAATGTTCATTCACTCCCTTAAGATCAGGAATCAACACCTCAATGGAAACACCGGGATTTAATGCCCGCACAGCTTTGATGGTGTCCGCAAAATGTTTAGCGCCACCATCCTCCAGGTCATCCCGGGTGACACTGGTGATCACCACATGTTTTAAATCCAGTTCTTTTACAGCTTCTGCCAGATGCTGGGGCTCTTTGGGATCAACCGCTTCCACCACTCCACTGGACACATTGCAGAACCGGCAGTGACGGGTGCAAATATTACCCAGGATCATAAAAGTAGCCGTGCGTTTTTTATAGCACTCACCCAGATTGGGGCAATTAGCTTCCTTGCAGACGGTATTCAGTTTCAGTTTGGCCATCAGCCCGCTGACTTCTTCCACTGCCTCTTTGTTGTAGTTGACCTTTAACCATTCCGGTTTCTTTTCCATTTTGGCCCCTTAATCAATCACAGTTGATGACGGCAATGATTTCATCAACTTTTATTTCATCTCCAGCTTCAAAAAAGACCTCTTCCAGAACCCCTGACTCCATGCTTTCAACTTCGCTGACCACCTTTTCAGTTTCGATTTCAAAAAGCACCTCACCTTTTTTTACCACTTCACCAGCCTCTTTATTCCAGGCCGCCAACACCCCGGTTTCCATTTGTTCTCCTAATTTTGGCATTTGAACGTTTTTTTTCATCATGACTTCTCCTTTTTATGTATTCTAAAGAAAACAATTAGTTAGATTATCTATCTTTATTTGAGCTGTTTTATTAAACTGTGTTTCATCCAGTTTATGTAGAATTTCCCGATAACCATATCTGACTCCGGTAAGAGTCTCTTCCAACTCTGCATTTGCCAAACCATCAACTATCGCTTCAGCCTTGGCAATTTTACCTTTGATAATTTCCAGTTTAACATCGATCGGCATCTTTATTCCGTTTATACTGAGGACTAGACTTTCTTTTTCAAATGAAAACTTCGGCGATTGACCGTAGTTCCATTCCCACTGGGAATATTTTTCATCCGCCAGAGCCTGTATCGATTGAATGTCTTCTTCGGTTAAGCGTACCTTTTCAATTCCGTCCGGCAACAGTTTCTCGAGTAATGTATCCTTAAACGCCGCCATTGTCATAGATTGATCGGTCATGTGTTTTTTTATATTGGTAACGTCGCTTCGAACCGATTTAACCGACTTAGACGTGATTTTCCCGGTGGTGGTTTTCAGCAGATTTTTAAGCAGGCTAAGATCCGAATTGTACAGCAGGGTGCCGTGATGCAGAACTCTTCCCTTTTTGACCGTTTGGGCAGACCCGGATATTTTCTGTTCTCCGATGGCAATATCGCTGGTTCTTCTTTTTACTGCCGGTATTCCCATCTCATTTAGTGCCTTGATCACCGGGATCAAAAACTGCTCATAATCAGCAAAACCATCACCCTCGCTATTACAGATAAATGAGTAGTTAAGATTTTGTTCATCGTGAAATACCGTACCTCCTCCGGTATTTCGCCGGGCCACTTGTATCCCTGATTCCTCTACCGCTTTTAAATTGATTTCCTCAAAAATATTCTGGTGTTTTCCCAAGACAATGCTGTTATGGTTTTTCCACAATAGCAAATATTCAGTGTCAACACAGTTCTTAAACAAGTATTCTTCCATCGCGAGGTTAAAATAAACGTCCGTATTAGTGCTGTCAAAAACCTTCAAACTCAGTCTCCTATCTTTTAAATTCCAGCATCCTGATTCTTCGTCGTAACTGAAATATGATTTTATTTTACCTGAGAGCAGCCAGATCGTCCACTTTAATTTTATCATCTTTCTGGCATTTAAATCAAACCCACCTACTCAAGCGGCAATAAATCCAACCGATTTATTTAAACAGCCTGGCTAAGGTTCATTCCCTGGGCCTGACCCCCCGTGGATCTGTAAGCCGTCAAACTAAATAAAAACAAAAGGTGACCGAATCAGAATTTTTAATTCCATGTTCGGTCACCTTTTTCTAATTGTACCCTTTTTGTTTCATCACCGGAGCCAATCGTTTGGCCAGCAGCACGCTGATGGCAATCTTAATCAGATCCCCCGGCAGCGTCATCACAAAGCCGGTCATCATCAGGGTAGCTGCGCCCACCGGGGTGTTCAGGTAATAATTGGCAATAATATAATACCAGGTCAGTCCCAGCGCGTAGATCACTGCGGTTCCGGCCAAGGCGGCAATGACCATCGGCAGGGTTCCGTTACCGGTGTTCTTTTCAGCCAGCCAGCCGGTGACAAAGGCTCCTAGGGCAAAGCCAACAATATAGCCAAAGCTTGGTTTTAATACATACATCAAACCGCCGCCGCCGGAAAATACCGGCAGACCAACCAGGCCGAGAAAAATATAAACCAGCACGGCAATCAGTCCGCCCCGGGACCCCAGCAGCAATCCCGCCAGAATGACAAACAGGGTCTGGAGGGTAAAAGGTATTCCCGGCAGGGGCACTTTAATCATCGCCCCGACCACGATCAATGCGGAAAATAATCCGCACATCACCAGCATTCTTATATTAAGGGTATTTTTTTCAATCATTTTTTCCATCCTATTCTAATTTTCTAATACTAATTTCCCCGCTGTTCAGGGTTTCCGTCTGTCCAAATTGATTTTTGATAATTAGTCCACCTTCGTCACTGATGTCCAGGGCGGTTGCTATTTCCCACTCATTGTTCCGGAAAACCTTAATCTGTTTTCCCAAAACCATCGAGAGATTTTTGTATTCCTCTAAAAAATTCCGATTAGTCAGATCGTCACAGATCGTTAAGACCTCGTTGATAATTTCCGCCGCCAACCGATTACGGGTCAGGGCATCTGGTTTTTCATCAAATAATGTCCCGACAATATCTTCCAGCTCTTTGGGTAAAGCCGCTTCAGGCTGTTTGAAATTTACCCCGATGCCGATGATCACAAACTCGAACTGTCCGTTCTCAAAGTTGGTCACCGCCTCGGTGAGAATTCCGACAATTTTCCGGTCGCCCCGGTAAATATCATTGACCCACTTGATCTGGGTATCAATACCTGTCACTTTTTTGATGGCCCGGCAAACCCCCACCGATGCCCCGGTGGTTAACAGCACCGCATCACGGGCGGCCACATCGGGACGCAACACCAGACTTAAATAAATCCCGCTTTTGGGCGGTGAATAAAAGGAACGGCCCATGCGGCCCCGTCCCTGGGTTTGCTCTTCGGCGATAATCACCGTTCCCGTTTTTGCCCCTTCCAGTGCCAATTTCTTGGCTTCCTGATTCGTAGAACCGACGGTTTGATAGACAATCAGTTCAAGCTCCCGGTTAGTTGGGGAAAGCCAGGGGTGTATCCCTTCCGCCGACATCAGATCCGATTCGCTTTTTAACCGGTAGCCTTTGTTGGTGGTGGACTCTATTTCATAACCCGCTTCTTTTAATGTTTTGATGGCCTTCCAGATGGCCGACCGCGAGACATTCATGGTGCTGGCCAGCACTTCTCCGGAGAGATAGGTATCGCGATTTTCTTCCAAGGTTTGTAATAATTTTTGTTTTGTCGACATTTCATCACCTCTTCTTGCTATTCTAACCAAAAAAAAAACGATTGTCAACCATTTTTAATTCGATGGTCGACAATCGTTTTTTATCCCGGTTACCGGGTTTTATTTACTCATTTTATTTATTCACTTTTGAGATGGTATAAAGTAACGACCGTATCTTTAGTGACTAATTCATATTTCATCGCCAGAACCGCATAGAGCGTCTGGTTTTGTTGGGGATCATTATTTAAAACAATCCATTTAGGCGGATCATTTTCCAGTAGCGTATTGGTATCAATAAGCACCTGCGGATCATAGCGACCCCACCATTCCTGCATCGTAAAATATTTGTAACAGGGTGTAATCTCCGCCTTTAGAAACCATCCGGCGGGAACCGAATAACCCAAAATGCTGTCTAAATCAGCAGCTGGGATTAAATTCTTGATGGTCTGGGCATTTTCATAATAGCTGTCATTCGGTTGTTCAGCCGCAATTTCCCGAACCGTCTGATAAGAAAAGTTCAGGTAGATACCCACCGTTATCAGCAGCAACGCCAATACTCCGACAAGCATCACGTGATAATTTTCCTGGATCAGCATTTTCCCATTTGTTACGTAGAGCTCAATCAGTAAGATAATGGCCAAAACAAAGCACGGCGTCGTTAAGATAAAATAATGGTAGAAAACGCCGCCCAACAGCAGCGAAAAAAAGGTTATCAGGGAGCCGCTGATTAATAACCAGCCGATTTCTTTGCTTACTTTTTTCAGCACATAATAAACGCCCATACTAAAAGAAAAAAGCATCGGAGCAATGCCATAACTAAATTTTACAAACTCCGCTGGTGTTGATATCCCCGACATCCCCCCAGCATATTTGAGATTAAACAAAAAGGTCCCATAAATCATATCACCAAAAGCATGATTGGCCAAAAAATAAATGGCTACCAGCGAACAGACAAAAAACGAACCGCTCAGAAAAGTCAAAACATTATCAAAAAAATTGCGAAATGACCGGTTGGCCAGTAGCTGGATCATCACCACTAAGACAATTGCACCAATAAACACACTGTTATTTAAGCGGATAAAGATAATTAACGTAAAGCAGATTCCATATACCAGCGCATAGAGTGGCGGATGCTTGGCCTTTCCCAGGGGTTCTAACTTAAAATATTTGGTGGCCAGGTATAGCGGCAACAACAGTAGCGGCAAACTATATTCCTCCGTTAAGTTGCCGCCTTCAAAGGTGGCCGCCAGAATTAACAAAAAGAAAGCAACCGGAACCCAACACCACTTTTTTTCTAAAAACAATCGCCCCATTTTAAAAATCAGCACCAGATTTGCGGTCATAAAAAGCCATTGCAGCAAAAAGTTACCAAAACGATTGGGACTGATCCACCATCCTAAGGCTTCAATAAAAAACATCACCGGCCCCTTATGATCAAATAAATCAACATAGGGAATGTAACCAGCGGTTATGCCTTTGCCAATCAGTAAAAAGATCGCCGAATCTGAGATACCAAAATTATCGATAAACAAAGGACTGGTTCCATAAGCAAATATCAGTAGAAACAAAACGGCGATTAACGCCAGAATTCCATAGTCCCATAACGAATTTTTGAATGTCTTCATTTAACTGCGTTCCTTAACGATAAAAATAGGTCGTTTTTTCGTTTCCAGATAAGTTTTGGCCAGGTATTGACCCAAAATCCCAATGCTGAATAACTGAATCCCACTGATCAAAAAAATTAAACACACCAGCGAGGCCCACCCATAGGCGGAACCATGCCATAATATTTCCCGAATGATGATTACCACAATGGCGACAAAGGATAGCATACAAAAAAGCAGGCCGGTGGCTGAGGCAAAGGCCAACGGTGCGGTTGAAAAACCGATGATCCCTTCCACTGAATAAAGACATAATTCCCAGAAAGACCACTTGGTTTTTCCGGCCACTCGCTCAACATCCTGATAAGGCAGCCATTTTGTCTTGAAACCAACCCATTCAAAAATGCCCTTTGAAAAGCGATTGTACTCGCCGACCGCCAAAACAGCTTCGACCACAAACCGCTTCATCAGTCTAAAATCCCGCGCCCCCTCGACAATTTCCATACCCGTCATCTGATTGATCAGCTTGTAAAAGCGTTTGGCAAAAAAAGAACGAATTCGGGATTCTCTGGCACGGCTTGACCGACAGGCCGCCACACAATCAAAATCCTCATTAATCAGAGCCTCATACATGGGCATGATTAAAGCCGGCGGATCCTGCAAATCAACATCCATAATCCCGACATAATCCCCGGAGGCATACTTTAACCCAGCATAAATGGCGGCTTCTTTGCCAAAATTCCGGGAAAATGATATGTATTTAACACGACGATCCTGTTTATTGAGACCTTTAATGATCGTCAGCGTTTTATCTTTTGAACCATCATCAATAAACAGAATCTCAAAATCTACCGTGGGCATCTGCGCTATAACCTCATTCACCAACGTATCATAAAAAAGGGGAATGACCTCTTCTTCACAATAGCAGGGAATCACCATACTTATTGTTTGTTTCTCCATCATTCTTCACCTTAAAACTTATTCTAATCCGTCCTCACAAACACCAAAATCTCTAGAACACAAAATACCTTTGTAAAAAAATAAAATCCTGTCTTTGATTTTCCATCGGGTTTCAAGACAGGATTTTAACTGCTAATTTCTTTTATTATACCACGAATCCGCTTAACGAATCAAAAAAGCCCGTAGTTTCTCGATTTTCCTGCAAAGTTTTAATAATTTTTTATCAAAATTACTCAGCGCAATTTGGCTACCAAATAAAAAAATCGCTTATTAGCCATTAAAAAACAATGGTCGATAAGCGATTATTTACTACTCATTTACTGCGCCAGCACTGCCAGCGCCTTGACAATAATGTCAAAATTCTTCGCCATGCTGTCAATGCTCCAGAATTCATCGGTCTGATGACAGGTGTTGACTTCGCCGGGGAAAGCTCCGCCAAAGGCCACGGCGTTATCAAAGGCCCGGGCATAGGTTCCGCCCCCCGAGACAATTGGACCACTGGTATCCCCGGTATAGTCGGCATATACTTTTTGCAGCGATGTGACCAGAAAACTTTCCTGATCCACATGCAGGGGCAGGGTTTCATGATCCATTTTGAGGGAAAAACCCAGATCGACCGTGGCTTTCTGAATCGCGGCGCAGAGTTCGCTGCTCTTTTTCGTCACCGGGTAGCGGATATCACAGCGGAGCACAGCGACATGATCATCCCCATAAGCAATAGCCGGATTAAGGGTCAGATCCCCGGACACCTGATCAGACAGTTTAATCCCAAAACCTTCCGGTGTCGCCCGATCAAGCAGCTCCAGCAGCGGATGCTGAATGCCCGCCGCCCGTAATTCTCCCGCCAGTTTTAGTAGCGCATTATCACCTTTTTGCGGCTCGGAAGCATGGGCGGATTTACCCCTGGCTTCGTAAGTCTGGCCGCCATATACAGCCTGGGCAAAATCCGGAACCGAATTGATCTGTTTGCCGCTGCTTAAGTTTAGCACCGGTAGGCCAGCCTCCAATTTTTTTTCAAAAATCACATTCATGATACCCTTCTCCGCAAAAATAACCGGGAAGCTGGAATCCGGCGAGAAGGCGTAGACCGGAGTTTCTTCAGTTTCTTTGTAGTGTTTCATACAGGCCCAGCTGCCGCCTTCTTCATCGCCGCCGATGATCAGGCGAATCCGTTTATTGATCGGGACTCGGGCCTCTTTCAGGGCTTTCAAGGCAAACAGGGCAATGATGGTGAGACCTTTATCGTCCAGTACCCCCCGACCATAAACCGTATCGCCGTCAATAGTCAAGTCAAACGGCGGCACGGTCCAATCGTCGCCCACTTCCACCGTATCAACATGAGTGATCGCTGCTACCATTTCCGGGCCTGCTCCGAATTCCACGTAACCACAATACCCGTCACAGTTTTTGGTGGTCAAGCCGAAATTTTTGCCCAACTCCAACACGTAATTGATGGCCTCATTAATCCCGGTTCCCAAGGGTGCTTCTTTTGTGACCGCCCCGGCGTTGCCGTTGACTGACTTTATTTGTAACAGCCCTTGCAAGGCCTCTAACACTGCTTGTTTATCAAAATGAATGGTCATGTTTTTCCCCATTTCTGTCGCTATGATTTAGGGTTGCCGCATGGCTGCCCTACTATTATTGTACCAGACTTTCCAGGGCTTTGGTGATAATATCAAAATTCTTGTTCATGCTGATTATGCTCCAGTACTCATCAGTCTGATGACAGGTGTTCGGTTCCTCGGGGAATCGCCCTCCAAAAGCCACGGCATTATCAAAGGCCCGGGCATAGGTTCCGCCGCCAATCGCCTTGGGTCCGGTCGTATCCCCAGTATAGTCTTCATATATTTTCTGCAGGGCATCGATAAGATAACTTTCTTTCTCAATATGCAGCGGTGGCAAATCATAGTTGATGTTAACCGAAAAACCCAGGGGGGTAACAGCTCTTTCAATGTGATCCCGGATGTCGGTTCCTTTCATGGTTACCGGATAACGGATATCGCACTTCAACACCGCTTTTTCCTGATTGACATTGGCAATTGATGGATTGACGGTAAGTTTCCCGGAAATTTCATCTTCAAAATCGATATTCAGTCCTTCCGAGGTGGCAATATCGATAAGATCCAGAAAAGGGTGTTCCAATCCCAGCATTCTCAGCTCACTGGCCAATAAAAACATCGCATTGATCCCCTCATGGGGCTGAGATGCATGAGCGGGTTTACCAGTGCTTTCATAAACGGCATCACGGACAATGGCTTTGGCGTAATCGGGAACGGTATTGATCTGATTACCACTGAAAAAGCCCAGGTTGTGAATCGCCGGCTCCAGTTTCTTTTTGATGCAGACATTCAGAATGCCCTTTTCGGCATAAATGGCGGGATACCCGGAATCCGGTGAAAAGGCATAGGTCGGCGCTTCTTCAGTGGCTTTATAGCGGTTCATACAATGCCATTGTTCCCCTTCTTCGTCGCCACCGATAATCAGCCGCACCCGTTTATTGATCGGCGCACCACTATCGGCTAGGGCCTTCATGGCATAAAGCGCCACCAGGGTGGGACCCTTATTGTCGATGGTGCCCCGGCCATAGGCCTTGTCCCCGTCAATGGTCAGATCAAAGGGATTCACGGACCAGCCGTCCCCCACTGGAACGGTGTCCACATGGGTCAGGATGCCGATCATTTCTTCACCTTGACCCATTTCGATATAACCGCAATAGCCATCACAATTTTTGGTTTTAAAACCAAAGCGCTTGCCCAGTTCCAGCACATAATTGATAGCCTCATTAATACCAATTCCCAGGGGTGCCTCCGGTATCACCGGCCCGGCATCAGCATTGGTCGAATCAATTTGCAGCAGTCCTTTCAGGTCGTCTAGCAGGTCTTTTTCCTTAAGTTTATAGTTCATCTTTTTTTAATGATGCCTCTCCAATATATTCAAAACGTTTTTGTGTAACGCCATCTTTTTCAATGATTTCGTTCCACATCGCAGCCGGCCGAACCCAAAGCCCACCATCACCATACAGCGGCCGGTAAATAACCATGGCTTCGAGGGTTTCACTATGGCTGCCAACCCCGATCACTTCATATTCATTGCCCTTATAATGCCGATATCGGCCGGGTTTATCACTCAACTTTCGCTTTCTTCTTGCCGTAAGTCGTGATATTATATACAAAGATTCTTAAGAAATTACCAAACTTTTCTTAAGCCTATCGATCAATTTCGGTTATTATTTTTTTATACAAAGGAGCTTATTATGCAAAAATGTTTTTCCTGCGGTACTGAACTTGAAGACGACGATATTTATGAAGTAAAAGGCAAGATTTTTTGTGATGACTGTGCCTTAGGCCAGCATAAACTGGTTCAAACCTGTGATCCCAGTGCTGTTCACAGTGCCAAGCTCGATCGCCAGCGATCCGGCCACACCGGAACCCAGGGTCTGACCCCTCGTCAAAAAGAATTCTACGAATACATCGTCGCCAATAATGGGGTAACCGTTCCCCAATTTGTTGAAAAATTTGGTCTGACCCCTGAGGAAGTCAGCGCGGAACTCAGTGTCTTAAGACATTCCGAGCTGGGTAAAGGACAAAAAAGAGCCGACGGTGTTTATTTTGTAACCTGGGAATCCTGATTTTTAATACCAATAAAAGTGCTGGACGAATTTTTTAGCCGGCATTTTTATTGTTGATTATAAAAAACTAAGAAGGAGATTTTTATGAAAACAAGACAAGAAATTAAAGCCATCGCCAAGCAGCGCTTTTCAGAAAATTATTGGATCTGCGTCGGCGCAACGATACTGGCGTTTGTTGTGATTGGTGCTGCTTCCGGGGTGACGTCATTTTTAGGCGGCCTGGGTGGACTGATTGTCTGGGCGCCGATGATGGTTGGTCTGCAATTTTTTTCACTGTGGATTTACCGCGGTGAACTCCCCGCCCCGACTATTGAAGATATGTTTAAAACCGGCTTTTCGGATTTTGGCCGAAAACTGGGGGGCATGTTGTGGATGGAATTATTTATTTTTCTCTGGTCCCTACTTTTTGTTATACCCGGCATTATTAAGTCCCTCGCCTATTGTTTTACCCCCTATATTTTGGCTGAATATCCCAATGTTCCTGCCACCGAAGCCGTCAAAATTTCGATGCGGATGACTCAGGGCCACAAGGGTGAGATTTTTATGATGTCCCTCAGCTTTCTGGGGTGGTTTTTACTGAACGGATTTACCTTTGGTATTCTTGGTATCTTTTATGTTAACCCCTACTTTTTTACCAGCATGGCTGGACAATATGAAGATCTCAAGGAACTGGCGCTTCAAAATGGCGTGGTCAGCCTTGATGAATTAGCTTAATATCGATCTTCTAAATTTAGACCCTGTTATTTGAAAAATTTTCAAATAACAGGGTCTCTTTATTCTTTATTCTATTCTGTCTTCTCAATATCCCCGCAATACTGATTGATTAACCGATTGGCCTTTGTTTGGCTTAAGCCTAGTGATAAACCCAGCTCTCGACTGGTCGGATGTTTTCTATAATAGTCACGGATAACTGATTTTTTAACACTTTCAATAATATACTCAAAGGAATCCGGATTGATTCCCTTGGGTTCTTCTATTTCATCCAATATAAACTCGGGCAGATGATTTACCATAATCGTGTTTCCACTGGTCATGATAAACAGCAATTCGACCAGATTTTTTAATTGTCTGACATTTCCTGGCCAGGAATATTCAAGAAGGATCCCAATCACATTTGGTGAAAAATCTTTTATTTTTCCGTATTTTTTATTGTTTTTATCCAAATAAAAAGACAAAAGTGGTAATATATCATCCCTTCGCTCTCTAAGAGGAGGGATCGTCGTTTTCGAAATATTGATCCGCCAATATAAATCTTCGCGGAAACGCTTTTCTTTAACAAGTTTGTCTAAGCTTTGATTTGTAGCTGTAATAATACGGATGTCAACCGATTTAATCTCTTGGCCTCCTACCGGAATAAAGCGTTTGTTTTCAAGCACATCCAACAGTTTTGCCTGCAAACTCGGTGCTAAATCTCCAATTTCGTCTAAAAACAGGGTTCCTTGATCTGCCATTTCAATCAGCCCTATTTTTCCTTTTGGGTTGGCACCAGTAAATGCATACGGCGCATAACCGAAGAGCTCTGACTCTAAAAGATTCTCCGGAATTGCTGCACAATTAATTTGGATAAATGGTTTGTTTTTCCGAGTGCTGTTTTCATGAATAAATTCAGCCATCAGACTTTTGCCAGTACCCGATTCTCCTAAAATCATGACTGGTACTTCCGATCCTGCCACACGTCTCATCTGCACCATAATTTTACAAAAATTATAACTGTATCCGACAATCTCGCTTTGAAATTTGCTTTTTCTCTTTTCAACAGGATGAGTTTTTGTTTCAAAAGTATCAATATCGATATTTTTATAACTGATGTCATATTCTTTAGCTTCTTCCTGAACAATACACAAGACAAATCTAATCTCACCGTCATCATCAAAAACTGGTGTCACGATGGTTGTTATTTCTTTTCCCGTGATCAAGTATGTCTGTTGCGCAAAAATGGTTCGCCGTTCTTCCACACATCTTTGAATGGCCGGAGGGCTCCACTTCCCTCTCCAGAGATCATGGTTGTTTTTTCCAATAATATCTTCCGGTTTAAGACCATAGTTTTTTATTGAGTTTGGATTTACATATATTATTTTTCCTTCTTTATTCGTAACATAAATTTCGTTGCAACTATTTTCCAATATATCAATATAGAACCGCTTTTCCAAACTGTTCAGATAGTCCCAATATTCTGCACTATGTTTAAAGCTAATTTCTTGCATATTCCCTGACCTTAATACCTCTCATTTTTGAACCAATTTTGACTCATAATGTTTAACTAAACACGTCTTATTATATAGTTATAACTCAGAAACCTCAAATCATTTAATCGTTTTCTTTGTAACATCAAGGATTTTTATGATTTTTAACTTTTGGCACGTTCCTTGCTTTAATTATTTACATCAATCAAAATAAAATTTAAGGAGAAAAGAAATGTTAAAAGGCAATCTATTTGATCAATTCTATTCTAAAGATGATGTTGAGCTAATTCATGAAAGCATTATGCGGGTATTAACGGAAATTGGTATTAAGATTGAAGATGAAGAAGCACTTGAAATTTTTAAAAACCATGGGGCAAAAGTAGAGGGTGATCTTGTTTATATATCTGAAGACTTATTGATCAAGTCCCTATCGACTATTCCAGAATCTTTTGAAATTGTTGGTATCGAAAGCAAATTAACGCTGGGTATAGGGCAGCCATTGGTTGTGGCTCCTACCAATGGTTGCCCCACGATTGAAGATTTTGAAGGAAATTATCGCAATACTAACGCTGATGACTTGGTCAATTTTTACAAAATCATCAATACTAGTGAAGTATATGGCATATCCAGCATGGTTGCTGCCGATATCCCCGGTTTCGAAGATATTCCTGATGAGTCTGCCATGGCTCAAATGGCTATGCTGGCCAAATATTCACGAAAGCCCATGTATAATATTCTCGGTATTACACCACATAATTATAAAAAGGGTAATGCAAAAGTCGGCTCCCGGGCTTGTATTCAGCTGGTCAAAGAGTATCTGGATAATCATCAAGATTATGTGTTGTACAGTGGCATGTGTGTCCTTCCTCCTTTAACTGTCGGAGGGGATGCGATAGAACATTATCTCGCTTTTGCTGAAGAAAAACAACCGGTCAATGTCACAACCTGCTCAATGTCCAACATGACTGCACCGCCTTCATTAATGGGTTCCATCGTCGCGGACTTTGCCAATATGCTGGCAGTTGCTGTACTCATCCAATTAAAATCCCCGGGACTGCCAGTGGTATTCAGCCCCTTTTCTTCCATCGCTGACATGAGAGAAGTCCGTTTATCTACTGGAGCACCTGAATTTATGCTCATTTGTTTAGGCCATTTAGCAATGGGTGATTACTATCGCATTCCGATGCGAACTGGCGGTTCTCTGGCTGATGGTTTTACTTTTGATTATCAAGCTGGTGTAGAAAGTACCCTGGGGGCATTGTCCGCAACATTGACCAATGCCTGCATCCTCCCCCATGCCTCTGGAGACTTATCTAACTTTAACCTCTTAAGTTATCCAAAATTTATGATGGATGAAGAAATGCTTCGGTATATGCGTCGAATCCGCGAAGGTGTGATGATCTCAGAAAAGAAGGCCAACATCGACCTCTTGAAAAAGATTGGCCCCCGAGGCAACTTCCTGCAGGGCCGAACACCAAAAGACTATAAAGAAGAAACATATCTAACAACACCGGTGTTTAATCGAGGTGCTTGCAATGAAGACGGGCGGAATAAAGCCGGTGACATCAAAACGCGAGCTAAAAAAGTGTATGATCAGCGAATTGAAAGTTATGAATTACCGGATATCACCAAAAAACAAAAAGAAATTCTAAACAAATACCTTCCTAAAAAATATCAATATTAAGGATACAGATGGGAGTGATGCAAATCGCTCCCCAATGAAAAAGGAGGACTCTCATGAATAAAAAAGAAGTAACCTATCAGAACCTCAGTAAGTGGCATCGGTTTCTGTTGATTTTTATCTCAGGAGCAGGAAGCGGGATTATCTATATCCCAATTTATATGAAAAATGTATTTTATGAACCCTTATTAATCGGCCTGAATATTTCAAATGCAGAATTAGGCTTTTTATCCGGTATGTACGGTATCATGGCCACCATTCTGTATATTCCCTGCGGAATATTAGCCGACAAAGTCCGGCTACGAACTTTAGCATGGGTTGGATTTACCAGTACTTCATTGTTGGTATTCTGGTATGCTACCATGCCATCCTACACCATACTGGTTCTGATTTTTGCCCTTTTTGCCTTTACCACAATCCTGCTCTTCTGGGGTTGCCGTTACAAATTATTACGTTTTTCTGACTCGGAAGAAAACTATCCAGCCGTTGTCGGATTCAGCTATGCCCTCTATGGATTAGGAGGATTAGCGATTAATTCTGTCGCCTTGATCATATTTAACGCAACCCCCGATTATGTTATTGGTGTTCAATATGCGCTGATGTTTTTAGGTGCTGTTATTCTAGCGCTTGGAATACTGTCGTTTTTCGCAATTCCCCGTTTTGAGGACGAAATTATCACTGACCCGGCAAAAAAATTCAATATCAATGAAATGCTGACAGCCATGAAACATCCTGGCGTCTGGCTCGCAAGCATTACCTTGTTCTTTGTCATGATTGTCTATATGGGTATGAACTACACAACGCCCTATATGACTGATGTGTTTCTTGCCCCCTTAACCCTAGTCGGTATCATCGGGATGATTCGATATTATGGTATTGCCTTGATTTCAGCGCCATTACTGGGTGGTATTGCCAAGAAAAACAACTCTCCTTCCAAAACGATTCTAGTTACCATGATCGGCGCTGCAATTTGCTGTTTTGCTCTTGTTTTTCTACCTCAAACTGCCAGTTTTTTAATTGCCTCAATTGTCATTATTCTGGTACTTGGTTTTCTGGCTAACGGAGCCTACGGAATTGCCTCATCCGTCTTAACCGAAACGCATGTCCCTCCTCACATTTTTGGAGCTGCTACCGGAATGTTATCAGTCATCGGATTCCTACCCGAAAGCTTTATGCACCAACTCTTTGGTAGTTATATTGATCAATATGCCAATGGCGGTTATACCATCATTTTCAGTATCCTTGGGGTAAGTGGTGTTATCGCAGTTATCTGTTGTGCTGCAACCCAATTATATATTAAGAAGTCACTAAACCGAAAAGAAGACATAAACTTGGAGCTTTCTTGATTTCTAACATGTCTATTCATCATCTATTGTCCTTTTCAATGGATATAGGTAGTTTCTTTTTAATTACCTATATCCACAAAATTATAACGGAGGTATACCTTGAATAAACCAGATAACGCAACAGCAGATAAAACAATGATCAGTATCGTTCTCGTATTTGTAAGTATAGTTTGTTTATGTTTATTTATAGCTCCTGATTATTCAAAGGCATCGATTCAGTCAATGAATTACTTTATTACCAGCAATCTGGGATTCATCTATATCTGGATTGTTCTGATTTCAATTGTTCTCTGCCTCTACCTGGGCGCTGGACAATATGGTTCGATTCAATTAGGCACCGGAAAAAAAGAGTACAGCGAATTTTCATGGGCTTCGATGATGTTCTGTGCTTCCATGGCCGCCGGTTTTATCTATTGGGGAAGTATTGAATGGGTTTTTCATTACATGGAACCGCCTTTCGATATTGCACCCTTAAGCACCACCGCAGCTGAGTATGCTGCAACGCTGCCTCTTTTTTATTGGGGGTTCTCAGCTTGGAGTGTCTATTTGATTCCCGCCGTCGTCTTCGCTTTTGTTCACTATAATCTAAAACAGGAGAAGTTCGATGTGAGCAACGCCTGTAGACCGATTCTTGGTGATCGCGTCGACGGCCTACTCGGTAAGTTTATCAATATTTTTTTTCTATTCGGTATCATTGGTGGTGTTGGAACCGCACTTGGAATTGGGTCACCATTAGTCTCTGCCTGTCTTAATAAGCTTTTTGGATGGGAAGACACCAATCTTCTTCGCTTTGGTGTAATGGTTCTTGTCACCATTATTTTCACCATCAGTGCCTATAACGGGATAAAAAAAGGGATTAAAATTCTAAGTGATATCAATATTTTCTTGATGCTGGCAGCTGTTTTATTTTTATTTTTGACGGGGAATACCATATTTATTTTGAAAATGCAAACGACCTCACTTGGAATTCTATTAAGTCAATTTGTAAAGATGAGCACTTATATGGATCCCATTAATAATCGTGGCTACACCGAATCCTGGACGGTTTTCTATTGGGCCTGGTGGATGTCTTATTCTCTCTTCATGGGTTTATTTATTGCCAAAATATCTAAAGGCCGTTCAATTAGACAAGTCATTTTTGGTGGTCTGGGCTATGGCTTCTTGGGTTCATTCACTTTCTTTTCTATATTTGGCAATTATTTCATGGCGCAACAACTTAACGGAACATATGATGTAGTTAAAGGCGTGCTTGAAAATGGCGGACCTACTACCGTTGTCGATATCTTTAGCAAAGCTCCTTTTGGGTTGATTCTGGTCTTTGTTATTCTGATAACATCAATCATCTCAATGGCAACTAATTTTGATTCGGCTGCTTATACAATGGCTATGGTCTCCTCGAAAAAAATTCAACTGGATCAGCGTCCAGGTAAAAAACTAACAATTTTCTGGGCTTTTTGTTTGGCAGCCATACCCATGTCTTTAATGATTTTTGGCGGTTCACTCGTCGAGTTGCAAACCCTGTCAATTATTCTGGCTTTGCCAACCTGTGCAATATACATTATTCTGATTCTCAGTTGTTTGAAACTATTAAAACAGTATGTTAATAATACCCCAAAATAATACCTGACAAATTTTACCAAATCGTTTTACTACGAAATCAAGCTGATGTTGACATGGTAAATGTTGATTAACGGCAGAACCACTATCTATGTATATATCAATCATTCTGATTTTTATATAAAATTTATTAAGAGGAAGGTTATAAAAATGATGGATTTAAATGTATTAACTCAAGCCCTTGGAGATTTAGAAGATGATGTCGTTATGGAAATGTTGAAAGAACTATTAGCCACCGCACCATCGGAAGCTGAAGCATTAGAAGCCGTTACCGCTTGTCAGGCTGGTATGTCCATTGTTGGCGATCTGTTTGAAAAAGGCGAGTATTTTGTTGGTGATCTCATTTTTGCCGGAGAGCTACTGACTGAAGCAATCACTGTTCTAAAACCAGCTCTTGGTGGCGATGGATCAATGGTACAGGGCACCATTCTGATTGGTACCGTTCAAGGCGATTTACATGATATTGGAAAAAACATCTTTAAAAGCATGATTGAATCCGCTGGGTTTGAAGTCGTTGATCTGGGAATTGATGTTAAAACAGATGCCTTTGTTGAAAAAGCACTTGAGATCAAACCAGATGTTATCGGTATGAGCGGTGTACTGACATTGGCTGTTGATTCGATGAAAAATACGGTTGAGGCACTTAAAGCCGCCAGCATTGATGCTAAAATTATCATCGGCGGAAATCCGGTAACTCAAGAAAGTTGTGAATTTGTCGGCTCTGACGCTTATACTAACAATGCCGCAGAAGGTGTCAAGATTTGTCAGGGATGGCTTTAGAATGACTCAATTAATTAGAGAACCTGATTAACAGAATTCAGAAAAATAGAAGAGGAGCCTTAGATGATTATTATTGGAGAAAAAATTAACGGTACCATACCAATTGTAAAAGAAGCGATTGAAAATAGAGATGCATCTTTTATTGCCGACCGAGCCATTAAACAGACAACTGCCGGAGCGAATTTTATTGATGTTTGTGCAAGTACCGCCCCAGAACATGAGATTGAAACGCTGAAATGGCTGATGGAAGTGGTACAGGATGCCACTGATACGCCACTCAGCATTGACAGTCCAAATCCACGAGTTATCGAAGCAGTTTTTAAATATGCCCAAATGCCAGGAATGATCAATTCCATTTCTGAGGAAGGGGACAAGTGTGAAGTCCTACTCCCACTTTTAGAAGGTAATACCTGGGAAGTGGTTGGTCTGACCTGTGATAACAACGGAATCCCGAATGACTTAGAAACTAAGGTTAGTATTACCAAAACAATGGTGGAAAAGGCCGCTAAATACGGCGTAACCCCGGATCGCATTCATCTTGATCCCTGCGTTATGGCTTTATCAACCGATCATAATGCTTTATTAAATTTTGTTGAGGAAATCAGAACCATCAAAGCACTATTCCCTCAGATTCATGTAACTGGTGCAATCAGTAATATATCTTTTGGCTTACCGATAAGAACTTTAATAAATCAAACCGCTATGTCATATGCTCTCCAGGCAGGTATGGATTCAGCTGTCCTGGATCCCCTGAATCTTGATATGATGGGAACGATCTTTGCAGCTAATGCCTTGCTTGGACAAGACAAACATTGTAGAAAATACAGTAAAGCTTATCGCACCGGACAAATCGCGTCGATAAAAAAAAGACCTTAGGAAGCCTTAATTTTAAATCATCGGAACACACAAGTAAAACTTATGCACTTCGAATACTTATCGAATAACGATTGGTATTTCGAAGTGCATTTTAAATAAAGAACCAAATGCTTCCTATTTATCTAATTTGCTATTTCGTTAATCAGATTGACCATTTCAATGGCCGTCAGGGCACAGTCATAGCCTTTATTGCCGGCCTTGGTTCCGGCCCGTTCGATGGCTTGTTCAATGTTTTCGGTGGTCAGCACTCCAAAGATCACCGGTATTTCTGACTGCAGAGAAACATGGGCGACGCCCTTTGATACTTCGCTGCAGACATAATCATAATGGGTGGTGGAACCACGAATCACGGCCCCCAGACAGATAACGGCATCATATTTTCCCAACTTGGCCATTTTAGCAGCAATCAAGGGAATCTCAAAGGCCCCCGGTACCCAGGCCACATCAATATCCTCTTCTTTCACATCGTGACGCTTCAAGCCATCAATGGCTCCGCCCAGCAGCTTCGAGCCAATAAACTCATTAAACCGTGCCACCACAATTCCCACTTTAATTCCCTTTGATACTAATTTTCCTTCATATACATTCATTTCAGTTCTCCTTTTAGTTATAATTTAAAATATGGCCCATTTTTTCCTGTTTGGTTTTTAAATAAAACAAGTCATGGATAGATGCTTCCATTTGGATGGGAACCCGCTCCACCATCTCCAGACCGAATTCTGACAGACCATCCATTTTCTTGGGGTTGTTGGTTAGCAGTCTGAGTTTTTTTATGCCCAGATCGCTTAAAATCTGCGCCCCGATATAGTATTCCCGCATATCTTCCGGGAAACCCAGTTCAATATTGGCCTGGATCGTATCCATCCCCATATCCTGAAGGGCATAGGCTTTTAATTTATTAATCAGACCAATGCCGCGGCCTTCCTGACGCATGTAGAGCAGCACACCCCGACCTTCTTTTTCAATGGCGGTCATCGCTGCCGCAAACTGATCACCGCAATCACAGCGAATTGAACCAAAGGCGTCACCGGTTAAACATTCAGAATGAACCCGACACAGAACCGGGCTGTCACCGCTCACATCACCCTTAACCAGGGCCACATGGTGTTCCCCATTAAGCTTATTGACATAACCATAGGCCATAAACTCACCGTATTTAGTCGGCATTTTAGTGATCGTGACACAATCGACCAGTTTTTCATTTTGTTTGCGATAGTCCTGAAGATCCTTGATGGTGATAAATTTCAGCTGATGGGTCTGGGCAAATTCAATCAGTTCCGGTGTCCGCATCATGGTACCATCTTCCCGCATGATTTCGCAGCACAGACCGCATTCTTTCAACCCGGCCAATTTGACCAGATCAACAGTGGCCTCGGTATGACCGTTTCGTTCCAGCACCCCATTTTCCCGGGCTACCAGGGGAAACATGTGGCCGGGTCGGCGAAAATCTTCCGGTCTGGCATTCTCGTCGACGCACTTGATGGCGGTAACCGAACGTTCTGCGGCGGAAATGCCAGTGGTGGTATCGACATGGTCGATCGACACGGTAAAGGCGGTGCAATGATTATCGGTGTTGTCCGTCACCATTTGGGGAACGGCTAATTTTTTGACCAATTTTTCGCTCATCGGCATACAAATCAGCCCTTTGCCATAGACGGCCATAAAGTTGACGTTTTCGGTGGTGGCAAATTCCGCCGCACAGACAAAATCGCCCTCGTTTTCCCGATCATCATCATCGGTGACGATGATAATTTTGCCAGCTCGCAAATCTTCCAGTGCTTCATCAATGGTATTAAATTTAAACATAGTACCCTCTCTTAATTTTATTTTTTTTATTAAAACCCGGCCTCAGTCAGAAAATCAATGGTCAAACCACCTGATTTTTCATGGTTATGGTCTATTTTTGGGGCTGGATTTAACAACATTTTTTCGATATATTTGCCGACCAGGTCGTTTTCCAAGTTGACCGGATCGCCGGGTTTCTTGATGCCCAGAATCGTCTGCTTAACGGTATGGGGAATGATGGACACCTTAAAGCTGGCGGTGGTCATTCCGATGACCGTTAAGCTGATGCCATCAATGGCAATGGAGCCTTTTTCAATGATGTAGCGGATTATTTTCGGCGGTGCCTTAATCTCAAAGATCACTGCATTATCATCTTTGCTGATTTGAACAATATGACCGGTTCCGTCAATATGGCCGGACACGATATGTCCTCCGAAACGGCCATTGGCGGGCATCGCTCTTTCCAGATTAACAGCCGATCCACCTTTAAGATCGCCCAGATTGCTGCGGCTCAGGGTTTCACTCATAACATCGGCCATCCACTTATTGCCACGGAGCTGCGACACCGTCAGACAAACCCCATTCACCGCCACGCTGTCGCCCAGTTTTAAATCATCCATGATAACCGCACCCGAAACCCATAACTGGGAAGACCGTTGCCCCTTAATGACCGCCGTGATTTTGCCAACTTCTTCGATAATTCCTGTAAACATGTCCCTACCTCTTCACATATTCAAGACAGATATCCGCCCCGAAACTTTTTATTTTTCGGTCCATAAACTGGAAGGCCTCCGCTGGATCTTCCAGCCCCGGGCCTTCCACCGGAGTTTTGGCCGCCGCGCCGCCAAATATTTTAGGAGCCAGATAAACCTGGAGTTTATTGACAATGCCGCTTTTTAAAGCGCTGAAGTTCAGGGTGCCGCCGCCTTCCAGCAGAATACTGTCGATCCCTTCCTGCCCCAATCGAGTCATCAGTTCCCCGAGATTAAGATGATCCTCGGCTGGTGAAACTGCTAAAATTTTACAGCCCATGATTTCAAACCGCTTTATTTTATTCTGATCCCGAGAACAGGTGGCCAGATAGGTTGGTATTTTCCGGGCCGTTACCACTACTTGTGCTGTCAGCGGAGTCCGTAAATGGGTATCACAGATAATCCGACTGGGGTTTCTGCCGCCTTCAATCCGGCAGGTCAGCTGGGGATCGTCCTGTAAAATAGTGTTGACCCCCACCATAATTCCGGCAACTTCATTGCGGGTCTGATGGACCGCCTGTCTGGCCTCTGCCCCGGTAATCCACTTCGATTTTCCAGTATGGGTGGCAATTTTACCATCCAGAGTCATGGCGTATTTCATTAACACATAGGGGGTTTTCGTTTTGATATAGTGAAAAAAAACGGTGTTTAGTTCCTGACACGCCTCTTCCCGCACCCCGGTTATCACCACGATCCCCTGCTGTCTGAGGATCTCAATCCCCTTGCCACTGACCAACGGATTGGGATCGGTAGACCCAATAACCACCCGGCTGATTTTATTGTCAATAATAGCCTCGGTACATGGCGGCGTTTTGCCATGATGACAGCAGGGTTCCAACGTCACATACAGGGTTGCCCCGGCCGCCGACTGGGTGCAGGCCGCCAGGGCCTGGCGTTCGGCATGAGGCCCGCCATACTTTTCGTGGTAACCGCTGCCGATGATCACACCATCCTTAACAATCACTGCGCCCACCAGGGGATTGGGATTCACCTGGCCGCGACCTTTTTGGGCCAGGTCGATGGCCAAATCCATATATTTTTGATGATTTTCCACACGTTCTCCTCTCTCAAAAAAGAAAAATACCCTGAACATTCATTCAGGGCAAACAGCATATTCACAGATTTACTTATTCTTTGTATAAAAAAAGCTCTGAAATGATTACCATTTCAGAGCTAAATAAACAAAGACATATGCAAAACAAAATGCAAAACTTTATTATCTTCTTTCATCCAGACTTTAACTGTCGGCCTCGGAATTACACCGAATCATACCTTGCGGCTCGTGGGCTATACCACCGGT
>PGZR01000077.1 GCA_002841405.1 Firmicutes bacterium HGW-Firmicutes-4 | reverse complement strand
AGGTAGGCAATATCACAGACGCAAATCTCGGCTTCATCCAGAGCCCAGAGGATTTTAATCCGGGTCGAATCGCCAAAGACCTTAAACAATTCAGCCAGATCGTACAGCATTTCTTCCGGGGGCATTTTTTCTTTGACCTGCCGGACGATCTCCTCATGGATCACATCACAGTCACAGCGTTCAATCGGCGGTATTTTAGTCGACATGGTTCACCTCTTAATTTCTTCATAATATATAATACGCAATAAATAATACATGAACGATTGAGCAATCGTTCATGCGTTGTGCCGCAATTATACCGCCACCCCACCCCCTTTGTCAATTACTTTATTTTTGACACCAGGTTGACACAAATAAATGGTATCATTTACTAAAGAGTATTAAAGAATCCCGCTATTAATGTGATCGGATCACATTAAATTAAACATCAACCTGCTACACTTATTAGATGAGATCCGGCCTGGTATCAGAATTGATTAGCTTTGTGCCCCCCAGACAGGCGGCAAAGTTAAACCATCGCGACAAAATCGCTACGAAGTGGAGGTGTCTGAGATGAAAAAAACAACCCTAGTGATCCTCGGGGCCAGCGTCGCTGCGGTCCTGCTGATCCTGATCGGGATGATGGGCACGATTATCTATTTGCTGTCCAACAACAACAATGCACAACCAAACTTTCAAAATATGTCCGGCGGCATGATGGAGTCCGGGCTGATGAATTCGGGAATGATGGATTCCGGAATGATGCAGGCGACGATCGAAAACGAGCATGATTTTCTGGTTCATATGATTGCCCATCACGAGGAAGCGGTGGCCTCGGCCACGGTCCTCAAAGCCAATACCGATCGGCCCGAAATGAAGCAATTCGCCGACACGATCATCACCACCCAGACAGCCGAAATTGAACAAATGAAAAACTGGCTAAACAGCTGGTATCCCGATTTGGATCATCAGGTTGATTACCAGCCGATGATGCGGGATATGACCAGTCTCAAGGGTGATGCCGTCGATCAGGCCTTCCTGCAGGATATGATTTTCCATCATATGGATGCTGTGATGATGTCCCAACAACTGATCACCAGCGGCTACGCCGACCATCAGGAACTGATTCCATTTGCCCAGACCATCCGCGACACTCAGCGTGATGAAATTCATATGATGCGTAACTGGCTGGCCGAATGGTTTTAAACCCTGATCAGGAATATGAACAAGCCCCGCCGGCAAGAACGGAAATAACCCCGGCCGGGGCGGCCAACGCCAAAGCGGACCGGTTTCACCATTAACGGTGGAACCGGCCCGTTTTTTTGCGGTCGTCAGAGCTGCGGGTTCTTTTCCCGCTGGCCCCGCCTAACCCATCCCATTGGCAGCATTCATAAAGCGGCGTTGATAAGAAATAACCTGATTGGCGCTGGTAAACCGGGCCAGATAGCGGGGCTCCGCCGTCACCACGACCCGGCCGGCCATGTCGCTGTATTCATCAGTAGATAGCAGCCGATCGATATCCGGGTAATTGTCATTACCCTCGATACTACACACAATCAGACGGGTCTCCGGCAGATTACTGTGGCGCAGAAGCCGTAAATTCTGGCGCACCGCATCCAATCCGTCGGCGCCTTCAGGGGTCCCGATCTGGCGGTGCTTGAGGATGTTTTCAGCTTCGCGAAAAACGGTATCAAGATCGATATTGGTCTCATTGGCGGCAAAATAATCCTTCTCTACCAGCAACGTCCGCAGCTGTTCCAGATAGCTTTTGTCGGCGGTGGTCTGATACAGGTGCAGCAACCGTTCGATGGCCTTCGACTGGATCAGCCGATGGCGGATGAAGCTGTTAATAAAATAAGGCCGGGCCTGCAGTGCCAGGGCGGCCTGCCAGGGTTCAAACATCAGCGTAAAATTGACCCGGAAACCGTGTTCCCGCAGCAACAACGCCAGTCGATGGCCGCGGAAAGCATCCCCGGTGGCGGGGTTGGTGTAGCGGGTGGTGAGCCGTTTATCCCCGGCCAGCAGGCTGCTGACATTGTTAGCATTTACCGGTCCGGTATGGGGCACCTTGATGACAACCCGGTATTCGCTGAGCATTTCTCTGAACTTTTCCGCCTCTTCCAGCAGTTCGCTGTCACTTTTGCCGAAGGGATCGTTAAGCTCAACACTAATATCTGCGCCGGGCCCCAGAATTCTGCCGATTTCGGCCATCACCTCGTCCCGGGTCTTAAAGTGATTGCCCACATTGGCCTCGGGATTGTTGATAAATAAATCATAAATGATGCCCGGGTTACAGGTCAGATTGGCGATGTAATCCTTAATCGGAGCGATCTCATAGGGATTGGCACTGTCCGCCGAAAACAAGACCTTGGTCGGTCTGAGACAATTGTTTTTATCATAGCCGATATCCCGAAGCAGATCGACCCGTAACACCCGCTCGGCAAAGCTCAAGCCAACCTTAAATCCAGCCGGGATTTCGGGTGCCGGCACGGGAAAGGTTTCGATCACTTTCCGAAAGCCCGAGGTAACCCCAATCCGGTCCGCCCGACCACTTAACTGAGTGATCTCGGCGTAGCTCAGCGGCAAATTTTTAACCCGGGCAAGCAGCGACTCTTCGCCGCTGACCCCCGGCAAACCGAGATCATTGATGGTCCAATTGATATTCATAATTTCCTCCTAAGGTGTGATCATAACTAGTCCATACCACACTATTTCTAAAAAAATGCATGGAAGCAACAAGGGTGTCGCTCCACATGCAAAAATCCCGCTCCGTCACGCTTCGACAAAGGCCGGTACCATTCCGATTTCGCGCATCGTCGGCAGCGCCGCGATAATTTCCGGCGCCGCCCGGGTCCCGATAAGATCGGCGCCAGCCAGAATAAAGGCGTAGGCATTCTGGGGCCGCGGAAATTTCACCCCCGACACCTTAAGCTTGACCGCGGTGCCCTGGCAGGCTTTTTTGGCAATCAGAAATTGCTCCATACTCGGTCCTTCAAACTGACCGGTGGCGGTTTTCATGTAATCGATTTGGCATTCTACCAGCAGCTCACAGGCAATTTTAATTTCATCATCACTTAAAAAGGCCATGTCCAGAATTCCTTTGGTTAGCACCTGATCGCCGGCGGCGCCCTTAAAGCGCTTGAGCTCATCGCGCAGTACCGCCAGGTTGCGATCCTTCAGGGCCCCCAGATTGAGACACATATCAATCGATCGGGCCCCCAGCTGGACCGCTTCTCGGGCTTCAAATTCCTTGGTTTGGGGGGTGCCGCTGCCCCAGGCAAAATTAATCCCGCAGGCCGGCAAGACCGCCGAGCCGGCTAAGGCATCAACCAGCACCGGCAGCCAGAACGGGCTGGATACATACATCGCAGCACAATTCCAAGCGGTCGCTTCGACTGCGCCAGCGCGGACTTTCTGGGTGGTTGTATCTTTGGGAAGAATTGCATAGTCAAACAGCTTCCCCATACTTTGCTGATCCATTTTTGATAAATCTACCATTTTTTCCCCCTTTGTCTCAGACTGCCATGAAAGGGCGGCTGAACCCCGGCCCAAAGGCCTGAAATCCAGCGACGCCGCTGATTTTCTCACGGCGGTTCGCGCTGATCGCCACGGATCAGCGCAGCCAGTTACACCTGTTAAAAGAATCGTCCGTTTAAAGCATCGTAGACATCATTGAAACGCTTGTAAGCTTTATCATAGGCTTCATAATTAGCCGGATTTGGCATAAAGGTCTGGGAAATCTTAACCGCCCGTTCCACCGCTTCGTGAGGATTCTGATAGGCGCCAACCCCGATTCCAGCGTACAAAGCCGCCCCCAGACAGCCGGTTTCACTGGTCGAAAGCAAGTGAATCGGTTGTTTGGTGATGTCCGACAACATCTGGCTCCACATCGGCGATTTGGCTGCCCCTCCGGTCAGACGAATCCCATTGAGCGCAATGCCCGCTTCCATTTCGGCATTGATGATGTCATACATTTCATAACAGATGCCTTCCATCACCGCCCGGGCCATGTCAGACTTGGTGGTTCCCAGACTCATCCCGATGAAGGTGGCCCGGGCCTTGTCGTTGAGTTTTGCCCCGGAAACCCCCTGGAGATAAGGCAGGAAGGTGATCCCGTTAGCCCCGATCGGCGAGCATTCAATTTCCTGATTAATCAGCACATAGGGATCGATTTTGGTCAATTGACCGGAGAATTTTTCGAGATCACAAAAAGTATCCCGGAACCAGCGATAGGCCGAGGCGGAGGTATTGGCAAAGGCTTCAATGGTAAAGTTGCCGACACCATGATTCCCCTTGACCACCAGACGGGCTTTAGGATCACGAATCGATTTGTCAGAGATTACAAAACAGGACCCGAAGGTACCCATAACCATAACGGCAGTACCATCATCGACCCCGCCCGAACCAAAGGTATTACAGTTTTGATCGTGGGCACCGATGGAAATCGGGGTTCCCACGGCCAAGCCGGTTTGAGCGGCGACTTCGGCGGTAATATGACCCACCACTTTTCCCGGTTCAGAGACAATTTTTGCCCGTTTGCTCAAGGGAATGCCCAACAGGTCATGATGTTTCTGAGACCATTCGGCTTTGTCAATATCCATCATCCCTTCCCGGCTGGCCGAGGAATAATCGGTATAGTAGCCATCAGCCCCTAATTCCTTGAGGAAGTAATCCTGATGGGTGGAGAAAATAGCTGTTTTTTCCCAGTTTTCCGGTTCATTTTGTTTCAGCCAGACCAGTTTGGCCACGCTGAAGCACATGCCCAGTGGATCACCGGTGATTTGATAGTGTTCAGCCCGGGAAATCTGTTCTTCCAGCCAGCAGATTTCCTGACTGCCACCGCGGAGATCCTGCCAGCCGACAAAGGGTCGCAGCAGTTTTCCGTTTTCGTCCAGCAAACCGATGACCGATCCCTGGGAGGATAACCCCACCCCCATGATTTCGCTGGGATCAACTTTAGATTTACTGATGGCATCTTTACAGGTGGCAAACAACGCCGGGGTAATGTCTTCTGGAATTTGTTCCACCCAGCCTTCCTGGGGATAATAACAGGGATACTCCCGATAGTCACTGCCCATCAGGTTTCCTTCCAGATCAAAAACGCATACCTTACAGCCCGTCGTGCCAGCGTCCATACCTACTAAATATTTTCCCATGATACTCTCCTTTTTAATCTCCTTCATACTCCGGACACAAGCCACATCTGCGCATGTCCGCCACCGCATCCAATATTTCAGCTGCTCCCTGAGTGCCAATCAACTCGGCGCCAGCCGCGAAAAAGGCAAAGGCATTCTGGGGCCGCGGCGCCTTGACCCCGGCCACCTTGACCTTGGTCTTGGTTCCTTTAAGGGTATCGACCATCAGCAATACCTCCGAGACCGACGGCCCGGCGTACTGACCGGTGGATGTTTTCACCCAATCAATGCCAGCTTCCGCCACCAGCTTGGTGGCGGTGACAATCTCCTCGTTGGTCAGCATACTGGTTTCAATAATCATTTTTGTCATCACCGGCCCGGCGGCGTTCTTGTAGTCTTTAAATTCCTGCAGAACCTCATCGTATTTTTTATCTTTAAGAGCTCCGACATTCATGCAATTGTCCAACACCGTTGCACCCAGACGCACCGCTTCTTCGGTTTCAAAGGCTTTAACAGTACTGCTCTGTTGTCCAAACGGAAAGCCAATCGCCGCTCCCACCAGCAAGTCGGTGCCGGCCAGTTCCTCCACTACCACCGCAGTCCAGTAGGAGGATGAAAAACAAAAGGCCTTGGCGTTGTAGCGGATGGCATCACGGCAGGCCTGGCGAATCTGGGGTTCGGTCGAGTTTTTCGGCAGCAGTGAGTAATCAAAGAGCTTACCCATATCCCATTTAGTCATTTTTGATAGATCAATCATTTCCTCATCCCTCGTTTCTGTATTCGTTTACAGCTGTAGCGCCGGTACCACCCCGATTTCCCGCATGGTATCCAGGGCCTCGATGATTTCCGGGGCCGACCGCGAACCGATCAGTTCGGCACCAGCCATCAGAAAGACATAGGCATTCTGGGGCCGGGGAAATTTCACCCCCGAAACCTTGACCCTGGTTCGGGAATCCTTCAAGCTGTTCACCATCACCCGAACCTGTTCCAGGGACATACCGTTGTATTGTCCCGATGATGATTTCGCCCAATCTATTTCGGCTTCTTCAATCAGTTGACAGGCCGTTCTGATTTCTTCGTCGGTGAGCATTTCGGCTTCGATGATCATTTTTGTCATGGCCGGACCCGCGGCTTTCTTGTAGTCTTTGAATTCCTGGAGAATTTCCTGGTATTTTTTGTCTTTGAGCGCGCCCACATTCATGCAATTGTCAAGCACTGTGGCGCCCCAGCGTACCGCTTCTTCGGCTTCAAAAGCCTTGACGGCGCTGCTCTGCTGACCAAACGGAAAACCGATACCGGCCCCGACCAGCAAATCGGTGCCGCTGAGTTCTTCGGCCACTACCTTTGTCCAGTAGGATGAAGAAAAGCAAAAGGCCTTGCAATTATATTTAATCGCCACCTTGCATTCACTTCGGATCGTTTCCTCCGTGGTATCTTTGGGCAAAATGGCATAATCAAAACATTTACCCAGATCCCATTTTGTCATTTTTGTGAAATCAATCATACAACCCTCCTTGTTCTAAATTCGCCAGCGCCGTTTCGGGCACACTAGACCGGTCATGACTGGTATTAAAGATATTGTAACTAGATATAACTAGTATGTCAAGCAAATTGTGACGTTTGCCTCAATAAATATAAAAAGCGCTGAAGCTCGGTTGGCCACCGGATTTCAGCGCTTTATCACCATTGACCTCACAATGGCTCATAAACAATTCTTATATTCAAATTTCAATTTAATCTTGTCGCCCCGAAAAACCACCTTGGAATATTCATAGGGCGTATCCTGCTGATCATAGAGTACATCTTCCAGCACCAGCAGCGGATAACCAGGCTCCACTTCAAAGAGGGTGCTTTCCATTTCGGTGGCAGTTGCCGACTCCAGTGTTTCAATCACCCGGAGTGGTTTTAAGCCCCGTTGTTGTTCAAGCAGCACGCAGAGCTGTTCCCGTTCCAGAATATCATTATCCAGATTTGCACAAAGCGCCACCGGAATATAAGAATAGTGGAGACTGAGCGGCTGTCCCTTTAAGAACCGCAGACGCCGTATTTGGATAATCGGGGTACCCTCGGGACAGGATAAGCGGCGGCTGATCCGGCCCTCGGCGGCCACGGTTTCAATCCCCAGGACGGCGGTCGAGATTTCATATCCCATCCGTTCCAATTGTTCACGAAAGCCCATGTATGCCAGCGATTCGGTTTCAATTTTGGCATCAGCCACGAAGGTTCCTTTTCCCGGCACCCGGTAAAGCAGGCCATCCCGAACCAGCTGTGAGCAGGCTGAGCGAATCGTCATCCGACTGACACCAAACATTTTGTTCAGTTCACTTTCCGAAGGAATGGCCGTATGGGGTTTCCATTGGCCGCCCTCAATTTTGTTGCGGATCAATTCCTCTAACTGAACATACAATGGTTTGGGATTTTTTCTTCTGATATCTTCCATGACTTCTCCTCTATTTTGCGTTCCAACCCTGCTGAAATGATTTAATCTTTTAATCCTAACACAAACCACTGCTTTTGAAAAGTGCAGGCCTTTATAAAAATTGTCGGTCTAGCCCTGATAAGGTGGTACCAGACCGATTTCACGCATCTGATCGAGGGCCTCAATGATGGGCACGGCAGCTCGTGTTCCGATCAGATCGGCACCTGCCAGCAGAAACGCATAAGCATTTTGAGGCCGGGGGAATTTTACGCCCGCCACCTTCAGTTTTATTTTGGTATCTTTCAAGGTGTTTTTCATAATCAGAAATTGGTCCATGCTGGGCCCTTCAAACTGCCCGGTGGACGTTTTGGCATAGTCAATCCCGGCTTCGGCAATCAGCTGGCAGGCCGTGGCAATTTCATCATCGGTCAGAAAACAGACATCCATAATACACTTGGTAACATGGCCCTGGGCCGCCTTAACAAAAGCATCCAGACCGTGCTTAACTTCCTGATAATTCTTATCCTTCAGGGCGCCAATGTTCATCACCATATCCAGGGCGGTACAGCCGGCGGCCACTGCTTCCTCAGTTTGCAGACCCTTCATCCGCACCGTCGACACGCCAAAGGGAAAATCCAACCCTGTTGCCACATGAATATCGGTGCCCTGGAGTTCGTCCCGGACAACCGGGGTCCAGAACGCCGATGCGGAATAAAAGGCAGCACAATTATAGGCCTTTGCTTCCTGGCACCCCTTGCGAATGTCTGCTTCGGTGGTGTTTTTGGGCAACACCGAATGGTCAAAACATTTTCCCAACTCCCATTTGTTCAGCTTTGCTAAATCGACCACAATTTTTACCTCCATCATTTATTAAGCAACCACAGCGTGGTACGGCCATGATTTTACCAGACGACCGATGGCAATTCAGCCATCCGGTCGATTACATAAGCTGGTTTGAAACTGATCATTAGCTCCGGCGAATTATAGCCGTAGGTCACTCCGCAAACATCAATGCCGGCATTGGTAGCGGTCAGATAATCGGTGCGGGTGTCCCCGATCAAAATAAAATCTGCTTTTTCGGCACCGTAATGATTGATGATCGCATCAATACAATCTGGAGCCGGCTTGGGGTTTTTAACGTCATCGGCGGTAATGATCACGTCAAAATACGGCGTCAAGGCAAAACGTTCAAAAATATTCAGGGTGGCACTGCGGATTTTAAATGTTGCCACTGACAATTTTTTTCCGGCTTCGCGGTACTGCTCCAGAATCTCCCGGACCCCTTCATAGAGCCGGGAATGGACGGCACAATTACTGGTATAATAGGCCACAAACAACGGCAAAATCTCCGCATCAATAAGGCTTTCCCGTTCTTCACCGAGACTTTTGAGCAAGACGTTGCGGGCCCCGCCACCTATGCAACTCTGGATAAAGGCATCTGTTTTTTCTGGCAAACCGTATTTTTTGATCAGATGCTGGACCGCTGCCACAATATCCGGACTGGTATCCACCAGGGTCCCGTCCAGATCAAAAATAAGGTGTCCGTATTCCCGGGCATTCTGATTTAAAATCATCCTTGCCGCCCCAATCTGGACAGCAGCGGATTTGTCCTGAAATAGGTCAGGCTGATCCCGGCTTCACCAATCTGGCGGACCTTTTTATCGGTCTTTTTATAATCAGCATGATAATCCGAACCGCCGGAAATAATCGCCACCCGGTCAGCATAGTTTTGCTTGACCTGTTCGATGATCTGGGCTTTTGTCAGATCGCCGTTGTAGGCGGTTTTATCATAGGTATATGCGGCCTCAATCCCGTCAAGACCGTCTTCAATCAGCCCGTCGATGAACTCGGCTCGGGTCATCTCACCCTGTTGCAACACAATCCGTTCATCAATCAGATAAGGATGGGCCAGAATGGCGATCCCCCCGGTTTGATGGGCCAGCCGGATAATTTCTGCGGCTGCCGGTTTTTCCCGCTTGACACTATACTCGGGATTATTTCGACAGAGCAGTTTAGCCTCACTCCAGGTCTTGGTATAACCCTTTTCAGCCATCAGATTGAAAATCAGTTTTTTCTGAACGTCTTCCGGCTTCCGGGGAATCTCATCGTAATTGAGGACCTCTTCCCAACTGATCGGGTAGCCTTTTTCGGTCAACAATTCAGTTAATTTCCGATAAGAATCAATTTTGCTGTGGACAATTTTCTGATTCATCGCAAGAATCCGGGGATCACTGAAATCACATCCCAAAACGACAATGTGCACATCCTCAACCTCGGTTTCGCAGGAGAATTCAATGCCCGGGATAAACGTCACCCCTTTTTGAGCTGCAAACGCCACGGGATCAATCATAATCCCATTGATTTCAATCTTATCTGGCGGCAGGACATCATGATCCGTAATCGCCACCACTTTAACCCCCCGTTTGGCCGCATTGATAATCAGCTCCTTGGGAGTATCGCCGCCGTCAGAGCGGGTCGAGTGACAATGAAGATCCACCTCAAACGGGGCCCGGTGACGATCCATCTGGCTAAAAAAGCGGATGTGTCTGCTTACCACGGCCTTAACCTGAGCAGCCACAAAGGCATCCAGTTTGAGCGGATCATTCTGATCCGGGTGGTCAAGCAGATATTGTTTCATGCCCTGACAATAGGCAATCTTAATCGCGGTGGAAATATTGACTTTGGCAGCACCCAAATCAATGAGCCGATAAAACATATCATCGGTCAGTCCCGTTCCACCATGGAGAACCAGCGGGCAGGGTGAGAAGCTGTTGATTTCATCAAAGAGATCATAATCGATGTTGATTTCCCCTTTGTACACCCCGTGGGCGGTTCCCACTGCCGGGGCAAACGCATCGACCCCGGTTTTTTCCAGAAAAACCCGGCAATCAGCGGGTTTGGCATGGGCACCGGCACCTTCCATCACAAAAATGTCGTCTTCAACACCCACAATTGCCCCCAGTTCCCCCTCGATGGTCGCCCCCATTTTGTGGGCATACTCACCGAGCTCCCGGGTGTTGGCAATATTTTCGGCAAGCGACAGCTTCGAGCCGTCATACATAACGGATGACCAGCCCGCATCAAGGCAGTCCTTAGTAAAGGCGATATCCGTGGAATGATCCAGATGGATGGCCACATCGACGCTGGCATGCTCTGCTAACGGTTTCAGAAAGGCCATCATTGCTGTGATCCCAAAAGCTTTGACGGTCTTCACCGAGGTCTGCAGAATAATGTTCTGTTCCAGTTCTTCGGCGGCCTGAACGGCGGCCCGGGCAGTCAAATCGTTGACTATGTTGAAGGCGCCTACGGCATAACCGCCCTTGCGCGCATCGCGTAAAATTTTTTCCATATTGACATATCCCATTCTTATCACTTCCTCGCTTATCGGATACGATCTAATTATTCCAATCAGTACTGACTTCTTTCAATAAAAAGGTAGTCATCATATATGATTATGACTAGCTATAACTAGTATACTCTCGTGACGATACAAAGTCAAGATACTTTAAGACTTCCCGATTCCAGGCGCAAAGCGCCAGCCTTCTGTTTGAGTATTTCAGTTTGACCAGAAATTGCTTTGCTGACTGCTGCTCTTTCTTCGGTGGCCCCCCTGATTACCGAAAAATCGCTCTTCTCGAGATTCCATCGCACCAGAAAGTCATGACCAAACCGATCATTCTTTCGTTCAAGATCAATTGGCTAACCCCGGCCAATTTAGGCCATGTTGAGGAACTTTCAAATGTTATCACGATCGGTTAAAATTCAGTGAATGACAAAAAATCCCATCCCCAAGAAATTGGTGGATGAGATTATAATGGGATGGATGGCGTGCCCTGGGGGTACCCGACCGTATTCAGACCAGGAAAGGCCTCCAGGACCAGCGATCAGCTCCCGTCGCTAAGGTTAATCAATTTTAAGTAGTTTGGCATTAATTGCCACGATGATTGTACTTACGGACATGATTGCCGCCCCAGCCGCCGGGTTTATAACGATCCCCTGATAATACAGGACCCCTGCTGCTAAAGGCAGTGCGATCATATTATAAGCGGTAGCCCAGATCAAGTTTTGGATCATTTTTTGATAGGTTGCTCTTGAAAGTTTTACAATCGTTACCACATCCAGTGGATTGCTTCGTACCAGAATAACATCCGCCGTTTCAATGGCTACATCGGTTCCCGCTCCGATGGCAATACCTAAATCAGCTTGTGCCAGTGATGGTGCGTCATCTACCCCGTCACCAGTCATTGCCACGATCTTGCCTTCGTTAATAAACTCAGCAATTTTAGCTGCTTTTTCCTGGGGCAATACCTCGGCAATCACGGTATCAATGTTTAGCTGGTTACCAACATAAGCGGCAACGCGCTGATTGTCCCCGGTTAATAGGATCGTTTCGATCGCCATCGACTTTAGCCTCTCAATCGCTTCCCTGGCAGTATCTCTGATTATGTCTGATAATGCCAGATAGCCAAGGAGGGTCTCGCCGTCTAATATGAACACCACTGTTTTTCCCATTTGGGCGAGTTTTTCATAATCCTCGGCGTCAAAAGTAATCTTTTCAGAACGCAAATAACCCGGACTCACGATCATCAGTTGACGTCCATTCACCTTGGCTTTTAGTCCCTTACCAGGCAAATTTTGATAATCTTTTACTTCCAGCAACTTGAGGTTTAATTTTTTTCCTTCATTTACGATTCCCTCTGCAATAGGATGTTCCGAGTTTGCTTCCACTGCATAAGCAAGTGAGAGGAGTTCATGCTGAGATATGCCAATGGCTTTGATATCCGTTATCCCAAATGTACCTTCGGTCAAGGTTCCAGTTTTATCGAAAACCACAGCATTCAGTTTTCGCGCATTTTCAAATGCTGCCCGATCTCTGATTAAAAGACCTTTTTGAGCACCGATGCTTGTTGAAACAGCGGTTACCAGGGGTACGGCCAAACCTAATGCGTGGGGGCAGGAAATGACAATAACGGTGACTGCGCGGGTAACTGCAAAATTCAGATCTTGTGAGATAGCCAGCCATACCGAAAAAGTCAATGCGCCGGCAATCACGGCGATATAAAACAACCACTTGGCGGCTTTGTCTGCTAATCGTTGGGTATTGGATTTTGAATCCTGGGTTTCGCGAACGAGTTTTAACACTTGTGACAGAAAAGTGTCTTCTCCCACTCGTGACACCTTAAACTTCAAAATCCCTTCACCATTGATGGAACCACCGACGATTTCATCGCCGTTTTCTTTTTCAACCGGGACTGATTCTCCCGTAATCATCGATTCATTCACCGCTGATCTGCCATCATAAACTAAACCATCGATTGGAATCTTTTCTCCCGGCTTGACAAGAATAGCATCCCCTGCTTTCAATTGTTTGACCGGAACATCAGTGATTTCACCGTTGACCGTTATCTGGTGTGCTTCTTCAGGCATCAGTTTAACCAGTTCATCCAATGCCCGCGATGCGCCCATTACCGATTTCATTTCAATCCAATGACCTAAAAGCATGATCACAATTAATGTGGC
>PGZR01000222.1 GCA_002841405.1 Firmicutes bacterium HGW-Firmicutes-4 | reverse complement strand
CCTGGTAGATGCCCTTTTAGGACAAAGCAATGTTTTTAGAGAAAATCAGGAGGTCGTGGACTGCGTAATGGACAGCAATGACCTTGAACGAGAACGCGGTATCACCATATACTCAAAAAACTGTTCCATTATGTACAAAGACATTAAAATTAATATTGTCGATACCCCCGGCCATGCCGACTTTTCTTCAGAGGTTGAACGAATCCTGAAAACTGTTGATACGGTTGTTTTGCTGGTTGACTCCAGTGAAGGTCCGATGCCACAAACCCGTTTTGTCCTTAATAAGTCACTGGAAAAAGGTTTAAATCCGATTCTTTTCATTAATAAAATCGATAAAAAAGATCAGCGTGCCGAAGAAGTCGTTGATATGGTATTCGATTTATTTGTGGAACTAAAAGCTAATGACAAACAATTGGATTTCCCGGTTCTTTATGGGATTGCCAAAGAAGGCATCGCGATTCGTGATATGGATGATGAAGGGGTGGATCTGGCACCGCTGTTTGAAACCATTGTTGAACATGTTGGTCTTCAGGATGATCTGAGCCTTGAGCCCCTGCAAATGCAGGTTTCTTCACTGGCTTATGACGATTACATTGGCCGTTTGGGCATCGGTAAGGTCTATTCCGGAACCATCCATGCCGGCGAGCAAATCGAAATCTGCAAGACCGATGGAAGCTTTAAAAAGGAAAAAATCAACCAGGTCTTTGTTTACCGTGGTTTAGCCCGGGTCGAAGTCAAAGAAGCCAAGGCTGGCGATATCGTCGTTATCTCGGGAATCCCGGATATCTCGATCGGCGAAACCATTGGTGAGATCAATCAGGTTCAACCAATGGAACTGATTGAGATTGAACAGCCAACCCTGTCGATGAACTTCCTGGTCAACAAATCACCTTTTGCAGGAGATTCTGGAAAATTTGTCACCACCCGACATATCCGGGCCCGGTTGGAAAAAGAATTGGAAGTCAACGTTGGTCTGTTAGTTGAAGAACTGGAAGATACCACCGATGGCTTCAAGGTTTCCGGTCGTGGTGAGCTCCATTTATCGATCTTGCTGGAAAACATGCGTCGCGAAGGTTACGAAGTAGCTGTTTCTAAACCAGAAGTTATCATGCATCGTGATGAAAATAATAAACTACTGGAACCGGTTGAACTGGTGATTGTATCGGTACCGGAAAAATATTCGGGTGCTGTTATTTCTAAACTTAACATCCGAAAAGGTCGCATGGAAAGCATGTACACCGACGAAGCCTGGACAAAAATGGAATTTTTTGTACCGACTCGGGGATTATTGGGCTATCAAAGTGAATTTATCAATGATACCCACGGCGAAGGAACCATGGTCCGACGATTTTCTGCTTTTGAAGAGCATAAAGGCGATATTCCACAACGACTCAATGGGGTTCTTATTTCTCAGTTCGCTGGTGAAACAATGGCATACTCATTGTTCAATTTAAGTGATCGTGGTGAAATGCTGGTTAAAGCCGGCACAAAAGTCTATGAAGGTATGATTATCGGAATCAATAATCGCAGTGATGACATGACCGTTAATCCGACCAAAAACAAAAAAATGACCAATGTTCGTTCTTCCGGAACCGATGAGGCGTTAAAATTGGTCGAGCCGAGAATCATGACTTTAGAACAGGCGATCGAATTTATTACTGACGACGAATTAGTGGAATTAACACCAACTGATATTCGGATTCGCAAGAAAGTTCTGGGCGAATTAGAACGAAAACGCAGCAACCGTTAGAAATTTTGGAACGCCTAAACAGCGTTCCTTTTTTGCGTGAAGGCAACGAGCCAATCGCAAGCTCGCTTGCAGTTG
>PGZR01000076.1 GCA_002841405.1 Firmicutes bacterium HGW-Firmicutes-4 | reverse complement strand
CCAAACCCCTGCCCCAGCCATTTGACCCCGTAGATCAGGGCGAAAAAGCTGACCAGCATGATCAGCCAGCGAATCGTCATAAAGCCGAATTTGCGCTGGCCCCTGACGGTGCCCCCCGATTTCAGGCTGATCCGTTCGGCGGCAAAACGGCCCATCACCGGATCATTGCGGACAATCCGGCGCCGCAGCCACAGGCATAACACAATGCCGATGACCGCGAGCAGCAGGATGATCAGCACCGGGGTGATGGCATAGCCGCTGTCGTCGGACCCGAACGCGTAAAAGACCAGGTTGCCGGCAAACAATGACAACAGTATCAGCAGCCCGCAAATGGCGAGCACCGTCGGCGTGAAAATTTTTCTTGAATTGATTTTTAGCTTGTGATAGTTTTTTTTCATACGGCTCTTTTTTCCTCACGATAGCGATGATGCGCCAGCATTTCCATAAAGGCTTCCATCCGAATTCTTAATTGCTCCACATCCTGGTACTGGTAGTCGGTTTCCAGCCGGAAGACTGGGATCGTGGCGGTTCCAAACAGCTGTTCAAAACGTTCCAGTTCAAAATCATATTCAATCTGGCCTTTCAACACATGGAAAACCACCCCGTCAATCCCGCCCTGTTCCAGGTGCCAGCGGGCACTGTGAAAGAGCATCTCATTCTGAGCGTAGGCGGCTGAACAGTCATAGCGGTAATGAGTCTCGATGATGGCGGTAAAGGGATCCCGCTTACTGGCTTTGTGCCGGCTGCTGCTGGCGTATATTTTTTGGATACTGCTGTCCAGGGTGGCCCCGATCGTAAGGCCAATGTCGCCGATCAGAAAGGGAATCTTATAATTGGGCAACACCACCGGTGAGCCCATTAATAAAACTTTGGGCTTGCTTGTGGCGGCCGCCGCTATCACCTGGCGGGCGGTTGGCCAGCAGTTCCAGATTCAGTTTGCGCAGCTGGCCGCACCAGCCTTTGAGATCGGTGGTGTAATAATAAGAATTGAGCACCGCCATCCGCAGGGCGCCGGAGATCAGGCCGTCCTTTTGACGACAGACCTGGATAAAATCGCGCATCAGTTTCCGGGCCGTTTCGACCAGTTGGGTGGCTTGGGTCAGTTTTTTTTTCGTCAACCGCTGACCGGTGTGATCGCTGAGTTTTTCGGCCAGGTTTTCCATCTGACCCCGCCATTTGAGGCCAGCCAGGGGATCGCTTTTGTCCGGGGGAATATCCACAGTGACGACTTTTTTTCCAGCTTTGCTGAGCAGATAGGCCATTTTGCGGCTGCTGTCACAGGTGATCGGGACGATAATCAGGGCGGCTGCGCCCAGATCAAAGTGATCATTTAACAGAAATCCCAGCATCGAGCGGCTGACCGGATCGGTGTCCCGGGGGACTAAATCGTCGGACCAGGCCACTGTTCCCAGACTGCCGCCAAGAACCCAGAAGGGTTTTGATCCGGCGGCATAAATCAGTTCTTCGGGAATACTGGTGCCCAGCACCATCACCTGGGGCTGGCGCTTTTTCATATTGTCCTGTTTAAAATAGAGATAGATTGTATTATTTAAAAAATAGCGGATCGCTTCGATCTGGCTGCTTTCATTAAACAAGGTTCTCAGGGTGTCCATGTATTCACTTTCATAGCTACTGGCCGGTTTGTTTTGGGGCTGATTGACCGTCATCTAATTACCTCCTAAAGTCATTTCTTGTAATTTATGTCCAAATTATAACGAGCCACTCTGTAGGCTGTTTGAACCTTATCTGAAGATTAGGTGAAGACAGCGATTTCATCTGGAGCCACAAAAAAACAGAGGGGGTGATCCTCTGTTTAAAATGTTAGTTTTAATTAAACTTGTGCTGTCTGTCCCGTCACTGCCAGATCCTGCTGCTTAGCCGATTGTACCGAAAAGATACGCTATCTTTAACTGTCTTTCAGACTGCTGGAAAATAACCACTGAGTGATAAAAGGAAAGCTCTTTTATTATTTTGCCGTTTTGCAGTTTCTGATTTTTCCGGTATTAATGAGTCCGAACAAAAGCTGGGCGGCGCTCCCCTTTTATTTTTTTATTCATACTGGTGATAAAGTAAACAGTGCTCACTGAATCCGGCTGGCGGAATGCCCAGGCCCTGATTCAGTCGGGCCCAGTAATTAACACTGGCAATGGTACTTGCCAGCATGACGATTTCTTTTTCGCTAAATGCCGCGGTCAGATTTTTGATGAACTGCACCGACAGCTCTGGCGGGGTGCGGGACAGACTGATGGCATATTCCAGTGCCAGCAGCTCGCGCAGGCTGAAGGTCGGCACCGACTGGACCGTCCGGTGCCCCTGCAGGACTTCCAGTTCGGCATCGCTGATGCCATTGCGAACAATTCCAGCGGCGTTCATGTCAATGCAGAATGAACAGGCGCAGATCAGCGAGGCCTGTAACCGGACCAGGTTGAGCAGCCGCTGTTCGGCGTCGTTGTGGCCCTTGGCGGTCATCATTTCAAGCACCCCGGAACCGATCGCTGCCCGGGGATACCAGGTCAATAACCGGGCCGGCAGCAGGTCTTTGCCCGTTTCTTTTTTGGCGATTGCCAGACCGAGTCGCAGCAGTAAGGGGATTTTTTTCGGTGGTCTGATATAGGTTTCCGACCGCTTGGGATCACGGTACGGGTTATTTCTGTGGGTATTTTTCATAGTGCACCTCCGCTTATTTCTTTATGTACTGTATACCGTTAATCCTACCGCTTAAACAGGGCTTTAACTGGCACCGTTAAGATATCCTTTTTATTTTTTAGCACCTACTTTTGACGAACGGCGCTATTTTGCCGCACCGATCCGCTAAAATTGCGCCAAAAACACCGCCATTCAGACGAATCCGTACAGCGGTGTTGTGAGGGGGCATTCAGATTAAAGTACCATTATCGAGGCAGTTGGGCTTTCGTTTCAGATCTGCGCAGCTTGCCGTTCAGCTGTTGATGGCGGGTTTTCCATCATCAATTTGAGGTTGTTCAAACCGAAATCCATGGCATTTGCCACCATGTCGATGGCCAGATGATTATCGAAGGGCTCATCAAAGTGATGAACCAGAGTCACTTCGGTGCCATTCTCAGTCCGTTTAATCGTTTCAATAATGTAACCGGTGGACACATCATCGGCACGATCCAGATTTTTGGATACAAAGGTCTCTTTTTGAACCAGCAGATCCGGCATTCGTTCAAGGGTCTCAATTTCGCTGATTCCATCATAAAGCATACCAGCAATGGACAAGTTCAATTCATATTTCGAACCAACCTCCCCAGAACCGTTGAGATAATGAAAATTGGAGTAATTTGAATTCCATTTACTCCAGTTTCTGTTGTCAGCGGCAAAGCCACTGACCATTTCATAGGGAGCATTGATTAAAATGCTCTTGACGATGGTATTTTTCTCAGTCATTTTTCGCAACTCCTTTTTATAATATTTAAAATCCATACTAAACAGGTATTTTGAATTAAAACGCCATTCTACTTCATCGAAGGCGGTGACCCGCGTCACTCCCTGACCTCCTTTCTTTTTCCGATCACGGTCTTCAAAATAGCCTTATGTCCGTTGATATATGTTTTATTGATCACTTTCTGTTTACCCCAAATTTGGGGATTATTCATAAATAACCAAACTTTCAGCAGCAGTTAAGAAAGATTTTCTTTAGTCCGATGCGATCAAAAATGATTCAATCTTTACTATTTATCTCAAACCTTTGTTCTTCTTTGTGTAAGCCCTCGCAAACGGGCATAAAATTTAATCAATTACCTGCTACATAAGCATTCTTTCCGGAAAAAAACATGGCCAATCCGCTCAAAATTAATTTAACTTGGTTATTTATCGAGTATAATGAAGTTTTATAACTTCAATATTGCGAGGATTACACGTGAAAAATAAACTTCCTTTTACGACCGGGAATACGCTACCTGAAGCAACCCGTTTATTGATCGAGCAGAATACTAACGAAATCAACATAAAGCGGATAAACTACTTCTTTTTTTGGATGCTCCTCATTGAACCGTTGATCATCCTATTTTTTGATGTCAAAGGTCTGATGACGCAAGACACTCAAAAAGAATGGATCTATCTCAGTTATTTCGTTCTTCACTTAACCTTGTGGCTGATTTCCCTCGGCTGGAACCTGATGAGAAAAACCATAAAAAACAAATGTGGGGCGATGAATGCATTAATTCCCGTTGTGGCCGCTGTTGTTCTGGTGCTCTTGAGTTTGATCAATGGTCTGGATCAGATCAGCGGAAATGGAATCACTGTCTATATTGCCTATATTCTGATGGCGAGTGTCGCACTGCTGATGCCATTTCCTACTAACTTGATGGTACTGCTACCATCCTATGCTGTTTTTATCTGTGGCATCCTGCTTTTTCAAGCCGATTCATTTGCCAGATGGAACAGTCTCATCAATGGTTCGATATTCTTTTTAGCGGTTGTGGTCATTTCAAGTTATCTTTATAAATACTATTTTGACAATATGCTGCACACCCTTGAATTAAAACTGGCTAATGAAAAACTAAATTATATCTCAACCCACGATGGTCTGACCGGACTGTACAATCGGCTGGAATTTGAACACCAGTTGGCCACCTTGAATCAGCAGGACGAAAATAAAATTGCTTTGCTGCTTTTGGATATTGATTATTTCAAACAAATCAATGATCACTATGGCCACCTGGTCGGTGATCAGGTCTTGATTCATATTGCCCAAATGATTGCGCAGGCGGTTCCCGATAATTTTATCGTTTCCCGCTGGGGCGGCGAGGAATTTCTTGTTGCCGGTCAGGTGGAAAGCCTGGACCAGGCCTTAAGATTAGCCGAAATGATCCGCGGCCAAATCGCCAACGAGTACTACCCGACCGAACAGGGTCTGATAACCATTACCGCCAGTCTGGGGGTTTCCCTGATAACCGGAGATTGCATCAAAACCTTTGATCACTATTTCAAACAAGCTGATGACGCTTTGTATCTGGCCAAAGAACACGGCCGAAATCGGGTTGAAAAATCCGTTTTGTAGGTTTTATCGGCACCAGTTATTATTTCTTTGCGGATTTTTTTCATTATACGCTTTCCGTCTTTTGAATACAAAGCTTTTAGAATTTATCTCATCATTTTTAACCGCGTTTGCCTGGCAACAGGAGGCTGTTTATTTCAGCCCCCTATTTTATTTGTTTAACAGCGGGTATGAAAAGTAATGTAGCAATTTTAAAACAAGGGGTGCTGTGATGGAAAAAGTAGCCATCAAAAGTTGTCAAACTTATGCGCCGGAGACACTGGATCATGCGCTCAGAAATGGTCTGAATGCCATTGACTTCAATCTTCTGCCACACAAAAAGGTCCTGATCAAGCCGAATCTGATGAGTCAGAATAACCCGCAGCAGCATTCGATCACTCATTGCGATTTTCCCGATCCATCCTAAGCATCGCGGTTAAAGACACCGCTGGCAGACGAGCTTTGCCAGCGGTGTCTTTACATTAAAATGTTTTTTTAATAGCTTCGAACATTTTCATTCTGATCTCGACCGGTTACTTCTGCTGCCGATCCCATTGACAAATAGTTCGATTTAATTTATATTTAATTGAATAAGTTGAAGAGAATAAGCGTTTTATTGGAAATTATCCTAAACAAATAAATTCGTTAATACAACATGCGGAGATGGTGGCTAACTATGAATAAAGAGATCCTCAAATTTATCAAAGATACCGAAAGAAAAGTAACGCCCGACGGAATTGCGACAACCTTTAACAACGCCCAAAAGCTGATGAAATTGCCTAAATTTATTCAGGATTTCATCATCAAACAAAATACCAAAAATAATCAGTACATGGGCTTTGTGGTCGAACCTTACAGTCTTTTTTTAGCCTATGAAATTACCGCAGATCTGGTTAAGGATTACCTCCCAGATACCTACGAGCTGGTCCCAATTTCAATCTTTGAACACTCTGAAAAAAAACTTTGCGCCATTATCGGCTGTTTTAATGTGCATACCAGCGTTTTCTGGGGATCGCGATTTGAACTGTATCTGCTTGCCAAAAACAAAAAAACAGATCTAGTCTCCTGGCTGATCTGCGATTATGAATCCAATACCTTTCACTTTGACCCGGGCAAAGGGTTTATCCCCTCAACTCTGGAAAAATCGGTTTTTACAACCGCTTATGACGGAACGCTCATCTGTGACATAAAAAGTAAAGTGAGCAACACCCGCATCGATTTACTCATTGATATCAATCAGTATAATTGCATTAATCTGAATCAGCGCTTATGGATTGAAGGCAATTTATCTATCGATTATGCCGGCGCGCTAGACAACAAGGGCAATGACCCCTTCGGCCTGATCTTTGACCCGATGGAGATGAAGTGTGCCCAGCATATTATTGCTGAGCAGATCGAAATTAAGCACCTTGACTTCGGCTTTATCAAAACGTCGATGAAACCTTTTGAAGCGTGTTGCTTTCCTTTTGCCCAGCACTATATGACCACTGTTTTTCCGGAAGGACATCTAATGCAGGACGAAAACGATTTATATGCCAAAATCAGTGAGATTGTCGCCGAATAGCTGTCGGACTTTCTTATTATGGGGCTGTTAAGAAAACAACCGGGGGTTGCGCGATTTTCCACTAGTTTTTTCTTCGGCAGCTGCATCAAGACGGTCTGCTTGTCTAAATTAAAACATAACCCGGGTGATGCTATTAACAAGCCCACGTTCCCCAAAAAAATCATGGTTTATATACTGCAGTACCATTTATGGTCTGTTCTTACTTCCTGGGTGCACCGAACCTCCGTCCCCCTTTGTACCGGATTGATCATTTTCTACATAAAAGACATTTTTACGGAATCTTTTTTTATTTATTCAAAGCCGGATACGGTTTTTGTGACGCCCACCTTTTAGACTAACAGAGAACCCGATTTTCACAATGAAAATCGGGTTCTTTGCCTGTAATCATGACAACTTGTCGTTTCAATGTTCTAAAACCCCAGAAAACGTCCACTCTGCAACTGATTATTTAATACAGTAACGCATCGATCTTAACGAAATCCTCATCGATCTGATTCCAGAAATCGGTCGCCGCAATTATCTGACCATTATTCGTCAGGTGGATGCCATCCAGCATTAGATCCGTAAAAGCAATATTTTGTGTGTCAATATAGGTTGCCCCGGCGTTTGCTGCGGCATCGGCTATTCTGGCATTTAACTGCATGATTCCGGCTGATATTTGTGCTTGTTGTTCAGCTGTTAAATAGGGATTGGCAGCGATCGCAGTGGGATAACCCATGACATAAATTTCAGCGTTTTTATTAAGCTGTTTTATTTCCATCATGATACTCGTCAAATTCTGTTCGACCGAGCCACCGTCAGCAACAGCAATTGCAATTTCTGGTAATGCCGTAAGATCGCCAGATATGTAGCGTTGTACCAAGGGTAAAACATCATCACCACTTACCGTCAGGGTGATAATTTCAGCCTGTCTGATGGACATAGTGTAGTCGGAAAGATCATCCAAAAGCTTTTGTGCAGTTAATCCGGATTCGGCGAAGTTGTCATAATTACCCAACACCTCTTCATCAGCCAGTCCAGCCGCTATTCGATCAGGATAACTTAATTCGCCTGAGACCAGCCCGTATCCGTCCGGGATTGAATCGCCGAGTGCCACATAATCAAGGTGTGAAGAAGATGTCACTTTTGCAAATGCGGTGCCACTCATGGCGATAAAGAACAATGTAGCCGTAACAACAGCAACGATTCGTTTTTTTGTTTTTGCATTAAGCATGATGTAAAACCTCCTCAATATTTTGACGCAAAGCTCCGATTACCATGTTGAAGAAATTCTACGTTTCCGTTTCCTTTATTTTTTATTTTGTGCTTTCAAACTATTTACCAAAACGCCTCCTTCCCCATTTACTGAGCATCATAATTAGTAACACCACGACGCCGTTAATGGCTAATAATTTACCAAACCAAATAAATATTATTGTCAGGAGCTTTTCCGCGTTCATTTACTTTTGACATACCCACAAGTAACCGGCATATTCATTAAAATTTTAAAAAATAACCGCCAGTTTTTTATCAAAAGATATCTTTTATGATTTATGGTGGCTTATCCCTATTTTATCTTATATAATTCTTTATATAGACGATAAATTGGGGACTGTTATTCATTTCCTTCGTGCTATATCAACCGTGCTGGTGCAATATTGGTTTCTCCCGTTCGCATTCAGCCGCCCCCCAGTAGGCCCAGAATACTGATCGTGTCGCCGTCTTTTAAGCGATTCTGCCGTCAACGTCAGCGCCCCAGCACACATGTGGGCAAAAAAAAAGCAAAACAGCGCCGGTCACAAAAGGACTGACGCTGTTTTTTGAGGTTGTTTTTGCTGCAGTAGACTGTATGATCTGATCTCGGGGCGGGGCGTTAAACCGCCACTGTCGTCGTGGTTCGCTCACCACTGTTAAGGGTAATAACCGCTGCTTTGGACGGCTTAACAGCCGCTGTTTGGGGGCTGTCGGCAAGCCATTCCAGACAGATTTTAACGCCTTCGGCGGCATTATTGGTAAAGGCGTCGGCGCCAATATAGTGACAGCTTTTCCGATTTACCGGAATACCGCCAATAATAATTTTGGCGGTGATCCCGGCTTCTTTCAGACTATCGGCGGTGTCTTTCATGGCATCGACGGCCATCGTCAGGATACCGCTTAAACCGATGATATCCGGCTGAATTTCGCGGGCCTTTTCAACAAAGGTCGCCGCTGCCACATCGATCCCCAGATCATAGAGTTCAAATCCGGCGGTTTTAGCCAGACTCTGGAAAATATTTTTACCGATATCATGCAGATCCCCCCGCACCGTCCCAATTAAAATTTTTCCTTTGACTTCCGTTTCGGTTCGAGTTAGCAGCGGTTTCAAGATGTCAATTGCGGTAGACAGTAATTTTCCGGCAAAAATCAGATCAGCCACAAAATACTCACCTTTTTCGTAGCTCGCACCCACGCTACTCATTGAATCCTGACAAACTTCCAATAATTCCAATGCTTCCTGCGCAGTCGGTTCCCCCGCTACAAAATCTTCTAAGATCCCGATCACGACTTCATCTTCCAGATTACTCATTGCCAACGCTAATTCTCTAAAATCCAGCATCATTACTCTCCGTTCTTTTTACAGATAATTTTGTAATCACCAACAAAATTAAAATATTATCTGTGTTTAATATTACAGCATCTATCGAAAAAATTCAACGTTTACTTTTAAAAATCATTGCTGTCTCGGCGTCCACTGCGAATCAATATCCGCTACCATAACGCCGTCGACGTCACCACAGAACAGCAGGCCATTTATGGTAATGACTGCGGTTGTCAGCACCGTCGGCTATATCATCGCAACTCCGCTTCATGAATGATAATGCGGGTGCCGCTTATTTCCAGAAAATAAAACAGCCGAAGAAAGTTCTCCGGCTGAGGTGAGGGGGTGTTGGTTTATAATAGATAAAGGGATTTAGTCAAGGGTGCTTATTTACCGGCGTTGATCAGATTGATTTCCGCGGTAATGGCTTCGTAGACGCCGGGGTAGACGCTGCCGGGGCCGCCCTGGGTGATGCAGGGGATGTAGTAGTGGTTGCCGCAACGGGCTACGGCCTTGCGGACTTCGGCGCCAACGCTTTCCTGGGTCCAGTTTTCATCATCAATCAGGGAGTTGTCGATATCGCCCATGAAGGAGATCTGGCCGCCGTACTTTTTAATCAGGTCAGGGACATTATTGTTTGAAATACAGCCCTGCCAGATATCGATGCCCATTTCGATCATGTGTGGCACTAAATTAGCGGCATAGGAATCGCTGTGATGGACCACCAGCTCAACGCCGTTGGCTTTATAGAAGCCGTAGATTTTCTGATAGGCCGGAACGATAAATTCAGCAAACATCTCGGGGGCCATAAACGAATTCAGGGAGCTACCCCAATCGTCATGATGGAAAAGACAATCCGGTTTGTAATATTTGATCAGTTCGGCGGCATAAGCCAATTCATATTCGACGATGTAATCAATCAGGGCATGCATTTCTTCCGGTTCTTCATAGAAGGCCATCAGACAATCTTCCATCCCCATTAAATGATGGCATTGTTCAAAGACGCCGGGAGCGACAAAGACGGTGGCAAACACTTCGTTGCGGTCAATTGCTTCGACAGCCGGTAAAAACGGCGCCCAGGCTTCGGCCGGTAAATCGGTTTTTGGCGCTTTGACGACATCCCGCCATTTGGTGATATCCTGAAGAACCTTGTGTTCCTTGTCGTGCAAAGGAAATCCTCCCGGGGTGCCGGCTGGCCAGGCAAAGGTAATGCCCCAGGCATTTTTCACTGGTTCACCACCAGGCATGGGCATGCGGCCCTGGCCGGTAATGGGATCGCCCATGATCATTCCGTAAATGGCATCGGTACAGACAAAGGCCTCATACTGATTGACAAAGCGGTCGGGATTGCCACCTTTAATCGTTTCCAATAGGTTCTGTCGTTTCGTTAGCATAATCATTTCCTCCTGTAAAATAGTAGTGCTACAATTTAAATACGTGTATATTTGTAAAATCAATTATATCACCAGTTTTCGTGAATTACAAGCAATACTTAACCGGTTAAATTTTTATTTTTGATGACGTTATCATCGTTGCCCTGACGGGGTTTTAAAAAAGCCCCCGGGGATCGGGTATTTCCAGATCTTTAGAGGCTTTATCTCAATATTCTTAAAATTTAAATATAATTAATAAACTGGCCGGGGCCGTTTATTCAGACCTCTGCGGTGATCACCGGGGCACCGCTGTTTTTTTCGATCACCTCGGTAATGAACACCGCTACCAGGGCCGGATCAAATTGGCTGCCGGCATGACGTTGCAACTCGGTAATGGCTTCCGGCTCCGCCATTGCTTTGCGATAGGAGCGGTCCTGGGTCATCGCATCGTAGGCATCGACAATCGCCAGAATCCGGGCCAGTAACGGGATTTCCTCGCCTTTGAGGCCCTGGGGATAGCCGTTGCCGTCCCAGCGCTCATGGTGACAGAGAATATATTCGGCGATCTTACGCAGTTCCGGCACGGTCTGGGCAATCCGATAACCGACCTCGGGATGCTTTTTGATTTCCGCCCATTCGGACTCGGTCAGGGGCGAATTTTTCAACAGCAGCTTACTGTCAATACTGATTTTGCCAATATCATGGAGGGTGGCCACCAGTTCCAGCGACACCAGATCCTCTTGATCCAGCCCCAGAACCCGGCCCAGTTGTTTGGCCAGATCGGCCATCCGTTCAGCGTGGGCTTCGGTTTCGTTGCTTTTTTCAAACAGCGTGGTCTTAATCGAATTCAGCACCGCCGAATGAAAGCTTTTATATTCCAGCAGTTTTTTCCGGTACATTGATTCCTCGGCCAGTTTAAATACTTTTTCCAGGGATTCATGTTCGTTGCGCTTGGTCGCAAAGCCCAGCGAGATGCTGGTGATGATCAGTTCATTATCCAGTTTGTAGCCGGCTTCGCAGGCTTTTTTGAGCTTGTCAACCATGGTTCCGGCTTCCTGATAAGAGGTCTGAGGTAGCAGCATGACAAACTCATCGCCGCCGGTGCGAACCAGTACATCTTGTGGCCGGGCACAGTCGGCCATAATCTTGGCAATGCTGATCAGTAGTTTGTCGCCTTCGCCGTGGCCAAAGGCATCATTAATCAGTTTAAGCCCGTTGATATCGCCGATGATCAGTGACAGCGGCAGATAGTCGGGGTGATCCAGCCGTTTCCGTTGGGCTTCGTAATAGCTGCGGTTATGGAGCCCGGTGAGCACGTCATGCTGGCTCAGATAGAGGATCTCGGCTTCATTTTGCTTGCGCTCGGTAATATCCCGGCTGATCCCAATCAAGCCCAGGTTCGCTCCGTCTTGATCATAGTAAGGGGTTTTCAGGGTTTCTAGATAGACTTTTCGGCCATCCGGATAGGTAACCAGTTCCTCGTTGCGGCGAGACTTTTTTTCACTCATCATGATCTCATCCATGGTTCGAAACAGGGTCGCCGTTTCCGGGTCAAAGAGATCCGCATCAGTGAGGCCCATCAATTGATCCATGGTTTTGCCGGCAAACACTTCAAAGGCTTTGTTGCAGCCTAAATAAACCGACTCCTTATCTTTATAAAAAACCAGATCCGGGATCGAATCCAGTAGTGACCGCAGCAGCGATTCTTTTTTCTGGTATTCATAATAGAGGTGTTTATAGTTTTCCCGGCTTTCTCGCAGGTTTTTTTCAGCGGCCTGGTTTTTCAGGCCTTGGCGCATCACCAAGCACAGCAACAGCGTTCCCAGCGGATAAATAATCAGCACTGGCAGGGCGATGGCCTGAATAACGCCAAGCCCCTGTTGATCGGGCAGGGTCAGCATGCACACGAGCATGGCCAGATGGACCAGCAGCCCAAACAGGTACAGCTCCGGCCAGACCCGGTCGGCCTTTTTCAGGAGCGCCAGCCGCCGGTAGCGATACCAGAGCAGACCAATGGTGGCCGAGGTCACCGTTACCAGCACCCCGGTCAGGGCCCCGCCGCCACCTAAATAAATGCGGTAAACCGAGATCACCAGGGTCGCGATAATCGTCGGCAGATAGCCCAGAAACAGGCCCGAAACGCTGATCAGAATCGAGCGGGTATCAAAAATAATGCCGTTGGTAAAGCTGACGGTGTTGATCATCAAGAGGATTCCCACGCCCCCCAGGAACAGGCCGAGGATCGTCTCCGGCCACTTCTTGTGGCTTTCGATGCGGATTACAAAGAGATTATAAACAATGCTGATGGACAGCAGCAGTGCTGTATTAAAGAGCAGGTCCTTGATCAATTCAGACGACATCGTCTCACCTCTTTTCTAATCGGCTGTGGGCCGATGGTTTGGGCCAGCGCACCAGGGTAGCCGTGATTTGGTAGTTATTATACCCGATCTCAGTCGTTTAATCCACGGGTTTTACGAACCGGGGCGATAAAAAAGATTGCTCGCGGCGGTCGTCATCGTTGCGAGCAATCTTTTTGCTACAATGATTTGATTGCTTGGCCCTTCAAGGGGGTATATAATAATCATCAATGAACGTTAAACCCGTTAAAACACCCCGATTGGCTAAAATCACAACTGGAATGAGGAAATTGAGATGCCAAGTGAAGACGCGAAGACCCTGATCGCCTATTTAAAAGCGCTTATTCATGATGAAAATACCGCTCCCTCCAGCCCCCCCGAATTCGCTGAAGACCAGGACTTTATGGACCTGCACGAGGAGCTTCTGAAAATCCGGGAATTTTCACGCGCCTTAAAATCAGTCAATCCCAGCGGCGAGATTTGTGATATTGCCCAATTAAAGCGGCTGGAAAGGGAGCTCCGGGAAAGCGAAGCAAAACATCGTCTCCTGGTTGAAAATATTAATGACATTATTTCTACCGTTGATCGCCAGGGCCGTTTCACCTATATCAGTCCGTCGGTGGAAAAAATGACCGGCTATACCGTTGACGAAATCATGCATCACCATTTGGAGCTCAATTATTTTCAGCCCGAGACGCGCAAAATCATGGAAAAAACCCTGGAAATTGTCAACCAGAAGGTGAACGACGGTACCCGCTTTGACACAGTCCGGTTTGAGCAAAAACAATACCGCAAAGATGGCAGCTTTTTCTGGACTGATACCCTCATCACCGCTATTTATGATGAAAACGACCAATTCAAAGAGCTGTTGGCGGTGACCAGGAATACTACCGAACAGGTCAAGCTGCGGGATCAAATCATCAAACTTTCACAAACTGACAAGCTGACCCAACTGTATAACCGGTCAAAACTCGATGATCTTCTGGAAAATGAATACCGCCGCTCCAACCGCACCGATCTTCCCTTTGCGGTGATTCTGCTTGATGTTGATCAGTTTAAGTGGATCAATGACCATTTCGGCCACCAGACTGGTGATGCGGTTCTGGTGGAGCTGGCCAAAATTCTCCGCAGCAGCATCCGGACTACTGACAGTGTGGGACGTTGGGGCGGCGAAGAATTCCTCTTCATTTTGCCGGATACCGATGAAAGCGGCGCCATGAGCTTTGCTGAAAAAGTCAGAATGCGGATCTGCGAAGCGCATTTTGAAAAACCGAAACATGTTACCGCCAGTTTTGGGGTAACCGTCTATCGCGGGGATTGTCGCCTGGAAACCATCATTACCCGGGCAGATAACGCCATGTACGCCGCCAAGAAAGCCGGCCGAAACCAGGTTCACCGGATCTGAGGTTTACGTTGCGGTGTGGGCGATAGCACCCAGTTCTGCTAACTTTTGCTGAATCGGTGCAGTATCAAAAACTGGTGCCGGCACTGGCACCAGTTTTGGCCCAATCGCGCCAGTCAAAATTCTGGGCGAGGGTCTGATAATAGCTGTCACCGGCGGCGGCAGCGGGGCTATGAGTTTACCGTCAGTTGATCCGGCACTGTCCGTCTTTGATATCTTTTTAAAATTTAATAAAACAGCAGACCGTAAAAGGCCAGTATAAAACTGGGATTTCCGGGACCGGTGTACATGCCTAACATAAAGAACCAGGGACTGGGTGCGATTCTTTCTGTTTGATAACTATTTGCCGCGGTTTCCAGATTCCACAATACCTGCTCATTGACGGCACCATTTTCCACCCCGATACCGTTGATAATTTGGTATCCTAAAACAGCATCTGTCAGACGGACCGTTGGATCGGTCATTTCCCAATTCACATAAACACCATCAATCCGGATGACTCGATATATTCCCGAATCCCCGATCGAATAGCGCATCCCCAGCACGACTGAAATCACACTCTTTTCATCCGTCCGTGTGGCGGGAGGTCTTATTGCTATGAGGGTCAAAACGTCCCCATGTCATCTGAAAAAATACCCCTGGCAGATTATCTGTCAGGGGCTCATTTAAGCAATAAAATATTTTTCAATGGTAACGAGGCTGTCACAGTCCCAGATTTCATCAATGATCATTTCCAGAGTGAAAACATCCAGTTGGCCAATTTTTTCCCGATAGTCAGCTGGCAGGACTCCAAACTTTTTCGTTAACAGCTTCATCACTGTTTTCACCAGGGCTTTCGTCTCACCTTTTTCAATTCCTTCTTCGATACCGTCTTCATAACCTTCTTTTCTTAACACTTCAGCCAATGTCATTGTCATTTCACTTCCTTTCGGATAATTTACATCGATTTGATGAATCATTTTTTCCAGTTCGTCTTTTGTCAGCTGGGGCCCAGCGTTAAAAACATAGCGCATAAACGTTTCGAAATACTCAATCCCCGTCTCCTGATCTTCCAGTTCATCCAAGGCCAGCGTGGCATTATAAACGACTTTTAAAAGCTCATCGCTGTTATTCTTGAAAATATCCCGGAAAACCGATAATAAGATCCGCAATCGGGCTTCGCCCTTTATTTCTTGATCCGAAAAGGTTGAGAGATCATAAAGCAGATACTGATAATTGGGAATGAATCGTCGAACATCCTCGGGGAGTTCCTCATAGCCTCTGATCATCTCACCCAAACTGGTTTTTATTTTCCATTGATCCTTGCCATGATAGACCACCAGCGGGATCACCACCGGGATTTTCTGATCAAGTTCTTTTTTTATTTTCTGTTCCCAGATGCGCACCATATAGTTCAGCAGCTGAAAGGCCACACCCTTACTGGGATAACTTTTATGTTCAAAAAGAAAGTAAACATACCCTTCCTGTTTGTTGATTGCGACTTGAAAAAGCATATCTGAAAAAACTTCCTGGAGCTCTTCGTTGATAAAGCTGTCTTTTTGGAGTTCCAGGGTTTCCAAATCGATGATCTTAAGAATATTTTCTGGCAGATAGTTTTTGATAAAATCTCTGGCCACTTCCACATTGGAGAATGTCTCCTTGAAAAACTTGTCATGGGGATTTTGTATCTTCATAAGATTTTTATTGAGGATAATGGTGATCACTGCCTCAGGATAAGAAAGTGCAGGGAAGTATCGCACCTCATAAGTTAAGTCAATAAGTTAAGGGGCAGGCACCACAAACGTTAAAACTTTAAATAATTGAGTACCAGCGGGGATGATTCATTCAATACGTGTGGCAATCAACAATCACCAGTATCGGATACGTAGATATTCAATCAATGCTGAATGATTAGTATAATTAACAGGTGCCATCAGCTACTGAATCCATTTCACTCGATAATACTCATTTTTTTGTTTTTTCCTGCTCAGTAATAGCGGTTTTCAATTGTTTTTTTAGTTGATCAGCGTATCTGAGCAATTTATCTCGTTCATCTATACTACAATTTCTTTTGCTCAAATCATCTTGAAAAACGTTAAATGATCTCACGGGCTTGACAAATGGTAAAGAAGTTATTGTCAAATCCTTCTTTTGAGCAGCCGCAAAATACAGATGATCGTACTCACCATTTCTGGGTTCTGGATATGCAATTTGCAACATGGACATAATTGAAGCAGATAATTCATTTTCAATAAAAGTAATTCTTGTTTTGGCTAGTCTTTCATTAATTCTTGAATCTCTGAATAAATTTATTATCAATTTCATATCATGATTTATTGACACTATGAATTGCGCACATCTTGGTTCACCATTCTTAGAAAAAATATTAAGACCTTTATTATGATCAGAATCTAAATTGTTAGTTCCAAAAAACTCAAACGGCATGGTTAATACATTTAATGAAATACCTGGCCATTCATGCATGAACTTTTCATAGTCATAACTTTGATGGAATAGAAATATCTCCAAAATATTTGAATCTTGCAGATCAATGATATGTTTGCCTTTTTTATACTTCATATCTTTTGCCGTTTCACAATCTGTGATCTCTATTTTCATTAATGGAATTGGAAATAAAGTATTCACTGTTGGTTCTAGCAGTCTTTCTAAAGGTAAAGTAATATATTCTTCATGTTCACTGTCGAAAAATTGTTCTGGATTTTCTACTGGTTTATGTTTCAAATGAATTTTCGTCTGATTTTTTTCGGTTTTCCGATGATAAGTTATTTCCCAATTTATCGAATCATAAATTTTACAATATAAAGGCTTCTTTTCTAGCAACTTATAAATAACTATGTCAAACTCATTGTTATGAAAAGCCATTTTAAAATCATATTCTCCATTATTTGGATTTATAGGTATGATTCTACAGATATCTTTTCCGTTTTTCATTATTGCAATTTTTTCATACTTTGCCATTTCTTAACTTGGGATGTTTTGTTCAAATCACATATCTTGAATAAGACAGTCAAAACTCCCACTTCACACCTCCTTTAGATTTAACTTTCATTTTATATGATTTACCATTTTTGATATACCGAATAATGATCTTTGACGCGCTATCTAAGTGGCCTCTATTTTAAATAGTATTTTAGCTTTGTTAAGCTTTTAATTTCGCCACACCATTAGACATAACAGACTAATCTCCTATTCAATTCAGAATTAAATAAGGACTTAAAATTAGGACGATTAACGGTATTTTAACGGCTTTCTCTGAACGCCGAGAATAATTAAAATAATGACACTGACAATAATACCTAATAACCCCATCGCTGCCAAAAATAGAAACATTTCATTTTCCCCCTAAACAATTAAATTAAGCCCATCGCTTTCATAAGTGATTAGACCCGTTCAAAGCGTGATGGGAAGGTTCGGAAAAACGTGCTCTGCAGGCCACGCTTTTTCAGAACCTTCCCAAATTCCACTTATGCTGCTATTTTTTCACAAATGCCTGTTCCGTTTTCCCCGGTGCGGCCGTATCCTTGGGCACAACCATGATTTTGATCGCTTCCAGGCGATAACCTAAGCCTTCGGTTCCGGCACTGGCACCATTTTTGGTCCAATCGAGCCAGCCAAAATTCTGGGCGTGGACCTGATAATAGATGTCATAGTCGGCGGCCGCGGTGCCGGTCAGGTTAATTTGAATGGCCTCCAGCCGCAATGATTTTCCGCTGGTTCCGCTGGCGGTGCCATTGCTGACAAAATCCTGCCAGCCGAGGTTCTCGACATGGGTCTTATACTGCACCCCCAGGTTATCGGCGCCCTTGGCAGTAATTTCAATTCCTTCCAAACGTAAAGATTGGGCGAAGGTGCCGCTGGTTTCGCCATTTTTAACAAACCCCTGCCAGCCGATATTCTGGACATGGGTCTGATAGCTGATCGCAATATCTGGCGGAGCCAGGGTGCCGGTATCGGTAATGACATATTTTGAGGCGTGTTCAAAGGAGAAGCTCACCTTGCCGTCCTTAACCACGGCCTCATCCTGATAGACCAGTTTTTTGAGTTCTTCATTATAGTAATAGCGATACACCGTCTTGCCGTTTAAAGCGGGATCAACCTGATAGGTCAATTGCCCGACAAAGGGCAGCGCACCATTATGGCTGATTTCGATTTGCAGCACATCGTCGCCGCCGGACAATTCGCCCAGGGCGGGATCGTCGATGGTTTTGACACTTAAATCATAGGATTTAACGTCGCCGGACAGCTCATCAATGCTTTTGCCGTTGATCGACCATGAATAATTTTCAAATTCAAAAACGACATTAACATCTTTGCCTCTGGCCGTTTCCAGGATCGAGGTCGGCACCGGTTCGTCATTTTTCACCGGCACCGCAACGCTGGCACCAGCCTGAGCTTTTCCGATATCGGCAATGGCTTGTTGGTCATCAATATTGGTGACCGGGGTTGGTTCGGGGGCTGGTGGTGGCGCCGGGGGGCCAGATGGGCCTGCCGGTGGCGCTGCTGGTGCGGTGATTACCTGGTAATCGGCGATGCTTTTGGTCACTGTCTTTCCGCTATCATCCTGGATCTCGACGCCCAGGGTATAGGTGCCGGCGCTGGTGGGTTTAAAGATCGCCGTGTTGGCCAGTGAAGCCGGCTGGATAATCGTGGCATCGCCGCCCTGGGTATAATAGAATTGGTACTGATAGGGCGCGGTGCCGTCGGCGCCGATGGCGGTGAGCCGGATCTCGGTGTTGACGATCTGACCCGAGGCTTTATCGGCCGTAAAACTCTGAACATTGAAGTCGGCAATAAACGGGATCTGATTGTCTTTGGCATAGGTTTCGGCCGCCGAACCCCGGGCGCCGTAGATATTTATCAAAGGACTATTTACGAATATACCCGTGCTGATATTGGTTACCGTATCTGGAATAACAACCTTGGAAAGCTTAATACAATTGCCAAATGCGTAATAATCGATACTTGTTACGCCTTTCGGTATAACGATCGTTGTTAAGCTTAAACAATTTGCGAAATCACTATTACCGATGGTTGTAATGGTGTCTGGAAGGGTGATACTACTTAGTCTTGAGCAATTATTAAAAACACCCTGACCAAAGGCCGTGATGGATTTCGGCAGACTGATACTGCCTAACCGTGAACAGTTGCTAAACGCCCCATTCCCGATGCTGGTAAGACCTTCTGAAAAATTAACCGTATTCAACCTGCTGCAATTATTGAAAGCACTATCACCAATGCTCAAAACGCTTTCTGGCAGCGTGATGGTGATTAAATTTCCGCAGCCTTGAAACGCGCCATCACCAATACTGGTGACCCCAGTTGGAATACTGACGCTGTTCAAACTGTAGCAGCCACTAAAGGTATTCGCACTGATGGATTTAACGGCTAAGGGAATATTCACTTTCTGCAAACTACCACAATTTAAGAAGGCATTTTCCCCGATGGTGGTAACGCTTTCGGGAATCATCAAACTAGTGAGTTGTGAACAGCCGACAAAGGCGTTATTGCTGATGGCGACCAGAACCGCCGGTAAACTGATACTGGTTAAGCCCATGGGACAGCGGTGCAGGGTGGTTCCAGTTTTGTCAAAAAGGAGCCCGTCATGGCTGCTAAAGTTGGGGTTATCGGCCGCCACATTGATTGCCGTGAGATTTTGGCAATTATCAAAAGCCGTAGCATCAATGCTGGTGATGGTTTTTGGCAGGCTGATGCTGACCAGACTGTTATACTCGTGAGAATTATAATGATTATTCGCCCCCAAAAGCTGACTGCTGATAGATGTCATCCCGGCCGGTATGACCAGGCTGGTGATGCCTGTGCCTAAGAAAACATCATTTCCAATACTGGAAACACCATCTGGCAAGGCAATACTATTTAAATTATAGCAACGTAAAAACGCCGCTTCCCCGATACTGGTAACACTGGTTGGAATACTGATGCTGTTTAAACTGCCGCAGTTTTCAAAACTCCAGCTGCCAATCCGCAGGAGTCCCTCGGGCAGGCTGATGGTGGCCAGACTGGTGCAGTTGGAAAAGGCCCCGTCGCCAATTTCCAGGACTTTTTCACCGCCGAGGGTGGCGGGGATAGCGACCTCAGTGCCGCTGCCGGTATAGCGGGTAATGCGCACCCCACCAGCAATGGCCGCCGTCTCAAAACCATCTTCCGTGGCCGCCGGGATCACCTTGAAGTCACTAATACTGCGGGAGGCCGTTTTGCCGGCCTTATCTTTGATATCAACCCACAGGGTATAGAGGCCGGCCGCAGCGGGCTTAAAGGTGGCGCTGGCAGTGGCTGACCAATTCTGAATCGTGGTAGTGTCTGCGCCCAGCTGGTAATAAAATTTATATTCATACGGCGTGGTACCGTCGGCCCCTGCAGCGGTGAGCAGGATTTCGGTGTTAACTGTTTGACCGGAGGTTTTGACGGCGGTAAAGCTGCTGACGGTAAAGAAGGCCGAACCAATAAAGGGAATGCTTTTATTATTGGCATATGTTTCAGCCGGGGAACCCGTTACCCCATAAATCGTTACCTTCGGACTTTCTTTAAAGACTTCCCCACCAATGTCAGTGACACTGTCAGGAATGGTCACCGCGGTCAGGCTTTCGCAATTGTAAAAGGCTTGATAGCCGATGGTAGTGGCTCCCTGGGGTATTTCAATGCTGGTCAGGCTGATGCAGTTGGCAAAAGCGGAATTATCGATGTTCTGTAGGCTATTGGGCAGGTCGATGGACGTTAGTTTGACGCAATAATTGAAAGCAGAATTGCCGATGTTTGTAAGACTGTTTGGTAGATTGATGGTTGTTAAGGCGTAGCATCGATCAAAAGCCTGATAGTCGATGTAGGTGAGACCATCGGGCAGAGTAACATTAGCCAGGCTCTCGCAGTTAGCGAAGGTTGAACTGGCGATTGTTGTGATACCCTTTGGGATCGTGATACTGTCCAGTTTTTTGCAGGAATTAAATGCATTATAACCGATACTGGTCATAGTTTCGGAAAGGGTAATACTCGTTAGCTGTGAACAATTATAAAAAGCATAGTAGCCAATACTAATCACGCTTGGCAGGCTGATACTAGTAAATCTACAATCAGAAAATACCCACTCCCCAATACTGGTAACACTTGGCAAGTTGACACTTGTCAAGTTATAACAAAAAGAAAAAGCCGAGTCACCAATACTATTAGCATTTGGCAAGCTGATACTTGGTAATCCATAACAAGAAGAAAATGCCTGATCCCCAATACTGGTAGCACCTGGCAAGCTGATACTTGACAAGCCACCACAAAAATAAAAAGCCTGGACTCCAACACTAATAACCCCAGGCATGTTAATGCTTTCTAAGCTCGTACATTGATAAAACGCCTGATCCCCCACCGTCTGCACACTTTCCGGCACGGTGATCGCCGTTAAATTGCTGCAGCCGGGACCGTTGCTAAGCTGGTGCAATTGGCAAAGGCCCGGATATCAATTTTCAGCACTGGTTGCTCGTCCAGGGTCGCCGGGATCGTGACATCACCGCCGCTACCATTATACTTAGTAATGCTGACCCCGCCTTCAATCACACTGTACTCATAATCCCCGGCGACGGTACTGCTCGCCAGAACTTCGCTGTCCGGCAGTATTGACGTTTCCAGATTCAGCTGCTCCGTCGTTTTAAATTCATTTAAATTATCGTTCACAGCACTGCTTACTGGTTGAACAATAGCGGTATTATCAGCGTTTATTTCCTCAGCCAGAACATTGCCCGGCACCCCACTGATAAGCATTAAACCCACAATAAAGAGACTCATTTTTCGGTTAAACCCATTTTTGCGACGACTTTTCATAATATTTTTCCATCCCCCGATCAAAATATTTATCACATAATTTAATATATGTCTTTAAATCAACATATATTAAAACTTCCTTTATTTTTGATTATACGCTTCAGATTAATCCCTGACAATACAAAAGTAAATATTTGTCTATTTATTCGCTTTTTGCGCTACATTATGTTGCATCACAATAAGTATATTAGCTTTTATTGATGCACCATTTGTAAGCTTTAACGCCATCAGATTGCCAAGCATACTCACGGGATTTGGCAACCTGACTTTACCCGCGCACCAAATAAAAACAGCGATCCGTAAATCGCTGTTTTTATCTCTCGCCGCTGGGATTTTGGGGTCGTTGCAACTAAATATCCCGTAGGAAATCCCGGATGATCAGCTTAAAGAGGTCGGGTTTTTCCAGAAAATGAAAATGGGTCGCGTTGGGAATCACCGCCAGATAAGCATGGGGTAATGCCAATTGACAGTCTTTCAGGGGTTTTACCCCGGTTGCATCACAATCTCCGACCGTGATCAGGACTGGTACCCCGATTTGATGGAGCTGCGGTACCAGATCGAGATCTCTGAGGGTGCCATTGATAGTAAAGTCATTGGGGCCCCAGAGGGTCTCATAGACATCCGGGTTGATTTCGGTCAACAGTCTTTTGATATACTCCGGAACGGGATCAGCATTGGTATAGAATTTTTTATAAAAAGTAAACATCGCCTGCTGATATTTTTCATCGAACACTTTTTTTTCATCACCCTCATGGATTGTTTTTTCGACCCAATCCGGTAATTGTTTGAAATTATCCCGCACACTTTCTTCCATCATTGGGGTGCCCAGATAGGGGGAAGCCAAAATCAACGCCTTGACATGCTCGGGCCTTTTCTCCAGCAGATAGGACGCAACCAGGGCGCCGCCCCATGAATGACCCAGGAGGATGACTTCTTCAAGTTTTAAGGCCTGAATCATCGCATCGAGCTCTGCAATAAAATACGCCAGGGTGTAATCATTTTTATCATCGGCACGTTCGGAATTTCCACCGCCCAGCTGATCATAAAAATATATTGGCCGTTCATCACTGAGATCCCTAAAGACGTCCGTCATGGTATGAAAACCGGGGCCACCATGGATCACCAATAGCGGCGTTTTTTTACTTTCTTTGCCGTACACCGAATACCAGATCTTTTTTCCCTGAAAGTTAATAAAACCTTCCTGCATATTCGTTACCTCCTTGTAACTTGGTTTTACAAAACAAATGGGGTTCTGTTTTGCCTGCTTTTTCCGTATGCAAAACCCGCGCCTGGTAAAATAAGCGAACGGGTCGAGAGACAAGCCCAGCGGTATAAAATTTACCTACCCAATTCTGGCGCTTCAAACCAATTTGACTGCTTATTTATAAATTTGGGCTGGCTTGTTGCCTGCGCCGTGATTTGTTCCGATCTCGCACAAAAAAACAGCGATCCGCAAATCGCTGTTTTACTTTTCCCCGCCGTCGCGGTCTTCTTCGCCCAGTTCGACGACCAGGCGTTTGAGCCGCCGGGGAACCGGAACACCCAGGGTGCCGAGGTTTTCGATGATGCTTAGGTCTTCGTTGGAGAGGTAGAAGAAGATCATCGCCTCGATCAGGCCCAGCTGGGCGCCGCCACCGCCCAGACAGGCCCTGCCGTGGGAAATATGGGTTAAACAGATTTTAATGAAGGGCTGTGCCTCCTTTCCGAGCATTAATGCCGGTATCTAAAAACAATAACCCAGTACCGACAATTGTTACATCATGTTGCACGCATCGGAGCGGACACGGCAACGCCTATCCGATGCCGCAGCGAACAACAGATTAACAATTGGTCGGTACGGTCGTTTAGCGACAACCTTAAAGCTATACTAATCACAACGGCGTTTTTACAACGCGTTTTTAAAGATCTGAATGACGTCTTCGAGCTTGGCCTGCCGCGGATTCGTGGCACTGCACGCATCTTTCATGGCGTTGACGGCCATCACTTCGAAATCTTCTTCTTTAGCGCCCAATGCTGCCAGTCCGGATGGAATGCCGATATCCTGAGATAGCTGGACAATCGCATCGAGTCCTTTTTCAGCCGCATCACGAACCGACAGACCACTGATGTTTTCACCCAGAGCAACGGCAATATCGCCCAACCGTTTGGGATTGCTGTTTAAATTAAAGCGCTGGACATGGGGCAGCAAGATCGCATTACAGACGCCATGGGGCAAATCATAAAAACCACCCAGCTGATGGGCCATGCCATGAACATAGCCCAAACTGGCGTTATTAAAGGCCATCCCGCCTAAAAACTGGGCATAGGCCATGTTATTTCTTGCTTCAAAGTTCTGCCCGTTGGCTACCGCCTGGCGGAGATTTTCGCCAATCAGCTTGATTGACATCAGCGCGGCGGCATCGGTAACCGGGGTGGCAATGGTTGACATATAAGCTTCCACGGAATGGGTCAGGGCATCCATCCCGGTGGCAGCGGTTAAGCCCGGCGGCATCCCCATCATCATCACCGGGTCATTGACGGAGATCGTCGGGGTACAGCGCCAGTCCACGATCGCCATTTTAACGTGGGTATCGGTGTTGGTGATAATACAGAAACGGGTCATCTCACTGGCCGTTCCGGCGGTAGTATTGATCGCAATCAGTGGTTTCATCGCTTTTTTGCTTTTGTTGACGCCTTCAAAATCGCGGATATGGCCGCCGTTTCCGGCTACCATACCAATCCCTTTGGCACAGTCATGGGACGATCCGCCACCTAACGAGACGATTAAATCGCATTTATTTTCTTTAAATACGGCCAGGCCGTCATGGACATTAATGTCGGTCGGGTTGGGTTGCGCACCGGCAAAGATAACGACTTTGAGACCCGCGGCTTCAATGATTTCTTTAACCTGATCGGCGACGCCCATTTTTTCCAGGCCGGCGTCGGTGACAATTAAGGCCTTTTTCAAACCGAGCGCCTTTGCCTGGACGCCCACTTCTTTCACTGAACCCGGTCCCATCAAATTCACGACGGGCATAAAAAACCCAAATACTTGATCTGCAATAGCCATAATAAAGTACCTCCTTGAATTTTGAATCTTATTAATTTTGTAACCTGAATCCGTTTGGCCAAACCCCGTCTATGTTAAACCGGCATCACCTCCATTGTATGGTCTGACGGCAGCCGTCTGTTTGCAAACGATTGCCATATAACCTATCTACCACATTTTTTAGCAATTTCCCGGATTCTTAAAAGAAATAAGAAAAAAACCACCGCATGTGATTGCGGTGGTGAGGTTGTCGGTACTGGGTTATTTTTTTTGGCTGGCCTTAAAGATTTTTGGTATTCAGCACCCGCATCGCGTTAAAGACAGCCAGCAGGGTTACGCCGACATCGGCAAAGACGGCTTCCCACATCGTCGCGACGCCAAACATCGCCATGATCAGAAAGATACCTTTGATCCCCAGCGCCAGAAAAATATTCTGCAGCACGATTTTACGGGTCTTCCGGGCAATTTTGATGGCCGTGACAATTTTTGTCGGCTCGTCGGTCATGATCACAATGTCGGCGGCTTCGATGGCGGCGTCGGAACCCAGCCCTCCCATGGCCATCCCGATATCGGCCCGGGCCAGCACCGGCGCATCGTTAATGCCATCACCGACAAAGATAATTTTTTCATGGGCCGCTTTATGACTTTCCAGCCATTCGAATTTGGTCACCTTGTCAGCCGGCAGCAGTTCCGCATAGACCTGATCGAGCCCCAATTGCTGGCCGATCTGGTCGCCGACCGCCTGGTGATCGCCAGTCAGCATCACGGTTTTCTTGATGCCGATGGCTTTCAGGGCCGCAATCGCCGTGGCCGCGTCGGCTTTGACCTCATCCGAAATGATCAGATGACCGGCATAAACCTGATCGACCGCCAGGTAAACCACCGTGCCCAGGCTGGTCACCAGACTGATCGGGATCTGCTGTGCCGCCATCAGTCCGGCATTACCGGCCACCACGACCTGGCTGTCGATGCTGACCTGCAGGCCCGAGCCGGCCATTTCCTGATGGTGCTGGATACGGTCCGGCCGGATCGCCCCGGAATAGGCAGCGACAATTGACTTGGCGATCGGGTGATTGGAAAAACTTTCGGCATGGGCGGCGTAGTCAAGCAGCACCTCCGCCGTGAAGCCGGGTTGGGGATTGATGGCGGTGACCTGGAAAACCCCTTTGGTGAGGGTTCCGGTTTTGTCAAAGACCACCGTTTCGACGCTGTTTAAGGCTTCCAGATAATTACTGCCCTTAATCAGAATCCCCAGTTTGGAGGCCCCGCCAATCCCGCCAAAGAAGCCCAGCGGAATCGAAATAACCAGAGCGCAGGGGCAGGAAACGACCAGAAAGATCAGCGCCCGGTAGATCCAATCGGTGAAGGTCGCCCCGGGCAGCAGCAGTGGCGGAACGAGCCCCAGAGCCAGGGCCGCAAACACCACTGTCGGGGTATAATAACGGGCAAACTTGGTGATAAACTTTTCGGTCGGGGCTTTGCGGCTGCTGGCATTTTCGACCAGATCTAAAATCTTGGCCACCGTCGACTCGCCAAAGGTTTTACTGACGGTGATCGTCAAAAGCCCATTCTTGTTGATAAAGCCGCTCAGCGCCACCGCCCCCGGGGCTAATTCCCGGGGCACCGATTCGCCGGTGAGGGCCGAGGTATCGACCATCGAGAA
>PGZR01000075.1 GCA_002841405.1 Firmicutes bacterium HGW-Firmicutes-4 | reverse complement strand
TGCACGGATTCATTAGACGGCAGTAACGTTAAGAGTCGTTTGATACGAAAGCTTTTTATATTGAAGCCATCTGGCGACTGACGCGACGCAGGCGCAGCACCGCGGAGCCGAATAAGCGATTATAACGTCGTAGAAGTGAGATAAAATAAACAGAACCTGTATCGCTGATACAGGTTCTGTTTCCAAATAAAGGAGAGAAAAGAGGGTGTCTAACCTACAGTGTTTTCCAAATATTCTTCTGATATTCCAGAATCGCACGATCGCTGGAAAAAAGACCAGAGTAAGCCACGTTGCCGAGGGACATTTCAAACCATTTGTCTTTGTTTTTAAATAGATCATTGATATGATTCTGAGCTGCTGTATAAGAATCAAAGTCTTTTAGCACGAAGTAGGTGTCGTTATATAAAAGCAGGGAGTCATAAACACTTTGGAAATTGGCTAAATGACCAAAAGTACCATCAATGAGTTGATGCATAATTTTTTGGATACGATGATCATTTTCATAGATGTGTACGGAACTGTAACCACCATATTTTTCAAAATGTGAAACCTCGTCAGAGGATAAACCAAATGTAATGATGTTATCATCACCGACTGCTTCGTGAATCTCAATGTTTGCTCCGTCCATGGTACCCAGTGTAATGGCACCATTCATCATAAATTTCATATTACCGGTGCCGGAGGCTTCTTTACCGGCGGTTGATATCTGTTCAGAAATATTGGCAGCCGGATAGATGAGCTCACCCAGTGTTACATTAAAATTCGCAAGGAAGACTACTTTAATTTGATCGCGAATATCTTTGTCGTTGTTAACAAGATTTGCAATCGCATTAATCAGCTTAATAACTTCTTTGGCAAAATAATAGCCTGGAGCTGCTTTGCCCGCAAAGATAAAGGTTCGGGGGATTATTTCGAAATGGGGGTTTGCTTTTAGATGATTATACAAGTGAAGTATCTGCAAGGCGTTTAGAAGCTGTCGTTTATATTCATGAATGCGTTTGACCTGAATATCAAAAATAGATTCCGGGTTTACCAAGATATTATTATGCTCCATAATATAATTTGCCAAGTGGATTTTATTATCTAATTTGATCCGATTGAAGCGATCAAAAAACTGAGTATCATTTTTAAAAGTCATTAGTTTTTCAAGGTCAAAAAGATTGTTGAGCCAGTCGGTGCCAATAGATTCAGTGATCAAATCCCTCAGACCAGTATTACTGTTAATCAGGAAACGACGGGGAGTAACTCCGTTAGTGACCGAATGGAAACGCTCAGGAAATAGTTTGTAATAACCGTTAAATGTTTCCTCTTTTAAAATTTTGCTGTGGAGCTCGGCAACACCGTTAATAGAGTGACAGCAGACAATAGCCAGATTGGCCATATTGACTTGACCATCCTGGATGATCGACAATGAACTGATTTGCAGTTCATTTAGTCCGGATTTAATCCTCAAGTTTTCCTGAAATTGGCGGTTGATTTCTTCAATAATCATATAGATTCGTGGCAGTAGAAATTTCATCATATCAACCGGCCATTTTTCCAGCGCTTCTGGCAGAACGGTATGGTTCGTAAAGGTCAGCGAGTTGACGGTAATCTTCCAGGCATCATTCCAGCTTAAACCTTCCTCATCCATAAAAATCCGCATCATTTCGGGCCCGCACAGAGCGGGGTGGGTATCATTGATATGAATGCATATTTTGTCGGCAAACTCATCGAGGCAATCATTGTTGTAACGCTTAAATCGTGTGATCATCCGTTTTAAACCGGCACAAACAAAGAAATACTCCTGTTTCAAACGGAGTTGCTTGCCATCGAACTTATTATCGTTGGGGTATAAAATCTGCGTAATAGCTTCAGCCTCGGATTTATGCCGGACGGCATCGAGAAACTGCCCTTCATTAAAACTGGGCAGATCAAATTCCTCAATCGGTTCGGCGCTCCATAGACGCAGGGAGTTCACGGTGTTATTATGGTAACCTTTTACTGGAATATCATAGGGAACAGCCAGTATCGGTTCATAATCTTCATAAACAAAGGTCAGCACATCATTGATTTTCTCAGAATGAAGATTCCCATAAAATTTAACAATAACCGATTCATTAGGCTTTCTTATTTCAAAGGGATAGCCGTGTCGGAGCCAGTTATCTGCAACCTCAACCTGTTCGCCGTTGATAATCTTCTGTTCAAAAAGACCATGTTTATAATGGATACCATTGCCATGAAAGGGTAAATCGAGGGTAGCAGAAGATTCTAAAAAACAGGCCATTAGTCGTCCCAGGCCGCCATTTCCTAAACCGGGGTCGGTTTCCTGATTGAGAATGGTCTCATAATCCAAGCCTAATTCAACCATGGCAGTTTTGACGGTTTCTTCCATATCCAGGCTGTTGACATAAGACTTTAGCAATCGTCCAATTAAAAATTCAATCGAAAACAGATAGACGCGTTTGTGTGGGATTTCATCATATTGTGATCTTGTTTTGGCCCATTGGGAAGCTATTTTGTCCATGACAATTTCAGCTAAAGCTTCATATTGGTTAAGAAGAGATGACTCAGCCAGATATTCACCGGAAACTTCTTCTATTTTTTTGATATAGGCAGATTTAAAATTTTCAATTTCTTCAAGGCGTTCTGATGATTTCATAAGGTTTCCTTTCAATAAAATGGTTTAAGAATCAGCGAGACAATCGATTTTATTTTAATGAGTCATTTTAAATTAATTACCCCTTCTCAAAAGAATAAAACAAAAAGATTGCGGATAACCGCAATCCTTTTGGAAGATGAGTCTAAATTATTTGACAGGTGTCAGGTGTTACCATAACAATGGCATAAGAAAGGGGTTGTAGAACGATCGGGTTTAAAGAGATGGCTTGCTTCGTGATCAAATCGAAACCCTGGCAGCCGGTAAAGTCCGGGTTTTTAAACAAATGTACAGCTCGGGAATTTCTGTTAAACAGACAAAAACAGAGAGCGTTGTCGTTCCTCCGTTCAAAGACAAAAAGATCGTCGCTGGCCTCATAGGGTTTCCAGGTACCGTTCTGAAAGACAGGATGATCGGCCCGGAGTTTAGTGATCAATTGATACCAGGCAAGCAAATCCTGATCCTCATTGCCCCAAGGATAGGTACGCCGGTTGTAGGGATCTTCAAAACCCTGAACGCCAACCTCGTCGCCGTAGTATAGGCAGGGGACACCTGGGAAAGTAAACTGAATCAGGCTGAGCAGTTTTAGTCGTTTTACGGCGAGTGCGTATTGGGTGTCATCCAGTCGATAGGTTTTATGGCTATGGTTTCCCAGATATTTATAGGCTTCGCCAAGGACGTTAAGGATCCGCCGTCGATCATGACTGCCAATCAGGTTCATATTGCCCATAAACTGGTCTTTGGGATAATGTTCGTAAAGTGACATCATAATTCGGGCAGCCGAGCCAGAGCTTTTGTCACCAATAACAAAGTCAATAAAGGTTTCCCGGAAGGGGTAGTTCATTACGGCATCCAGCTCATAGCCTGAAAAATAGCTGCGCAGTTCATCGTAGGCGACTTTTCGGGAGGCATCCTCCCAGACTTCACCAATCAGAATACTGTCAGGATTTTCCTCGACCATGGCTTCTTTCAGACCTTTGATAAAGGGGTCCGGCAGTTCATCGGCCACATCCAGCCGCCATCCCGAAGCCCCTGCCTTCATCCAGTGGCGGATAACACTGTCTTTGTTTTTATAAATAAAGGCCTGGAAATTGGGATGCATCTCATTAGTGTTGGGCATGGCGTCTACCCCCCACCAGCAGGTGTAGGCTTTAGGATAGTCCGTGAAAGTATACCAGGGATAATAATCTGAGTCTTTAGATTGATAAGCACCAAGGACCGGATAATGGCCATAACGATTGAAATACAGGCTATCGTCACCGGTATGGCTGAAAACGCCGTCGAGAATAATCGAAATACCGCGCTTTTTACATTCTGAGGCCAGGGTTTCAAAGCTTTTCTGGGTTCCCAGCGCCGGGTCGATACACATATAATCGCCGGTATCATAGCGGTGGTTGCTTTGGGATTTGAAAATGGGATTCAGATAAAGAATGGTGACGTTTAAACTCTGCAGGTAGTCCAGCTTTTCGGTGATTCCTGACAGGGTTCCGCCAAAAAAATCCCAGTATTTGATGCCGCCATCTTTCTCTCTGAAATAGTGGGGGTTATCGTTCCAGTTGGGATGCAGGATGGCATCTTTATGGAAGTTTGCAAGATCAAAGTCGGCTCCCCGCTTAAATCGGTCCGGGAAGATCTGGTACATGATGCCCTGGGAATACCAGGCTGGTGATTGCCGTTTGGGATCATATACCGTAATTTGATATGACTGTGGCTTTGATTCATAAACCCGGCCTTCCCCCCCTAAATGGTCACTCATGGTACCATAGGCATAAGACCTGCCCTGGGAGGAAAAACTGAAGTCATACCAGAAGAGTCCGGGAACCATAGGCATCGTTAAAGTGATTTCCCAATAATTTGATTCCCAGGATTTGATCATTGGATGGATAACTTCCTGATCATTAAAAGAAGCATGCAGGACTAATTTCTCAATTTGAGTGGCATAGACCCGCAGGGTAACATCACTGCCAGTTGGCAGTGCTCCAAAGGGGCTGCGAAAGGCCTGTTCCCATGAATGATGACGAAATTCCATAATCTTATCACTCCATCAATTTATTATAATATGAAAGATAAATATCAGCAGATTGTTTCCAGTCAAAATGCGTGTTATAGGCATTTTTTACCAGCTTTTTAAAGGCCGCTGGTGAATTGTGGTAGACGGATATGGCGTGCTGGATGGTGAAAAGCATGTCGTGGGCATTATAGGTCGCAAAACTGAAGCCATTACCTTTTTTTGTCTTGGCATTAAAATAGCTGACGGTGTCCTTAAGTCCACCAGTTTCCCGAACGATGGGAACGGCGCCATAACGCATGGCGATCATCTGCGAGAGGCCGCAGGGCTCGAATTTAGACGGCATCAGGAAATAATCGCTGGCGGCATAAATTTTTCGGGACAGCGCTTCATCAAAATCGATGATCGTCACCATTTTATCGGGGTAGTTGTAGGCGATGCTTCGGAACAGGTTTTCATAAATCGAATCGCCAGTCCCCAGAATTACCAGCTGGAGATCCTGCTGTAAAATTTCATGGATAACGTTAGAAACCAGATCAAGTCCTTTTTGTTCAACCAGCCGGGTGATCATTGATACCATCGGAACATCCCCCCGGACTGGCAGATCGAAATACTCCTGCAGCGCTTTTTTGTTCTCCGCTTTCTTTTTTTCGGGATTATCAAAGGGTACAAATAAGGCCGGATCAGTTTTGGAATCGTAAATGGATTCGTCAATGCCATTGAGAATCCCTACCACCTGGTGATTGAGATGGCGGATCACGCCATCCAGGCCTTCGCCATAATAGGGATCAGTCAGTTCTTTAGCATAGGTAGGGCTGACTGTGGTAATCAAATCAGCGGCATAAAGAGCCCCTTTCATCAGATTGATCTTTCCGTAATACTCCAGATCCGAGGGTAAGAAGCCCAGATGCAGATAGGGACTGATATCGTGAAAACCATAAACCCCCTGATAGCGGATATTATGAATGGTAAAAACCACCTTGGTATCGGGAAAAGCCCGGCGATACTGATGTTTGAGCAGATAGGGAACAGCGGCCGTCTGCCAGTCATTACAGTGAATGATATCTGGAGTAAAATCCAGTAGTGGCATGGAATCCAGCACCGCCCGGCAAAAAAAACTGAACCGTTCACCATCATCATAAAAGCCATAAAGCGAGGGGCGCTTAAAAAAAGCCTCATTGTCGATAAAATAAAATGTGACACCTTCATAATCACAGGTCAACAGGCCGCAATAATGAAGGGTGTCAGACATCCATATCTGAAAATGCTTAAGCGGCTTTATTTTTTGACGCAACTCATCTGGAATGGTACTGTAATAGGGAAGCATAACCCGGGCATCAACATCTTCGGGAAATGATTTTGGCAGCGCACCAAGGACATCCCCCAATCCACCACTTTTTGAAAAAGGGTAAGCTTCCGAAGCGACAAATAGGACGTTCAACATTTAAATTACCGTGCCTTTCTTTAAAACAATGGGCGCATGGGGTTTGCCCACTAAGGTGGTGTGGTCACTGATTTTGGTATCCTTGTCCATGACCACATAGTTCAGATTAACATTTCTCCCGATTTCGCAACGTTGCATAATAATGCTGTTTTGGATGTGTGAATCAACATTCATTTGCGTATCTCGAAAAATTATGCTGTGATTAATGGTTCCGTCGATGATGCAGCCGCTACCGACAATGGAATTAGATACCTGAGCCGGATCATTATATAGGGTGGGGTGATTATCTTTAATTTTGGTATGGATGGAATTTTTACCCAGAAAAAGCTCCTGCATAATCTCGTACTCCAGCAGATCCATACTTGTTTTCATATAATTTTCCAGGCAGTTCACCCGTTTAATATAGCCGGTATGCTGAGCGCCAAAAACCCGGAGCGTGTCGATATTATATTTGATCATATCCATTAAATCCCAATCGCCAGTACGCTCGCTGAGATCCAGCAATTCTTCCAGTACGGATTTTTTGACAAAAAACATTTCGGTGAAAAAATGTCCAGTAGTGTGTTCTCGTTTGTAGTGGAGACCGCTGACCCGGTTTCTAGTAAATTCCAGATAGAGATCATTATCCTTGAGATGATAAAGAGGATCATCTTTTTTAAAAATCAGGGTAATGTCACTGTCATTTTTTAAATGAATATCATAGGCATTTTTGAAATCAAAGGTGGTGACCAGGTTAGGTGTGGCAATCAGTATATGTTCGGCACCGGTAGCGTCCAAAAAGCCCCGATTATTCTGGAGATTACGCAGGTTAACCTTGATCAGCCGACCGATATGGTAGTTATTTGAACCCGAGAGGATCGAAAGATCCTGCGTTTTTCGGCTCAGCGACCACTCCTTGCCGGTACCGAAAGGCAGGGTGCTCAAGCTGCGATGTTGAAGAAAATCTTTTAAGGAATCATCCTCTCCATCGACATTTAAGATAAGTCCAACAGCATTTTTCATTTTTCCTTACTCCTTTCAGTTGTTGATAACATGTATTTCAGGAGTTGTGTCGGCGGGATCGGTTATATAGCGGGTATCACCCTTGATTCTGGCCCGGGCTCCGACGATACAATTTTCTAAAATAGCCCCATCTTCGATGATGGCTCCGGTGTGAACAATTACATTTTTCAGGCTGGTTTTCTTGTGAATCACTACATCATGAGAAAGAATTGAATTCTCAACCCTGCCAAAAATAATACAGCCATCACAGATCAGACTGTTGATGATCTTCGCCTGGGGGCCGATGAACTGGGGGTGACGACTGGTATTATTAGAAAAGATCCGAAAGTTTCGGTCACTGAGATCGAAATCACAGTCGCAATCCAAAAGATCCATGTTAGCATCATAATAGCTCTGAACCGTACCCACATCCCGCCAGTAGCCGGAGTAGGGGTAGGCGTATATCCGCTTGCCGTTTTCGTGGAGCATGGGAATCACATTATGGCCAAAATCGTGTTCAGATTCCCGGTTTCCGGCATCATCCAGTAGGGCTTTTTTTAATTCTTTCCAAGTGAAAATATAAATACCCATGGATGCTTTATTGCTTTTGGGGTGTTCGGGCTTTTCCTGGAACTCCTTGATACAATGTTCATCATCGGTGTTAACAATACCAAACCGGTGGGCATCTTCCCAGGGAACATCCATCACGGCGATGGTCAGGTCGGCTTCTTTCTCTTTATGGAAGGTCAACATTTTGGAATAATCCATCTTATAGATATGATCCCCAGAAAGAATTAGTACATATTCCGGATCAAAGCGGTCAATAAAATCCAGATTCTGGTAAATGGCATCGGCGGTTCCCGAGTACCAGCGGCCGCCTTTCTGGCCCATATAGGGCGGCAGGATATGGACCCCGCCCTGGACCTGATCCAGCGCCCAGGCCGACCCATCGCCAATATAATTATTGAGGATATAGGGGCGGTATTGGGTCAGCACCCCCACCACATCAATATCCGAATTCATACAATTACTGAGCGGAAAATCTATGATTCGATATTTCCCCCCAAATAAAACGGCCGGTTTGGCGTTATTAAAGGTCAGCGAGCCTAAACGGCTGCCTTGACCTCCTGCCAGGAGCATTGCGACACATTCTGTATTCAAAGTGATACCTCCTTAAATGATTTTCCAAATTTCTCTTTGATAGTCGGCAATCGAACGATCGCTTGAGAAAACACCGGAATTTGCTACGTTGCTGATGGACATTTTGGTCCAAATAGTCGGATTGCGGAAGAGATGATCCACCTGGTTCTGAGCGTCGGCATAGGCATTAAAATCTTTCAGGACAAAATAGCCATCGTTATACAAAAGCAGTGAATCATAGATGGCCTGGAAGCTGAGTCCGTGTCCCAGGGTCCCATCGATGAGCTGGTGAAGGATCTGCTGAATCCGAGGATCCTGCTCAAAAATATCGATGGATCGATAGCCGCCACATTTCTGATAATGATGGACCTCATCAGCAGACAAGCCAAAGGTCACAATATTACTGGGTCCAACAGCATCCAGGATTTCGATATTGGCGCCATCCATGGTGCCCAGGGTGACGGCACCATTCATCATAAATTTCATATTCCCGGTTCCTGAGGCTTCTTTTCCTGCTGTCGAAATCTGTTCGGAAATATTGGCGGCAGGATAGATAATCTCAGCTAGCGAAACATTGAAATTAGCCAGGAAGACCACTTTCAGTTTTTCATGGAGGGTTGGATCGTTGTTGACCAGCTCGGCAATGGCGGTGATCAGTTTGATCACTTCTTTAGCATAGTAATAGCCGGGTGCTGCTTTACCGGCAAAGATAAAGGTTCGTGGCGCCATTTCCAGGTTGGGGTTTTCTTTAAGTCGATTATACAGATAAAGAACATGGAGGGCATTAAGCAATTGTCGTTTATACTCATGGATTCGCTTGACCTGGATGTCAAATAGCGAGTGGGGATCCACCGTCACATTATTATGGCTGGCCATATAATTGGCGAGCCGGACCTTGTTTGACAGTTTGACCGCATCAAACTTTTCATAAAAAACGGGATCATTGATAAAATTCAACAGCTTTTTCAGGTCAAACAGGTTATGATCCCAATCGGGTCCAATCGATTCAGTAATCAGTGTTTTCAACTGGGGATTGCTGTTCATCAGAAAACGTCGCGGTGAAACCCCGTTGGTTACCGAATGGAATCGCTTGGGGAAGACCTGGTAATAGCCGTTAAAGGTTTCTTCCCGGAGGATTTTGCTGTGGAGGGTTGCCACGCCATTGACGGAATGGCTTGATACAATGGCCAGGCTGGCCATATGAACATAGTTGTCCCGGATAATTGAAAGGCTGTGGTTCCGGTCCAGATCATCGGGAAATTCGCTATCCAGCTCCAACAGAAAACGACGGTTGATTTCTTCAATGATCATATAAATCCGGGGCAATAAATCCTTCATCATATCGACTGGCCATTTTTCCAGCGCTTCCGGAAGTACGGTATGATTGGTGAAGCTCATCGCGGCTACGGTAATCTTCCAGGATTCCTCCCAACCCAGGCCTTCTTCATCCATCAGCACCCGCATCAGTTCGGGGCCGCACAAGGCCGGGTGGGTATCGTTAATGTGGATACAAATCTTGTCACTAAAACCGTCCATGGAATTATTATTTGATCGTTTAAAATCCACAATGATCCGCTTGATGCCGGCGCAGACAAAAAAGTACTCTTGTTTGAGGCGCAATAGCTTGCCGTCGAAACCATTGTCATTGGGATATAATATCTGGCTGATGGCTTCGGCTTCCGATTTATGTCGAACTGCATTTAAAAAATGGCCCTGATTAAAGCTGGGGAGATCAAAGGCTTCCAGAGGCTCAGCACTCCAAAGCCGCAACGAATTTACGGTTTCGTTGCGATACCCCTTAATTGGCACGTCATATGGGACCGCCATAATGGGTTCATAATTTTCGTGGACAAAGGTCAGATTGCCATTGATATTTTCGGAATGAATTTGGCCGTAGTATTTGACGATCACTGATTTATCGGGATTACGGATCTCAAAGGGATAGCCGTTTTTGAGCCAGTTATCAGCCACTTCAATCTGTTCGCCATTGATAATACGCTGCTCAAACAAACCGTATTTATAACGGATTCCGTTGCCGTGGGCCGGCATCCCCATGGCTGAAGAGGAATCCAGATAGCAGGCCATTAATCGACCCAGGCCGCCGTTGCCTAACCCCGGGTCAGATTCCTGGGCAAGAATAGCCTCATAGTCCAGCCCCATTTCTGCCGAGCATTCCTGAACCAGGTCCTCGACCCCTAAATTACTGAGGTAGGACTTCATCAAGCGTCCGATTAAGAATTCAATCGAAAAAAAGTAGACCTGTTTGGATTCGTTTTTATTATAGAGGGTGTTGGTTTTAGCCCATTGGGAGGTGATACTTTCCATCACCATTTCGGCCAAGGCCTGGTATTGTTTAAGCAGGGAGGCATCAGCCAGACAATTTCCGGAAACCTCTTCGATTTTTTTGATAAAGGTTGCCTTATAGACTGCTTTTATGTTTTCTCTTTCTGAAGAATTCATGGTAGTTCCTTTCAATAAAGCTAGTTATATAATTTTTTGTTCATGTGGTTTATTTTTGGGTTTTCGTTTTTTTATCCGGGTCTGGTTTTGCTTTAGCGCTTATCCGGGGGACAATGCCTTTTAATACAATTACCGATGAGGGTGGAATATTGATCGAAACTGAATAGTCCTGCCCATGGAGGGGACTGGCTTGAGCCTTCATGGTTTTTTTCATGTTGAAATCGCTGCCGCCATAGCGGCTGTCATCGGAATTGAAGGCCAGACGGTAATTTCCCGGGGCCGGAACGCCAATCTGATAGTCTGTATAGCTAAGCGGACAGAAATTAATGATGGTGATCAGGGTATCCTTTGCCTCGGCACCGAGGCGTTTAAAAATCAGTATGCTCTGTTCGCTGTTGTTCGGTTCCAGCCACTCAAAACCGTCCCAGCTATGATCATCAATCCAGAGCGCTTTTTCTTTGCAATAAAACTTGTTGAGATCTTTGATATAAGTGTGAATTTCCTGATGTTTTTGATAATCCAGCAAAAACCATTCTAAAGCTTCGTCCACCCGCCATTCCAGGAAGGGGGCAAATTCGTTGCCCATAAACGACAGTTTCTTTCCCGGGTGAGTCATTAAATACCCGAAGAGGATGCGAAACTGATCAAATTTCATATTATAATCCCCAAACATCTTATCCAGGATGGTTCGTTTGCTGTGAACGACTTCGTCGTGGGACAGTGGCAGGATGAAGTTTTCGTTAAAGGCATAGGCCATCGAAAAGGTCAACAGATGATGGAAACGATTCCGAAACATCGGATCGGTTTTCATATAATCCAAGGTATCGTGCATCCAGCCCATGTCCCACTTTAAATTAAAACCAAGGCCACCTTTATCGACTGGCCAGGTGACCATCGGATAGGAGGTGGAATCTTCGGCTGACATAATCGCAAAGGGAAAATCTCTGAAAATAATGGTATTCAGTTCCCGCAGAAAGGCCAGCGCTTCCAGGCGATCGGTACCACCATGGGTATTGTGAAAGGGTTCACCATCGAGGCCGTGGTTCAGCTCAATCATGCTGGCCACCCCATCGATGCGCAGGCCATCGATATGGTAGCGGTCAAACCAGAAATGGGCATTGGAAATCAGAAAATCGAGTACTTCCGGTTTGCCGTAATCAAAGACCATGGTGCCCCATTGCTGGTGTTCGGAAAACTCGTATTGACTGGTGCCGTCAAAATGACGCAGGCCCTGATCATCTTTGCAGAAATGACCGGGCACCCAATCCAGAATCACACCGATACCGGCCTGGTGGCAGCAATCGATGAAATACATCAATCCCTGGGGATCGCCATAGCGGCTGGTAGCGGCGTAATAGCCGGTCAGCTGATAACCCCAGGAACCGTCAAAGGGGTGTTCCATAATCGGCATCAGTTCAATGTGGGTATAATGCATTTCGACCAGATAGGGAATCAGCTGATCGGCCAGTTCAAGGTAGCTCAGGTATTCCCCTTGTTCATTGCGCTTCCAGCTGCCCAGGTGGGCTTCATAAATATTTATCGGCATTTTTAGCCACTCGGTTGCCGTTCTTTTTTTGCACCAGCTTTGATCCTGCCAGTCATAACCATCAAGTTCCCAGATAATGGAGGCTGTTTTAGGCTTAACCTCACTGTAAAAACCGTAGGGATCAGCTTTATAGGCCAGTTCACCATCGTGTTGGTGAACCGCATATTTGTAAAGCTGGCCTTGAGCTAGTTCCGGGATAAAAAGTTCCCAGATCCCATGGCTGCCAGAAACTGGATTCATGGAATGATCATGGATGTTCCAGCCATTGAAATCGCCGACAACGGAAACACCCTGGGCATTGGGCGCCCAGACCCGAAAAGTGACTCCTTTTTCATTAAGATGAGCACCAAAATATTGGTAACTGAGAAAACGTCTGTTACTGGTTAAATCTGTATGGTTATCGAGTTTATTCATGATTGTACATGTATCCTTTCAATTTTGGTTGGAATCTAGTGCTGATACTACTAACATTTTATCACAATCCCCTAATATTGATAGTGCATCTTTTTAAACAAAGTAAAATCTTTTTAACAATTTCATGAAAAGTGTAGTACCTATAACTTAAATGAAAATTCTTTGTTCTGATATAAAGACCAGTACAGATTGATCTTTCCACCCAGATTTAGAATCACGCAAATAAAGTATATCGCCACCAATAGGGCAAAAAGTCCGCCCAGGCTACCATAGAGGGTGCTGTATTTAGTGGAATGATTAATAAATAAGGTAAAAATCCGAAAAGCAATATTAAGTCCCAAGGTTGCAAATAGGGCACCGGGAAGACCATTTTTAAATTTTAACGGCTGAGCAGGTGCCATCACGTAGATCATATTAAAAATAAAGGTTGAAACGATCCACGAAAAAGCCACCGCAAAAAAGCTCAGGACTGGATAATGATATGTATATAGCCCGATTTTCTGAAAAATAACAGCACCCACATCGGCACTGAAAATATAGGCAACTGCAATTATCAAGATGGCCAGGGTAAACAGGATCGTAAACAGAAAAGAATACAGCCAGATTTCTGTTAGGGTCCGAGTTTCTTCCCGGCCATAGGTTTGGTTGATGCCGATCATAATAGCTCTGGTAGCCAGCGATGAAAAGAAAAAAGCGACCAGAATCAGACTGTAATGGGAACCGGAAACCTGACTGATCATGCTGTCCAATAAGCCGGTCACATATTCATAGGAAAGATTAGGTAAAAATGTTTTTAAGATATCGTAGAGATAGGTCTCAAAGGGTTTGATGAAATTTCCGATAAATGAAATCAGAAAGAGCAGCAAAGGGAAAAAAGCCAGCAGCAGATAAAAAGACATCTGGGTACAGATTCCTGAAAAGTCGGTTTCTTCAAAATCTTCCATCAAAAAAAAGATCAGCTTGATAATTTTTGAATTCATCACCCGTTCAATCATTTTCATCCTCCGGAAATGTTTGTTTCACTGATGACTGTTTAGCCCCATATAAATTGACGACGGCGCCCAGGGTAAGGGTAAAACAGATCAGATAGACCACGAAAAACAGCGAGAAGGGCCCTTGCAGGTTAAAGAAAAAGGTGCTGAAATCCAGAGCTACGTTGGCAAATAGCGCATATGAAAAAAGGATCGTAAACCAGCAGATGCTGACAAAAGCACCACCAGGCAGGGCTTCAAAAAAACCAAGATGGTTTTTGGGGGCATACATATAGATCAGGGTAAAAATAAGAGCTGGTACGATGATTATATAAAGCAGCGTAAAAAGAATGATGAAAACAGCAAAAAATTCGGATAAATTTAAGGCATTAAAAATAAAGGCGAGCAGTTTCTCCCCGAACAGATAGAAAAAAACCGTAAAAAAGATAATCAGCAGAAATAAAAACAGATAAAGAATGGATTGAATCCAGAGTGCGATGATTCCCCGGGTTTCTTTTTGTCCGGAAATTCGGTTTAAAGAGGTGATCAGCGAATGCATAGCAGAAACCGAGACATACAAAATAAAAAAACCAAGAATCAGATTAGTTCCCCATGAAAAAGAAATGGTGCTGGCATTTTCCATGGCCAGATTAACGTAATCCATAATCGATTGGGGCAGTATTTTTGAAAGCACAAAAACCAGGGTTTCATTCACACCGGCAGAAAACCAGTTGATGAGATTATAAAGCAACATCAAAAAGGGAATAAATGCTGATAGCGTCCGGTAGGACATCTGGGCTGAAAGATTGATGATGTTGTTTTCTCTTCCCTGGGCATATAAAAAGCGGCTGAAGCATTTAAGAAAAGTCATGATCCCCTCCAAATCCACTTGCAACAATTGAGTTGATTGAGCCTCAGTATAACATAGTTTCGATTTAAATTGAAGCAGAACCGCTAAAGTAAAAAAATGGAAAGTTAGAAAAAAAGATGGTATAATAAACCAATCATGATTTATTTAGTATAATCAAATCACACCGAGAAAATCAGGAAAATTACAGTATCGAAAGGAAATAGTAAATTAAATGGGAAAAACATTAACAGAGAAGATTATTGCGGCACACCTTGTAGTGGGAGAAATGATCAAAGGCGAAGAAATCGGGATTCGGATCGATCAGACCCTGACCCAGGACTCCACCGGAACGATGGCCTATTTACAGTTTGAAGCGATGGAGGTACCCCGGGTTAAAACAAAAAAATCTTTGGCCTATATTGATCACAATATGCTCCAAGAAGGTCCGGAAAACATGGACGATCACCGCTACATCCAAAGCGTAGCTAAAAAACACGGCGTCTTTTATTCAAAACCGGGCAATGGCATTTGCCACCAGGTTCAGATTGAGCGCTTTGGGGTGCCGGGCGATACCCTATTGGGATCAGATAGCCATACCCCAACCGGTGGTGGTATCGGGATGCTGGCCATTGGTGCCGGCGGTCTGGACGTGGCTGTGGCCATGGCTGGAGATCCTTACTATATTACCATGCCTAAAGTGGTTAAGGTTGAATTAACCGGCAAACTGCGTACCGGGGTATCCTCCAAAGATGTTATTCTGGAAGTGTTACGTCAATGTACCGTCAAAGGCGGTGTTAATAAGGTTTTTGAATACACGGGTGAAGGTGTCAAAACCCTGACGGTTCCCGAACGGGCCACCATTACCAATATGGGGGCCGAGCTGGGAGCGACGACCTCGGTTTTTCCATCAGATGAAATGACCAGAGTATTTTTGGAAGCCCAGGGCAGAGGTACCGATTACATTGAATTGTCCGCTGATGCTGATGCCATCTATGACGAAGTGGTAAAGGTTGATATGGATAGCTTGGAACCATTAACCGCCTGTCCCCACAGTCCCGACAAGGTCGTGAAAATTTCGGATATCGAAGGTCTGGTCGTCAATCAGGTTGCCATTGGCAGTTGTACCAATTCATCGTGGTTGGATCTGATGAAGGTGGCCGCCATTGTCAAAGGCAAAACCGTGGCTGAAAATGTTTCCCTGGTGATTGCCCCGGGATCAAAACAGGTACTAACGATGTTGGCAGAAAACGGTGCTTTAGCTGATCTGCTAAACGCTGGTGCCCGGGTACTGGAATGCGGTTGTGGTCCCTGTATCGGGATGGGTCAGGCACCTTCCACCGATGCCGTGTCACTGCGAACCTTCAACCGGAACTTTTTTGGTCGTTCCGGGACACCATCAGCCGATGTCTATCTGTTAAGTCCCGAAGCAGCGGCCATTTCTGCTCTGGAAGGGGTACTGACCAATCCGTTAGGGAAGATAAATCTGCCGGAAATAGCGATGCCGGAAAACTTTTTACTCAATGACACCATGGTGATGGCACCAGCTCCGGAAGGTACTGCCGTCGAAGTCATCAAAGGACCAAATATCAAACCGTTCCCAGCCACCCAGCCACTTAAAAATACTGTCGCCGGTAAAGCGCTGATTGTCGTCGAAGATAATATCACCACTGACCATATCATGCCTTCCAACGCCAAATTACTGCCCTACCGGTCCAACATTCCCTACCTGTCAAACTACTGCCTGGCACCTTGTGATGCCGAATTCCCACAACGGGCCCTGGATAATGGCGGCGGCTTTATTGTCGGCGGATCCAACTACGGTCAGGGTTCCAGCCGGGAGCATGCGGCACTGGCGCCAGTTTACTTGGGCATTAAAGGGGTGGCGGTTAAATCCTTTGCCCGGATTCATAAAAACAATCTGATCAATAACGGCATTCTGCCCCTGGTGTTTGAAAATGAAGCCGACTATGATACCATCGAACTGAATGATGAATTGATCATTGAGAATGCTCTGGATGCGGTTAAGTCAGGCCAGGCCAAGCTGGTGAATAAGACCAAAGGCTTAACCTATATAATGCTACTGGAAGTTTCGCAGCGGCAAAAAGAAATGCTGTTGGCTGGCGGACTGATCAACCTGATCAAATTAAAAAAGTAATCTGAAAAATAGTCAAATAAAATAAATCGCCAATTTCGGGGTAAACATCCAGCAATTGGCGATTTTTATATATTAACAAAAATGAGGAGGAAAAAATGAATTTTGAAATCAAGGGAGGCAATCTCCCGGTGGTAACAGTGACGTTAAACAGTGGAGAATCGATGTTTACCGAGTCTGGGGGAATGTCCTGGATGACCGAAAACATCCGCATGGAAACCAACACTAAAGGCGGTCTGATGAAGGGGTTACGACGGACCCTGGCCGGGGATTCGCTGTTTATGACCACTTATACTGCCGAGCAAAACAATAGCCAGATTTCTTTTTGTTCCAGCTATCCGGGCGAAATCAAAGCTTTGACTTTACAAAAAGGACAGTCGATTATCTGTCAAAAAAGCAGCTTTCTGGCCGGGGAATCGACCCTGGATGTGGACCTGTACTTTAAAAAGAATATCGGCGTCGGTTTTTTTGGTGGCGAAGGCTTTATTTTGCAAAAACTCTCAGGACCGGGAACGGCCTTTGTGGAAATGGATGGCGCCATGGTCGAATATGATCTGGCTCCCGGCGAGGTGATCAAAATTGATCAGGGACATATCGGGATGTTTGAAGAATCGGTGAATTTCGATATTCAGGCGGTTAAAGGCATGAAGAATATCTTTTTAAGCGGCGAAGGACTATTCCTGGCCACCTTAAAAGGGCCGGGTAAGGTCTGGCTGCAAACTATGCCGCTGAGCCGACTGGTTCAGCTGGTGGCCTCAAGCATGCCACCAAGAGGGTAGAGCCGATTAAAATTCAATTGACATAATAAGGCACCTGGCCGAGTTTGAATGCGGTCAGGTGCCTTATTTATTTCATCAATTCAAAATAATTGGACTTCAGGGAATGACATTGACATAATTATCCGGCAGTTGGTCAAAAAACATAATCCCCAGACAATTAGTGCCAATGTGAACGGTCAAAGTTGAACCAGCTTTTTCGGGAATTAAGAAATTCTTAATTCCCAGTTCTTTTTCAAAATATTTCTTCGCCCTGTCCTGGAGATCCGGGGCAGTGCTTTGGATCATCCCGAGAACCTGATCCCGATTGCCCATTTTCTCTTCAACAATAGCGAATAGCGTCTTTAAGGCTTTTTTCTGGCCGCGGATTTTTTCATAGACCAGGATCTCCCCGTCTTTAAAATATAGGATCGGGACAATTTTCAGCATATCGCCAAGCATTGCCGCATTACGACTGATCCGGCCGCCCTGGGCCAGCCATTTGATATCGCCGACCATAAAAAAGATCTGGGCGTGCTGAGCCAGAAAGGTCATCGTGTCAACAATTTCCTCGTAGGGGCGGTTGAGCTTATTCAGTTTCAGACCCTGATAAAGGATCAGTGCCGAACCAGTGGTGGCCGAAAGGGAATCGACAATCGTAACTTTTCGATCTGGGTATTTTTCCAGCAAATCCCGGGCCAGCAGCCGGGCAGTCTGGTAGGTGCCGGAAAGCTTGGAGGAAAGCACCAGGTAAATGACATCATCACCGTTCTTAAGGTGTTCTTCAATGGTATTGGTAATATCCAGAGGTTGGATCTGGGCCGTTTTAGGAAAGAGTTTACTGTTATTATTGACAAAATCAACCACCATTTCAGGGGTGATATTAATGCCATCGAAGTAGGTTTTATCATCAAGGGTTACCGGAAAGGGTAATATATCAAAATCATAGCGATTTAGGATGTCGCTGTTGGTATCACACATGGAATCCACAATAAATTTTATAGCCATTAAAGTGATGCTCCTTTTCGTTTAGTACAAAATATTTTACCATGAACCGCGTTTGATTACAATTACTCTAGCCGCCAGCCTTAAGCATTATCGCGATTTTCAAGGAAGGTTTGTGATTATACCAAAAAAATGTTAAACTAATCTTTGGAAATTAAACCTTAACCGACAATTTAGTATAGTAAGAAATGGAGAATTTTGTGGAACAGATAATCAATCAACTCGCTAAAGAATTTTCAATTCGCCCCCAACAGGTAGAAGATACCATCAATTTAATCGATGGGGGAAATACCATTCCCTTTATTGCCCGATACCGAAAAGAGGTAACCGGGAATTTAAGTGATGCCCTGTTACGGGATCTGGATGTGCGTTTAATATATTTAAGAAAATTGGAAAAAAGAAAAGAAGAGGTCACCAGCAGCATTGAGGAACAGGGTAAACTGACCCCGGAACTTAAAAGTGCCATTTTAAAAAGCCAAACCTTGCAGGAAGTGGAAGACCTCTACCTGCCTTATAAACAAAAAAAGAAAACCCGGGCATCGGTAGCCCGAGAAAAAGGCCTGGAGCCGTTGGCGCTACAAATTTTGGCGCAAAAACTGACTACAGCCGAGCTGGAGGAAGCAGCACTAAACTATATCGACACCGAAAAAGAAATCACCACCGCCGCAGAAGCGATGCAACTGGCAATGGATATTATTGCCGAAATCGTTTCTGATAACGGCACCTATCGGGGTGTGATCAGAAAATGTACCTACGATAAGGGACAGATCAAGTCCACCGTGGTTAAGGGCAAAGAAGCGGATAATCCGGAACTGGAAATGTACTTCGACCACACCGAAGCCATTAAAACCATTAAAGATCACCGGATTTTAGCGCTTAATCGGGGTGAAAAGAAAAAAGCGTTGACGGTTAAACTTTTGGCTCCCAGCGAAGAAATTGAAGCCTATTTAAAAAAAGAACTGGTGAAGGGCCAGCCCTCCAGCTTTTTATTAAAAGCCATAGCTGACAGCTATACCCGGTTGATCGCGCCGGCGATTGAACGGGAAATCCGGACCGCCTTAAAAGAACGGGCAGAGGAAGGGGCCATTAAGATGTTTGCCCTTAACCTGAAAAAACTGCTGCTCCAGCCACCGTTTAAAGAAAAGGTCACGATGGGCTTTGACCCCGCTTTTCGTACCGGCTGCAAGATTGCCGTTTTGGACAAGGTCGGAAAGGTGCTGGATTACACCACCATCTATCCAACCTTTGGCAAGGGACAGGCTGAAAAAGCGGAAAAAGAATTCCTGGAACTGATTGAACGGCACCAGGTCGATATCATCGCCATCGGTAACGGCACTGCCTCCCGGGAGTCAGAAGCGTTTGTGGCCGAAACGATTAAAAAAACGAAGGTGCCGGTCCAGTATATTGTGGTAAATGAGGCCGGGGCTTCGGTTTATTCGGCTTCAGAACTGGGGACCGAAGAATACCCGGACATCAATGTTTCGATTCGGGGCGCCATTTCCATCGGCGGACGACTCCAGGATCCGCTGTCCGAACTGGTGAAAATCGATCCCAAACACATCGGGGTCGGTCAGTATCAGCATGATGTCAACCAGAAAGAACTGGAGCGGGTCCTGGAAGCAACCGTCGAGGATGCCGTCAATAATGTTGGGGTTAATGTCAACCGGGCTTCGGTAGCGCTGCTCAAATACGTGGCCGGCGTCAACAAAACCATTGCCAATAATATTATGGATTATCGTAACAGCGTCGGCCCGATCAAAAGCCGAAAAGAACTGATGAAGGTCAAAGGCCTGGGCGCAAAAGCCTATGAGCAGTGCGCCGGATTTTTGCGGATTGATGACGGGGATAATATTCTCGACAATACCGGAGTTCACCCCCGGAGGCCTACAAAAGCGTGGAAAAGCTTCTCAAACTTAAAGGGATCAAGAAAGAAAAACTGGGTTCCCGGGAACAGCAGGATTTGTTTAACGATCTTAACTATTCTGAAATGGCAGCCCAGCTGGAAATTGGGATCCCCACCCTTTATGATATTGTCAAAGAACTGAAAAAACCGGGACGGGATCCCCGGGAAAATGCCCCCAAGCCCCATTTGCGTTCTGACGTGTTATCGATGAGCGATCTGAAAGTGGATATGGAACTGATCGGCACGGTCCGAAACGTCATCGATTTTGGTGCCTTCGTGGATATCGGTGTCCATCAGGATGGGTTGGTGCATATTTCACAAATTACTGATCGTTATATCAAACATCCATCTGAGGCGGTCTCCCTGGGGGATGTGGTTACCGTTAAAGTACTGGCTGTGGACCTGAAACGAAAACGTATTAGTTTAACTATGATTATCTAAATAAATATTGACACAGGGATAAGTTTTTAATAAAATAAAAGGCTTATTCCTTTTTTATATGCTATAATATAGAGAGAATCGATGATAGGAGTGGTTGAAATGTATAAAATTGGGGATAAAATTGTTTATCCGATGCACGGAGCGGGTATCATTGAAGCAATCGAAGAACGAG
>PGZR01000074.1 GCA_002841405.1 Firmicutes bacterium HGW-Firmicutes-4 | reverse complement strand
CTTCTCCCACCACTTATTTAATATTTTATCTGACCCATTAGCTCAGTTGGTATAAGCAGAGAACCAAAAATGCGCGACCGTAGGAAGTGAACATTTTTGCGTGAATCGCTTAGTTCAGGCAAACTAGCGTATCAAACAATCGTTTGAAGACAAGCAATAACCTAATATTTATCTGACCCATTAGCTCAGTTGGTAGAGCATCTGACTTTTAATCAGGGTGTCGGGCGTTCGAGTCGCCCATGGGTCACCAATTTAAATCTAGCTGCAGAGAATGCGGTTTTTATTTTGTCAGAATTCAAAAATGACGGGAAAGATCTTAGTGATCTATCCCGTCATTTTTTTATAGGAGATAATTTTGAGGATGCTATCGATAGTATTTATCAAGAACGAGCATGATCTCATCTATTTTAGCATCTCCATCACCTTTTTCAAAGGCATCTTTAACACAGGAATTCATATGCTTTTTTAAAATCTCCAGATTTGTTTTCTTTAGCAGAGCCTGGACTGCGAGAATTTGCTTTGAAACATCAATACAGTAGCGATCACTTTCCAGCATTTTAATGATGCCATCTATCTGTCCCCGGGCGGTTTTAAGTAAATTAAGCTCAGTCGAACGATCTTGAGTTTCCATCGTTTACTCAGTGATTTCAGAGGCCTGGTAACCGGCATCTGTAAGGGCTGCGGTCACAGCACTGATATCGATATTTTCGGTAGCTGAAAAACTGGCCTGACCTTCTTCCAGTGAAACGGAGATATCAGTGATTCCTTCGAATTCATTTAAAATACCATCGACTCGTTTAACACAATGTTGACAACTCATGTCAGCTACTTTCAATAATTTTTTCATGTTTTTTCCTTCTTTCATTTTTATTTTTTTATCTTGAGGCAGTTCTGCCTTCGTAATAGTTTGATTGGTTTTAACCTGGCTGATAGAAAACAGTTTGGTTTTAAAAGTTTTCAGTGATAAAGCATTAAGAACAACCGAGACTGAGCTTAAGCTCATTGCAGCTGCGGCAAACATAGGATTTAATTTCAGCCCGAAGGGGATGAAAAAAATACCGGTGGCGAGGGGAATACCAATCACGTTATAGATAAACGCCCAAAATAAATTTTGCTTGATATTTCGCAATGTTGCCTTGCTCAATTGGATAGCGGAGACGATATTCATCAAATCATTTTGCATCAGAATGACATCGGCAGATTCGATAGCGATATCCGTGCCGTTGCCAATGGCAATGCCGACATCACTTTGAGCCAGTGCCGGAGCATCGTTGATCCCATCACCGACCATGATCACCTGATGTCCTTGCGATTGAAGATTCTTGATCATAGATGATTTCTCATGGGGCAATACATTAGCAACAACATTTTCAATGTTTACCATATTGCCAATGGCACGAGCAGTTCGTTCATTGTCACCCGTGAGCATGTAGACCTGGATACCCATTGCTTTAAGCTGGGAAACTGCCAGATTACTGTTTTCCTTGATGGTGTCAGCAACCGCGATGATGCCTTTAATTGACTGATCCCAACTAATCAATAGTGGTGTTTTTCCCAAGTCAGAGAGCCGTAGATAGTCTTTCATGATCGGCTTCACTGAGATATTGTTTTGTTCCATCAATTTGATATTTCCGATCAGTATCGCTTTGTTTGCGATCTGACCCTTAATACCTAATCCAGACAATGAATCAAAATGGGTGACTTCAGATAAGGACAATTGGCGCACGTTAGCTTCACTAACAATTGCTTCACTCAGCGGGTGTTCTGATTTTTTTTCAAGTGAGGCGGTCAGTCTCAACAATTCATCCTGATTCAATTCAGAATCAAAAAGAATGATGTCAGTGATAGATGGAGAACCGACTGTCAAGGTGCCGGTTTTGTCAAAGACGATGGTATGTGATTTTCCGAGAATTTCCAGAGCCGGGCCATTCTTAAATAAGATACCTTTTTCAGCACCTTTTCCGGTACCGACCATAATTGCCGTGGGGGTAGCCAAACCAAGTGCACAGGGGCAAGAAATGACTAAAACCGATATGGCAGCAGATAAGGCAAAGGATAATCCATATCCCAAGACCATCCAGATCGCAAAGGTGAGCAGCGAAATCGCCATCACTGCCGGTACAAAGTAGCGGCTGATCTCATCTGCAATTCTGGCAATGGGGGCTTTTGATGATTGAGCTTCTTCGACCAAGTGAATAATTTTACTAAGGGTTGTATCATGGCCGACTTTAGTTGCCATAAACTCAAATGAACCGGTTTTATTGATGCTGCCTGAAATAACAAAGTCACCTACCGATTTTTCCACAGGTAAACTTTCGCCAGTTAGCAGTGATTCATCGACGCTGGAATGACCATTCTGTATTTCACCATCAACAGGAATCCGTTCGCCAGGGCGAATGATCACAATATCCTGAATTTTAACCTCTTCGATGTTAATTTCGACCTCAATGTTATTTCGTAAAACCCGGGCATTATCCGGAACTAAAGCAATGAGTTTCTCGATCGCCTGAGAAGTTTTACCTTTGGCTTTCGTTTCAAGGAACTTGCCCAGAGTAATTAAGACAAGGATAACAGTGGTTGATTCAAAATAGAGTTCATGCGAATAATGATGAATCAATTCCATATTATTGTATGAGAAACCATGGGCTAGAATAAAAAGGACCACCACGCCATAAACGAATGAAGCACTGGTACCCACTGCCACCAGGGAATCCATATTGGGAATCCGTTTTATAAGGGCTTTAAAGCCATTAATATAAAAATGTCGACACATGTAAATAACTGGTAGAGTGAGCAACATCTGCGTTAAGGCATTAATCAATAAATTCTGCTCGCCGGCCAGAAATACTGGAATAGGGAAGCCGATCATCGGTCCCATGGCCAGATAAACCAAGGGAATCGTAAAGATAAGTGAGCCGATTAAGCGAAACTTCACCTCGTCGATTTGACTTTGGTAACCTGGTTTACCTGCTTCTTTTTTATTGGTAGGAGCAGTGGCTATGTTACTGTAATCAGCCAAGGATGCACCATAACCCAGTGCGTCGATGGTGCTGATGATCAGTGGTGCAGTCGCAAGGACCGGATCATGCTGAACAACCAGTTTTTCAGTTGAAAAATTTATAACAGCAGATTCGACGCCATTGATCTGGCCAACCTTTCGTTCAATAGCACTGGCACAGGCGGTACAGGTCATTCCGGTTATGTGGAATTGTGTTTTTTCCATCGCAAACCCTCCTAAAGATACACCCCATATGGGGTGGGGTATGTTGTAGCTATATCATATACCTTTTAGAAAAGAATGTCAACTAAATAAATAATACATAAGTTACTTTAAGAAATTTGTAATCGCTTGCCAGAAAAAAATAGAGGTTGATATCATTTCTTAAAGTGCTATAATGAAAAACATAATTAATGGGTATATAAATAAGAAGTAATTGTACAAAATACTGCTGAAAGGAGACTGATCATGCTACATAGTGAAGACGCTGATATTAATTTGGTCATCAGACAAGTAATTAATCTTGATACTAAGGCAGTGCGGATTAAAAAGAACGTTGTTCGTAGAGCAGATAGAATTTTAGATCGCACCAAAAATGATATAAAAGAAAAGGAAAAAGCTGAGCTGGATGGTGTCCAGGAATTAGCAAAACGAAACTATCAGCAGGAAATTGACAAAGCCAAAGAAGAACGCCAGAAAATAATTGATTCAATGGAACAAGAGCTTGTTAAGATCCGATGCCGGTATGATGATAAAAAAGAAGATAAGGCCTTAGAAGTTCTGGAAAGGTTATTTAAACAACCGACGAAGAGTAATTGATTTATGAAAGGATGTAATTTAATAAAATCGGTAACGTTTTTTTATTAAATAATCGGCAAAAAGGAGAACAACAGTGCCTGATTCTATAGATTTTCTGTCTAAATTTTAGAGAAAAGTGTGAGAGTTGAATGTCTAAAAGTAAACATGCATGTATAAGTACAAAAGCACTTGCAATGAGAGCTCGAAAAATACAAGAAAGTGATTATCTTGAGCTGATCAAGGCAAAAGACTTAAAAGAAGTATTCCTTTATCTGAGAGATTATACTTATTTTGGTGATTTCTTGAGAAAGATGGATCCTGAAAATCTTCATCGAACAGAAATTGAAGCCCACTTAAATGATTTGAAAGTACAGGAAACTGAAAAATTGATGCACTATCTGTTCGGCGTTGAAAAAAACTTCTTTCAGGTTCTGTTAGTTCGGATGGAGGTGGAATCCCTAAGGATTCTGATTCGCGGTATTGCCAGAAATGATGAGTTGGAACAGCTAAAAGGCTTAATGGTATATTCTGAAAAATATACAAAAGTACCTTTCGGACGTTTGTTTCGGGCCAAAGACTGGGATGAGTTTAAAAAGTTGCTGATTGATACAGATTATTATCGGATTTTTGAAATTTACAAAGATATTAAGGGCGCTCAAGATTTAGTCATGGTGGAAAAAAATCTAGATCGTTATTATTATGATTTATTAAAGAACCGTCTCGTCAAACTGGAAAAGAAGTCGAATCGTGACTTAATTGACTTGGAAAGACGAAATTTTGATTTGCTAAATTTAATCTGGATTTATCGTGGTAAGAAGTTTTATAGCTTATCTCGGGAAGAATTAATTGCCTATTCTTTGCGGGGCGGCCTGGAGCTCAATGAAAAACGTTTATTAAGTTTGGTTAATGCTAAAAATTTAGTTGAAATCAAAGCGCAATTGGTAAATTCTGATTATGCCTTTCTTTTCAATCACACAAAAACCATTGATTTATTTATGGAAAGGCGTCGGGAGAGATATCTGTATTATCAGTATTTGAATCTCTTTGGGAAAAGCGACAGTGGATTAGGTCGAGTCGTTGGATACGTGCGTTTGTTGGATTTCGAAATCGAAGATATTACTTCGATCATTGAGAGTAAGCGCTATCGAATGGGACCAGAGGAAACAAAAAAATATTTAATCAGACCCATTGATTAGGGTGTGAAAGGAAGTATTCTATGGCAGTTGAAAATGTGATTATGATGGATGTGGTCGGTAAGATCAAATATGTTGATAAATTTGCCAAAGACATTTTTCTTTTTAATGATATACAAATAGTCGATGCCATGCATGAAATAGACTCCGGCAGGTTTATTCTGCCAATTCGTGAAGAAAACATGGGAGAACTATTGGGGTTTGCGCAGCTTGTGTCTGGGGAAACCATGATGGATGAAAAGAGTTTTGTAAAAACGGTAAACAAATTGAATGAGCTTTATAAGGGCTCACTTAATTTAGATATGGTTTCTTTGGCAAAAGGAGATACTGATCTTGGCAGAGCTTTGTCAAAAGCGAAAGAGTTTGAGAATAATTTAGTGCTTGAGTATGGTGAAATCAAAGATATTAATGATCGACTTGAAGCACTGGAAAAAAGTAAAGCCGCATATACCTATTTAGATGAACTGGATGCGAATATGAGTGAGCTGGACAGCCTTGAAAATTTCTCATATAGTCTGGGTTCAGTAACGAAGGACAATGCTGCACGCCTAAAAAGTATTTATAATAGTGTGACGTCAATTGTGTTTCATGTCGGTAATCAGAAAGACAATGAAGAAGTATTTATGATTGTTTCGCCAAGGGATTTAGAAATCGAATCGCAGCGAATTCTCAAAGCACTTAATTTTAAACCGATCGAAGGATTTAGTGACGAGTATACGGAGACGCCAAGAATAATCCTTGATAAAATAAACCAGGAAATTAAGCAGCATAATGAGATAAAATCAAAACTGTTGGTAGATTTGAATATTCATCTTGAAGAAAACAGAAACGACGCTACGGATAGTTTCAACACTCTGAGTTTATATGGAAACCTTAGTATCATCAAAAAATACATGGCTTTCAGCGATGAAAATTTCTATTTTTCAGGATGGATTTCCAAACGTGATAAACAACGAATGGAAGCCATCGCGGCAAAATATCCGGAATTGATTATCATGTTTTCGGATACGAATAGCGGAAGTGGAAAACCACCGACAAAATTAAAAAACAACTGGCTTTTTCGTCCCTTCGAAACCCTGGTGAAAATGTATGGAGTGCCCTCGTTTAATGAGCTGGACCCAACCCCTTTTTTAAGCATAACCTATATGTTTTGCTTTGGATTTATGTTTGGAGATGTTGGCCAGGGCCTTGTTCTGGCTCTCGCTGGATTAATCCTGGGAAAAAGGGGCGTGGAGCTTGGGAAAGTGCTCTTTCGATTAGGACTGTGCTCCACAGTCTTCGGTTTTATGTATGGCAGTATATTTGGATTTGAAGAAGTGCTCCATCCTTTGTGGATAAGGCCCTTTGATGAGATCAACACGATTCTTCTGGCAGCCGTTATGATTGGGATTGTGATGCTGTTGATGGCTTATGTATATAGCATTATCAATAAGCTTAAGAAGCATGAAATCAAAGAGGGTGTTTTTGGAAAAAATGGGATCTGCGGTTTGGCTTTGTATGCTAGTATTCTGGGGATAGTTGGTTTAAACTTTGGTATTATTCCATTTGCCGGAGTATTAACTCCGATGTTGATAATTCTGGCGATAGTACTGGTGTTTCTGGTATTGATCAGAGAACCTTTGGCAAACTATTTAATGAAAAAAAAACCATTGTACGAAGAGACCGCCTCAGAATATTATGTTGAAAGTGGCTTTGAGTTATTTGAGATGCTTCTGGGGATGTTAAGCAATACCCTTTCCTTTATCAGAATCGGAGCCTTTGCTTTAACCCACGTCGGTCTGTTTATGGCCTTTCAGACCCTGGCCATCATGGTCCAAAATGGTGTGATCAGTGTGGGGATACTCATCTTCGCCAATATTTTTATCATCGCCCTGGAAGGATTAATCGTGGGTATCCAGGCATTGAGATTACAGTTTTATGAATTATTCAGTAAATACTATTCAGGTGACGGAATTGAATTTAAACCGGTTGATCTGGAAATTAATTTAAATTAAGGAGAATTTGAAAATGAATGTTTTAACTCTGATTACCATTGGAGCAGCACTATTAGTTTTAGGGACGATCGCATGTGGGGTTTATTTTGTCTATAATGATTGTGATGAAAAAAGTCAGAATATGAAAAAATTCTTGCGCGTTAATTTGTCAACATTTATACCGTTGCTGGCCGGGGCGCTTATTTTTATGGCTCCCAGCATTGTATCCGCAGCGACAGAAGGCGCACCAGGTGGAATTACTGATGCTGGCCTAGGCTATATCGCTGCGGCACTTTCTACCGGGCTGGCTTGTGCGGGTGCTGGTTATGCGGTTGGTGTTGTTGGTTCGGCTGCTTTGGGTGCCGTCTCTGAAGACCAGAAAATTTTAGGTAAAACTCTAATTTATGTTGGTCTGGCTGAAGGGGTCGCGATTTATGGACTAATTATTTCAATTATGATTATTGGAAGTCTATAAAAATGAAATCTTACGTGATCAGTGAGAACCGGGATTCCTTCTTGGGAATGCAACTGGCGGGCATTGAAGGGACTTATTTAAAAACAAAAGATGAAATTGAAGGAGCGTTTAAAGAAGCGCTAAAAAATAAAGAGATTGGAATAATTTTTCTGACCGAAAAAGCATATCTGATGATTGAAGAAGCCGTCATCGAAGTAAAGAAGAAGTATTTTACACCTTTAATTACAATTATTCCGGATCGATATGGCTATCAAAGAAGTGAAGGAATGATAACACGGTATATTAAAGAGTCTGTGGGATTGTAAGGATGTGACGAAATGATTTCTGTAGAAGAAAAACTCCGGGTGTTTACCCAATATCTTTTGAACAAAGAACGAAAATGGGGGAAAGATATTATCTACGAAGCGAAAGAAAAGAAACAAGCGATGCTTGAGGACTCGGAAGAGAAGATAGTAAAAGAAAAACGAACAATTGAGGAGCGAAGTTATCACACCATCTTTAGAGATAAAAATAAAATTATTGCTGAAGGCAAAAATAAGGCAAAAACTCTGGAACTTGAAGAAAAGAATCGCATTCTACTGGATTTTAACCAGCTGATTCGGGAAAAAGCCAGAGAATATCTGACCGAAGAGGTGTATGCTAATTATCTTCGTGATTGTATTGTTCAGATTCCGCAAGTGTTTGGGAATAAAAAAGGGATTGTTGTTTTTGTCAACGAACGCGATTTCAGCCAGATCAAAGCCATCATTGAAAGCGTACTAGACGGATTTGCCGTTGAATATCATCAAGATTGTCAGGATTGTATCGGTGGGTTTATTGTTGAAGATGCTGAAGGGCGGCTTCATTGCGACTTTACCGTCGAAAATCTGATCAAAAGCAATTATAAACTCATTGGAATGACTCTCAATGGATTTATGGAAAAGCAGGTGGGCTAAGTGGCGATTATGGAAGAAAACAAAATAAACGGAATGATCTCGGCAATTAATGGACCGGTTATCAAGGGAAAGAATATGACCACCTTTAAAATGCGGGAAATGGTTACAGTTGGTGACAAGCGCCTGATTGGCGAAGTGATCGTTCTCGAAGGTGATATGGGTACGATTCAGGTCTATGAAGAAACCGAGGGCTTAAAAATCGGCGAGAAGATCACGCCCACCGGCAAACCGCTGAGCCTGAAACTGGGACCAGGAATGTTAAAAAATATGTTTGACGGGATTCAGCGGCCGCTGGAAAAAATCCAGGAGTTGTCACCCATTTTCATTCCAGAAGGGATCGGTCTATTATCTATTGATGATCAAAAGCAATGGCCGACTACATTGACGGTAAGGCCTGGTGATGTGCTATTGGCCGGGAGTATTTTTGGTACCGTCCAGGAAACTGAGGTCATCCAAAACCGACTTTTAGTTCCGCCGAACCTTTCGGGTACCGTCATTGAGGTGGTTCCCAATGGCAGCTATACCATTGAAGATGTACTGGTCAGAATTCAGGATGGCAAGAATCAGGTCTATGAATTAAAAATGGCCCATGAATGGCCGGTTCGTACCCCCCGGCCCAATGCCTATCGCCGGGAAACCCTGGTGCCGCTGATTACCGGCCAACGGGTTATTGATATTTTCTTTCCGATTGCGAAAGGTGGAACCGCAGCGATCCCCGGTGGATTTGGAACCGGAAAAACGATGACCCAACATCAATTGGCCAAATGGTCTGATGCGGATATCATTGTTTATATCGGCTGCGGTGAACGGGGCAATGAAATGACCGAAGTTATTGAAGATTTTCCAAAGCTGATCGATCCCCGCTCCGGGAAATCGATTATGGAGCGAACGGTTTTGATTGCCAATACCTCCAACATGCCGGTGGCTGCTCGGGAGGCCAGTATTTATACAGGCATCACCATCGCAGAATACTACCGGGATATGGGTTATGCGGTAGCGATGATGGCGGATTCCACCTCGCGCTGGGCTGAAGCATTGCGGGAAATCTCTGGGCGTTTGGAAGAAATGCCGGCGGAAGAAGGTTATCCGGCTTATCTTCCGTCGCGAATTGCGGAGTTTTATGAACGGGCGGGAAGTGTTGAAACCCTGGGCGGAGATGATGCTTCGATTACGATCATTGGGGCCGTGTCGCCAGCCGGTGGCGATTTTTCCGAACCTGTGACAGAAAATACCAAGCGTTTTGTTAATGTTTTTTTAGCGTTGGACAAAAGCCTGGCCTACGCCAGACATTATCCGGCTATAAACTGGCTGGAAAGTTACAGTGGTTACATTAAAATATTATCCGACTGGTATGAGGATAATGTGGCTGAGGATTGTATCAGTTTGCGTAACAAGATGTTGGAACTCTTATACGAAGAAAATAAACTCCAGGAAATGGTTATGCTGGTGGGGGAAGACGTGCTTCCGGATGACCAGCGTTGGGTGCTGGAGATTGCTAAAATTATTAAAGTTGGTTATCTCCAGCAGAATGCTTATAACAAAGATGACACCTATGTGCCACTGGAAAAACAATATGCCATGTTGAAGGCTATCGAATACCTGTATGAAAGAGGTCGGGAAGGACTGAAACTTGGTATTCCGACTTCTCAGCTTAAAGACCTGGATATTTTTAGTCAATTTATAAAAATGAAATACACCGTTCCCAATGACGATTTGAGCGGGATTGATCGACTAAAAGAAGAGATCGATCAGCATTATGAAGTTCTTTTTAAAAAATATGAGAATTAGGGGGAAACAATGAAAAAAGAGTATTTAAAGATTGACAAAGTCGTTGGTCCCCTGATTCAGATCTCGGATGTTGATGATGTTTTCTATGGTGAAGTGGTTGATATTGTTGAAATCAGTACTGGCAAAGTCAAAAAGGGAAAAGTTATTAAAATTGAAGAAAAAAATGTTATCATACAGGTGTTTCAAAACACCGCTGGACTGGCAGCCGGGAACAGCATCATCAAATTTACCGGGGAATCCTTTAATTTACCGATGTCGCTGGATTTGCAGGGCCGGATCTTTAATGGCATCGGCGAACCGATTGACAACGGCAGCGATATCTTCAGCCTGGTTGAAGCCAATATCAATGGCCGCCCGATTAATCCGATGTCCCGGGAATATCCCCGTAACTTTATTCAGACTGGGATTTCATCCATTGATACCCTGGCCACATTGATCCGTGGGCAAAAGTTGCCGATCTTTTCCGGCAACGGCTTGCCCCATAATGAACTGGCCGCTCAAATTGTTAAACAGGCCCGATTGGGTGACAATGTCCATGAGGACTTTGCGGTAGTCTTTGCAGCCATCGGCGTTAAGCATGATGATGAAAAATTCTTCAGAAAAAGTTTTGATGATGCCAATGTTATGGATCGGGTGGTGATGTTTGTAAATTATGCTGATGATCCCATTGCCGAGCGAATTACGACACCCCGTTGTGCCTTAACGGCAGCTGAATATCTGGCCTTTGAAAAGCATATGCATATCCTGGTAGTGATGACAGATATTACCAGTTACTGTGAAGCTCTCCGGGAAATCTCTTCAGCCCGGGAAGAGGTACCCAGTCGTAAAGGTTATCCTGGCTATATGTATTCGGATCTGGCTTCTCTCTATGAACGAGCCGGAATGCTGAAAGACCAGGCTGGGTCGATCACCTTCTTACCAATCCTGACCATGCCGAATGACGATATCACTCATCCCATCCCTGATCTAACCGGTTATATTACTGAAGGACAGATTGTTCTCGGTCGGGATTTGTTCCAGCGCAGCATCTACCCGCCTGTGGCCATTTTACCGTCCTTGTCCCGCTTGATGAAGGATGGGATTGGTGATGGTTTCACCCGGGAGGATCATGCTGAGGTTGCGAATCAATTATTTGCTTCCTACTCCAAGGTTCAGGAAGTCCGGGATTTATCTCAGATTATTGGAGAAGAGGATCTAAGTCCCACCGATAAAAAATATATGGCTTTTGGACGAGCCTTTGAGGCGAAATTTTTAAATCAGGGTTTTGATGAGAGTCGGAATATTATCCAAAGTCTTGATCTGGGATGGCGGCTTTTAGCCTTGTTACCGTTAACGGAACTAGATCGACTCAGTCCCGAGAACATAACAAAATATTTTCCGAAGGAATCATAGGTGGTACGATGGCCATTAAAATAACCCCAACAAAAGCTAATTTGATTAAAGCCAAAGGGCGACTGAATTTTTCGGAAAAAGGATATGATCTCTTAGATAAAAAAAGGACCATTCTAATCCAGGAAATCATGCAATTGGTTAAGGAAGCAGAGCTGATTGAAAGTGAAATCGCCCAGAAGTTTCGCGATGCTTATGAGGCTCTGCAACAGGTTTGTATCAGTATGGGGCTCAATCATCTGGAAGAGTTTGCCTTATCAGCGATGTCAGAAAAGCCTTTTGAAATTCGAATTAAAGGGGTTATGGGTGTTGATATACCAGAGGTGGTATATACCGAAAAATGTGAGAAAAGTCTGCCCTATGGGTTTTATGAAAACAATCCGGCCCTGGACATCGCCATCAAGAAATTCAATGATGTTAAATTTCTGTCATATCAACTGGCTCAGGTGGAAACGACCGCCTACAAACTGTCACTGGAAATAAAAAAAACCCAGAAAAGTGCCAATGCTCTGGATAAGATCCAGATTCCCCGATTAAAAGCGGAAATAAAGTATATCCAGGACACCATCGAAGAAAAAGAGCGGGAAGAGTTTTTTCGGCTTAAAAAGGTCAAAAACAGACGATAAAAAACAAAGCCGGAGCAATGCTCCGGCTTTGTTATATCACACAACTGCCGTACCGACAATTGTTACATCATGTTGTACGCATCGGATCGGATACGACAGAGCCTGCCCGCGACCAATACGAAAGGAGCGAAGCGAATTTCGCATGGTGCGGCAAACAACAGATTAACGATTGGTCGGTACTGGGGTACTGGGTTAGCTGTCTAGCCTTTTTGAACGTTATAAACGGCTTCTTTGGGAATCAGGCTGAAATCCGAGGCGGTCAGCAGAGCGATGGCTTTTTCCTGATCATCAGCTTTTAAAATAATCAGGGGTGCCCCCTGGTTATTGGGCATGACGAAGGAATACACGTATTCAATGTTGACGTCATTATCCGAAAGCAGGGCAAAGACATCATGCAGGCTGCCGACCTTGTCGGAGGGGTCAATGGCCAGTACGTAGCTTTGTTTAACGACGTGACCAGCTTTTTTCAGGGCTTCGGCGCCCAACTCGGGTTTATCGACGACGATTCGCAAGATACCGAATTCAGCGCTGTCAAAAACGGAAATGGCCCGAATATCCACCTGCGCATCTTTCAAGACCTTGGTAATCTTGCTGAGATGGCCTTTTTTGTTTTCAATAAAGACCGACAATTGATTAATAAGCATGGTGTACCTCCTATTGATTTTCTGATCGCAGATCGATGACGCGTTTGGCTTTTCCTTCGGAGCGAACCAGACTTTTTGGTTCGACCAGATGAATGCCGGCGTGAATGCCGAGGATCGTGTGCAGTTTGGATTCAATTTCTTTGTAAAGCTGATCCAGCAGGGTCACTGAAACCAGCAGATCCTGGTTGACCACTTCCACATCGATTTCGATACGATCTAAATACCCTTTTTTGAGGACCCGAATCTGGTAATTAGAGCCGATACCCTTAATACCCAGAAGGACCCCTTCAATTTGCGATGGGAAGACGTTCACCCCGCCGATAATCAGCATATCGTCAGTTCGTCCGGTGATCTTCGCCATTCGGACGGAGGTCCGGCCGCAGTCGCAGGGGGTGGTGTCCAACCGGGTAATATCCTTGGTACGGTAACGGATCAGCGGCAGTCCTTCTTTGGTAATCGGGGTGATTACCAATTCCCCTACTGAGCCTTCAGGAAGTACTTCCAGGGTATTGGGGTCGATGATTTCGGCAATAAAGTGATCCTCATTGATGTGCATCCCTTTAAAAGCCAGGCACTCGCCAGAAACGCCGGGGCCGATCAGTTCGCTCATGCCGTAGTTCTCAGTGGCGACAATGCCCCAGGCTTCGTTGAGTTTGGCCCGCATTTCTTCGGTGGAACCTTCGCC
>PGZR01000073.1 GCA_002841405.1 Firmicutes bacterium HGW-Firmicutes-4 | reverse complement strand
AATCCTGGCCAGATTTTTAATAAATTCGCCATCTTTGGCGGCGATTGCTTTCGCGGTGGAAGGAATCGCACCGTTAATTTTTTCTCCGATAATTATCATGTTTATCAATCTCCTTAAATTTATAATCTTAAGTAATTGCAAAGTGATGAACACTCGACGCTCAGTTTCTCAATTACCTATATTGGGATCAGATCAGAAAACCACTCAGATTTACTTCGATAAGTTTTATAAGGCTTTAATAAATATTGTAATATTATTGTTATTTTCAATATCATTGTACTCGTCTTCATTGCATCTGTCAATCTTTTTTAGTATATTTTGATAATTATACTAAATTTAGCTTGTTGTAATCGTTTTTTAAAGGCTTTATCCTTCATCATAACCTTATTTTTGACTTTTTAGCACTTTTCAAATATACGCCCTATTTTCAAAATACTTTGTTTAAATTATAATATGAGCATTATTTATAATTTTATCTAGTCAAAAAATATCAATCTTTGTCCACTCTCGTATTTGTATCTGCTTTCAGATTTACTGATTCTAAAATCATTCTCCCTGTAATTCGAATCATTTAACAATTTCAAACTATTGCCAAATTCATCACTTGTTTTGTTGCGGAAACCCCGGGTATAATAGGTTCATATAGGATGAACACACTGGTATTCCACTAACGATTAATTATCTGGAATGAATTCAGGTTAAATTTGCAAACCTTTATTTTTAAACAAAGAATAGGAGATTGGAAGATGAACAAAAAGCTATGCCAAAGCTGCGGAAAACCGATGGGCCAAACCGATGAACTCTACGGAACTGAAAAGAACGGCGCCAAAAGCAAAGATTATTGTAACGATTGTTATAAAAATGGTGCCTTCACAACTAATATCACCAAAGAACGGATGATTGAGGTAAGTGTTCCCTATCTCTTGAAGGAAAAAACAGGAATTAACGAGGCTGAAGCAAGGGAAGAGATGGAGACCTTTTTCCCTACCTTAAAACGGTGGAAAAACACCTGAATCAATTGGATCGTCTGGCTGTCTATGAAAAAAGTTGAAAAGGAGAGTGCCAAAAATTTATTTTAACTTTTTGGCCAACACAACTATGAGTGACTTAGAAATTGTCCTACACGAAGACCTTAGCGGATATGAAAAAACAGCCGTGCCAAATTTAAAATTATCACCTTTTCTCATAAAAACAATCAACACCATTGCCGGCATCAATGTTGCTCTGTCACGACCTGAAAAAGGCTTGGTCAAACGAAAAAAATCCATTTCGGCAATAGACGGCGGAACTATCAATCTGACCATCTATGAGCTAAATAAAGCAGACCCGGAACCTTCGCCCTGTCTTGTTTACTATCATGGCGGTGCATTTGTCCTGCGTGATTTCGGCTATATGCATAAAAAAACCTGTGCATACGCTTTGCGAGCCGGTTGCAAAATTGTCTTTGTCCACTATCGTCTTGCGCCAGATTATGCCGCGACGATCATTCTAGAGGATTGTTACACCAGCCTGGAATGGGTCAAAAATCATTCCCAAGAATTAGGCATTGATCCAACCCGAATCGCAGTTGGCGGCGACAGTGCCGGAGGTGCTCTGGCCGCAGCTATTACCCAATTAGCCCGGGATCGTAAGGGACCTGCGCTTTGTTTTCAAATGCTGATTTATCCGGTGACCGATGCTGCACAGCAAACCGAATCGGTCCGGAAGTTTATCAATACACCGGGCTGGAACGCAAACTTGAATATGCAGATGTGGTGTTACTATCTAAAAAACGCTGATATCGAAATGATGAAGTACATTTCCCCGATCAGCAATCCCTCCCTGGTAAACCTGCCAGCATCCTACATCGAAGTGGAAGAATGGGATTGCCTGAGAGATGAAGGCATTGCCTATGCAAAAAAACTTGAAGAATGCGGGAATAAGGTAACCCTTAACTATCTGAAAGGGACTTTTCACGGTTTCGATATCAACCTGAATAAGAGTATTGTGCAGACCGCCATTAATGCCCGAGTTGCAGCTTTACGAAACGCTTTTGAGATGCCGACTTAACCGCAAATTTTTCGGTAAAGCCATTGCCCTAGATAATTAATTTCCCGTACCAGGCTACCTTTTTAAGCCGTACGGTTTGACTCTTGTGCCAGCCTGACCCTCAACAATATTATAGAGCGAACAAAAAACGAGATAACATAAGTATTTCTATTATTATTTAAATTCGTTCCTAATTTATAAATAAATCATTGTGTTCTATATTAAAATTATGCATAATAGGAGTATAAAAAGGTCCGATTTTAGTTTCAAAAAACGGGATTGCACAGATGCATTTTTTAACAACCGAAAACCATAATTTTACAAGGGAGGACAGGGATTATGACAAATAATTTTTATCATGATATTATTAAAAATCTCCATGTGGGCTATGCTTATCATCGAATTATTTGTGATGCCCATGGTGCTCCTGTTGATTATGAATTTATCGAAGTTAATAGTGCCTTTGAAACAGCAACCGGTCTGATCGGCGAAGAAATTATCGGAAAGACAGTGACTCAAATTTTTAAAGACCTTAAAGATTCTGAGGCTATTTTTGATTGGATCGAATTTTACGGTAATATTGCGTTGAACAATGGTTCTGAGGAAATTGAAAAGTATTCCGAATACCTGAACCGCTGGTATCGAATCCAGGTTTATTCTCCCGAATCCAATTATTTTATCACCCTGTTACACGACGTAACCGGAGAAAAGCGGGATCTGGCTGAGCGCAATCTGCTTCTTACCACCCTCCATGATATTGTGTTTGAAATTAGCTGCGATTATCATTTCACCAATGTTATCGTACACGACGACTCCACCCTTTTCATCCCTAAGAACATTATCATTGGGAGTCAAATTACTGATATTTTTTCCAAAGGATTAGCTGATGAGATGCTCCGGGTTTTCGAAACTGCTTATTTAACTGGCAAAAAACAGGATTTTGAATACAAATCTCCACTACCAGCCGATGAACGATGGTTTTTGGCCGAGATTTTTTATATCAAAGATGATGAACTCCCCAGATATGTTGTCAGTATCCACGACATCAGCCAACGGAAACTCATTGAAAAATCACTTTTTATCGAGAAAGAACGTTTGCGAACCACCTTGTTATCGATTGGTGACGGTGTTATATCAACCGATGCCCGGGGCTGTGTTACGCTCGTTAACAAGGTCGCCGAGAAACTGACCGGATGGAGCCAGCAATCAGCTTATGGCTTACCACTGGATCAGGTTCTCATTCTAGTTGACGAATATACCCGGGAAAGCTGCGAAAATCCAGCCAGCCGGGTACTGGAAACAGGCGCAACCATCGAGCTGAACAGTCACACCCTTTTACTTTCTAAAGATGGAAGTGAGATTCCGGTTGAGGATAGTGCCGCTCCAATCAAGGATCCGGATGGCCACATCACCGGGGTTGTCATTGTCTTCCGGGATTTTTCCGAAAAAAAGGAAAAACAGGAACAGATTGAATACCTGAGCTTCCACGATCACCTTACCGGTTTATACAACCGTCGCTATTTCGATGAGGAACTGAAACGGTTAAATACCCCCAGAAACCTGCCCTTATCCCTGCTTATTTTTGACGTCAACGGATTAAAGTTGACAAATGATGCCTTCGGACATATGGCTGGAGATCGATTATTGAAAAAGGTTGCCTTAACCATGCAGAAGATCAGCCGAAGCGATGATATCATCGCCCGCGTCGGTGGTGACGAATTTGTAATTCTGCTTCCTCAAACCGAAATCCAGGAGGCTAAAGAACTGGCAAAGCGGATCAATGTGGCCTTGAGTCAGGAGCATCTGGAGGCTGGTCAGATCTCAATTTCCAGCGGCTGGAGTGCAAAAGTTACTGCTGATGAGGAAATTGATGAGGTTTTCAAAGCAGCTGAAAATAAGATGTATCAGTACAAAATTTCTGAACGCAACAGCACCCGAAATGAAGCCATCCAGTTTATTATGAAGACCCTCTACGAAAAACTTCCCCGAGAACAGAAACACTCGGAACGGGTGAGTAAGATCAGTGGCCTGATCGGTGCCTCAATGGGTATGACTAATGAAGAAATAAATGAATTAAAGGCTGCCGGCGCTCTACATGATATCGGAAAAATTGCTATCGGCAACGAGATCCTCGACAAGGTGGATGAGCTCAGTGATTTTGAATGGCTGGAAATCCGCCGACACCCGGAAATCAGTTACAGCATCTTAAGCTCCCTCAATGATTACGCTCCGCTGGCTAATATCATTCTTGTCCATCATGAACGCTATGATGGCACAGGCTATCCCAAAGGCTTAGTGGGTGAACAAATCCCCTTGCAGGCGCGGATCATCGCCGTCGCCGATGCCTATGACGCCATGACCTATGGCCGACCTTACAAAGTACCTCTGACCACGGAAGCCGCCCTTCAAGAAATAACTGATAGTAAATACACCCAATTTGATCCGGAAATTGCCGATGTTTTTTTGCGGATAATGTCAGAGCATAATAATGAACTGTAAGAGACCGTGCAACGTTACTAGCTGCACGGTTAATTTTTACTTATTTATTTCTAACGCTGTCCTTTTTAAATCATCAATTAGCTTTTCATGCCAATTTAAAACCATCTCATAATAGGTTCTGCCAAATTGCAGACTGGCGTATTCAAAGGGATCCATCCCATCGCAGATAGTCCTTTCGATTTCCGACAGCTTTTCCATGGCATCCTGGACCGTCCCTCTGAAAAGTTCGATATTGAGAATCGCATCATTCTTCTTCAAATGTTTATAAAAAAACAATTTTGCCAGAAATTCCAGATTAAAAGGAGAAAATGTGCAGGGTGTTTGCAGCCATTCGATAAAATGTACCTGGCCTTTGGGCGTAATGGTATACATTTTTTTGAACCGATTACCTTCCACGATTTCTGTAAAAGTAATCAACCCCAACTTTTCTAGCCTTTTCAGCATTGGATAAATACTGCCAAAACTGGCATCAATAAAGTTAGAGGTTCGCATTACCATCATTTGCTTGATATCGTAACCGGTCATATCCCGATCCAATAAAAAACCAAGGATTGCAAATTCTAACATCCCGTCCTTCTTTCCACGCTATGCTGCTTTTCCAATTTAACCCACCTGACCATGCCATGTAGCATCATCTCTTTCTTTTAAGTTTTATTATATCCAATTAAACCAGACTTAAACTTTTAATGATGCATCGGCCTAATATTATCAACGCTCCCGATGATTGATCGTCCTAAAGAGCGATCCTCAAGCATATCGATTCGCAATGCAATTGTATTATATTTTTTCAATAAGTCAACAAATTTCTTTACCAAACCTTTAAAATTCTTACTTCACATTTTTTCACCTTCAAAAATAAATGAATCAACATTATCTTCAATCTTTTTATCTGGCAGCCATTTAGTCAGGATTTCTCTGCTGTTATCTTTTGGAATCAGAATATTAAACTGAACGATTCATTTTTACAAACCTCCACTAAATTTTCATTTCACTTATAAAGACGCCAAAAAAATAAAAAAGACGCATTCAAACGTCTTTTTTTGCAGTATTTACAAGTTTCGTCTTTATGTTCACAGTGTATGACATAACCCCGGCTGTCAAATTCTAGCTGACAGCAGCCCAGCAGCATTTCTTTAAGCATTTTACGGCCTCGCTGAACCTGGGACTTTACAGCGGAGACAGAGATTCCCAGCTTTTCACTTATTTCTTTCTGGGACAGCTATGCAAACTCAGACTGCAGAATTACCACTTTATATTTCTCAGGCAGATTGTCGATCATCCCCTGGAGACATGCGGCAATTTCCAGGCTGGCCGTTAATTCCAACGAATTGTTTTCTGAAATATTTTCATCGAGCTCAGTGAGCTCCGGCATTCTGCTATTTTTTCGATAGTAATCGGCAATGGTATTCCGGGCGATGGTATAGATCCAGGCATGAATCTTTTTTTCATCTTCCAGATTCTTCAGGTTGTTATGGATCTTGAGAAAGACCTCCTGCAAAATATCTTCCGCATCTTCCGCGTTGGCAACACGTTTGATAATGTACCTTATTAAGAGGTCCGCTAAATTCATTCCAGATGCATCCAATCACTCTCATCACTACTTTTCAGTGTTATTTTAATAAATGCTTAACAGCAACCACTGCCACAAGAACAGCCCCCATTTGAAGATGCTTTTTGCGTTTTAAGGACCATCTTGATAATATCTTCTCTTGTCATTCCTGCCCATTCGGCAAAACTCGCATTGGATGGATAAGAACCCTTTTGCCTGATTTCCCCATCAACAACGGTAATTGGCAAAGCATCTGTTCCTTCGTTAGCAATCATATCATTGACTTCTTTATTTGTAACAAATGCCATCGGATCGCTGGAAAGATTATAACGGATGATTTTTCTACCTTCTCCCTCCAGTTCATTTAAGAAGGTTGAAACTCTTAAAAGTTCCTGATCGACACCTGGTCCGCATACACCGGTTGAGCAGCACATTGCTGGCTCATAAATTTCTACTTTACTCATTATTTTATTCTCCATTTCGTTTTTTTTATTCCATCTGTATCTAAACTATTATAAACAGCCATTCATATAGCTATTTTTTCATATGATAAACTATGTCTATTGGCTTGTCAAGTTTCTAACCGCTATCAAATGAAGAAAAAGACGGTGCCAAAATATAAAAAGCAGATAGAAATCTGCGGTACATAATGGTCATAGTACGCCACTTTATTTTTCTTTTATACAATAAAAGCTGTTATATTATGGCAGGTTAACTCACTGTTCTGATAGTTACTTAATTTATTCAATTCATCCATTAACGGTGCTTCTTTTTTTAATTCAGTTTCAAAAACCTCAATTAAAAAAGGATGGTCAGAAAAAACGGACTCTTTAATTTTATAATATGCAAATTTATTCTGTCGGCGACTTTCCAAAAATCCAGCGTCGCTCATCAATCTGAGGTGCTTTGATAGATTAGATTGAGAGATACCCAATAGATACTCCAATTCGCACACACACAACTCCTGAACGTACAGCAAATTAAGAATTCTCAACCGATTATTATCTGATAAAACCTTAAGTATTTCAACAACTGACATTTTTCCACCTCTTAATTCCGTAATTTTTACTAAACCAAAACTTCAATGGTGCTTGCACACAAATCAAAGGGTTGTTGGTTAAGTTGTCTGTTGACAACCTACAAACAACCCTTACCCTGGCAACATTATGAGCTTTTGCTTTTTCCTGAAGTTTTTAGAAATTTTAATTGATTTCCAGATCGAACTCAATCATATTAATTGTTTTTGATTACCATTGCAACTTGAGCAATTCTTCTTCAGATAGTCCTACAAGGACGAACCCTCTAAAAAAATCAGATCGAGCCTATGAAATCATGTGAGTTAACAACAACCTGAAGACTGAGCTGAATCTTCTACAATCAACTTGCCTTCATCATCGATTTTTAGTGTAACCGTATTTGTTTTAATGACTGCTTCGCCTTCCATCAAAACATTAATACCATTAACAATGACCGGCTGATCGTCCGCTTTTTTATTGGTAAACGTAAAATAGAGGGAGGTTCCACAACAGCCTTGTTGCAGGGATGCCTGAAGTGAATCCTGACCGTTTTCTTTCAACATTTCTTCCAATACCACTTTTGCTTCATCTGTAATAATCATTTTGTTTCTCCTCGTCGTTTTTATTTTTAGCTTTATTAACCGGGTTCTTCTGATCTAATGAACAAACCTGCTTATTTTTTCCAGGGAATAACTACATAATTTCCTTTGGTATCTTCAGCGATTCGCTTAATCCATTTTTCTTCATTATTAGCTCTTGCCCGTAAAAATGGATCTTTGGTATCGGTGGCTAATAGACTGGCGTTCATTACCCACCATTTATTCATAATGCCCGCACGTTTTAAGTCTGCTTCTAATCGAAGTGCTTCAAACACCGGTGTTGCTTCTGGCAGCGCCACAATGACAACCTCAGTTTCAGCCTGATTTTGCAGACGTGGTAACAGATTGACGACTGAATCCGGAATATCCGCATTAGATCGCTCCATTTCTTTATGGTAGCTCTCGGTTGAGTTAAGCAACAGCAAGGTATGTCCGGTTGGCGCCGTATCAATTACAACTATTCCATCTTCAGCTTTTTCCACCTGTTCGGCAAACGCTCGGAATACTGCAATTTCCTGGGTACAAGGGGATTCCAGATCTTCGATAATATAATCGATGTCATTTTGACTCATGTTGGCTGCTTTCGCTTTTCCAATGACCTCATCGCGATATTTTTGCAATTCTTCGGCTTCATCAATATTACTGACCGTAATATTTTCACCGCCCATGGTTGATGCACTCATATGGCCAGCTGGATCGGTGGTGGTCAGGTAAACCTTCTTGCCCATTTTTGAGAGTCCCAAGGCTATAGCGGCTGCGATAGTGGTTTTGCCAACGCCGCCTTTACCCATGGTAAAGATTACTTTTTTGTTTGTATCATACATATCTTTAACCAGTTTTTCCAACCCTGGCAAGTCACTGATTTCTTTAACTTTTTCCACTTCAATGACATCATCTTCGGTGAATAAGCGGCGAATGTTATCCACACCGGCAACGTTGTAGGCTCGCAGTGGCAAGGTGTAAATATCCAGCGTCTTTAAACTGTTGGGAATTTTGTTGACCGCGTCTTTTTGTTTGCTGTAGAAAGCCGTCGCAATTTCGTCTGTTTTGTCAAAGTTCTCCAAGGCTCCGTTGATAATCAGAATTTGATTTTCCACCCCAATTTCTTTTAATTCTTTAGACGCTCTGGCGGCTTCTGCCAGTGGCGATGGTTCCGGTCGAGAAACCAGAATCAAGGTCGTCTTATCGCCATCAGATAGGGTTTGCACGGCTTTTTCATACATTTTCTTTTGTTCGGTTAAACCGGATAACTGCCCCAGACAGGAAGCCCCGTGAGTACTGTCATCAATGAAGCTGTCCCAGGCTGAAGGTAATTGAAGCATTCGCAGCGTATGGCCGGTGGGAGCGGTGTCAAAGATGATATAATCATACTCTTTACTCATTTTTTCATCGGTGATAAATCGGGAAAATTCGTTAAAGGCGGCAATCTCAACTGTACAAGAGCCTGCCAGTTGTTCTTCCATACTGGCAATCGCCACATCCGGTAATTTCCCTCGATACGGGCCGACCACGGATTCTTTATATTCTGCGGCGGCCTGGATGGGATCCAGGTTTGCTACCATTAAATTAGGTACGTTTTTAATGGGTACTCCTTGTCCGGTTAATTCAGTTTCAAATACATCCTGTAAATTTGAAGCCGGGTCCGTGCTGATAAGGAATACTTTCTTTCCCTTATCGGCAAGACTCACTGCCGTTGCACAGGCGGTAGATGTTTTACCAACGCCACCTTTGCCAGTATAAAATAAATATTTAGTTAAGGTAACATTCTCAGGTGTAAAATTTTTGTACATCATGGGCCTTCTTTCTTATATGATTGTAATTTCATATGTCTCGATGTTCATATGATATACCATTCATACGACTTAGTCAAGTTTTTTTTGGTTTACTTTATTTACAGTCGTAACGAAACTTTATTAATTGACATCCCATGAACATCATGAAGGGCTTCCATGATCGCTTCGGACAGCGTTGGGTGAGGGTGGATCACATCCCCAAGCGCTTCTGTCGTTAACCCAAAGTGGACTGCCATGGTTAACTCTGCCAAAAGATCGGTGGCCTCTGGCCCAATAATCGAAGCGCCGATGATCACATCTTGTTCATTCACAATAATTTTAACCTGTCCCTGGATTTTCCCGATAATTTGAGCTTTTCCCAGTGATCGAAAATCAAAACTGCCGGTTTTATAATTGATGCCCCTTTGCTGTGCTTCTTTTTCGGTTAATCCGACCGCCGCAACCTGGGGATCCGTATACACACATCGGGGGATCGCTTTATGAACGCCGCTTTTATTTTTCCCCAACATATTCTCTGCGGCAATAATGCCTTCTTTAGATGCGATATGGGCCAGAAAAGGAGTGTTAATAAGATCACCAACGGCATAAATCCCTTTGACACTGGTTTCCAGTTTCTCATCGACTTTGATATGGCCCTGATGATCAACTTTAATTCCTAATTTTTCGAGGTTTAATCCCTCAGAATAGCTGGCGCGTCCAATCGAAAGCATCATCATTTCGGCTGCTAAAATTTTACCATTTGTTAGTGTTACTTCCACCCCAGAGTCCTGAACATTCACGTCAGTAACACCGCTAGCTGTGAATACTTTAGTTTTTTCGCGTTTAAATTGGCGTAATAGTTGTTTTGCAACACTCTCGTCCTCGATATTTAAGATCTGATCGGCCATTTCCACGATCGTTATCTGTGTTCCCAGACGACTAAAAAATTGTCCCAGTTCACACCCGATAACGCCACCCCCAACAACAATCATCGATTTTGGCGGGGTTTTTAACGCCAGTGCCTCGGTGCTGGTAATTACTTTCTTACCATCATAATGAAACATTTCCGGACAGACGGGAACTGAACCGGTTGCTAATAATATTTTATCACTTACCAGCGTTTCAACCCCGCCATCATGACGCTTCACTTCTACCGTTTTTGAATCAATCAATTTGCCGATCCCGCGAACCAGATTAACGCCGTTTGATTCGAAGAGAAATTCGATTCCTTTAACTAAACCGGATACCAGCTTGTCTTTTCGTTCAATAATTAGCTTTAGATCAACGGTCGTATGATCATTTGAGACCCCAAACTTTTCGGCTTCCAATGAGGTTGTTAAAACATCTGCCGAAGCAAGTAATGCCTTGGTCGGAATACAACCGATATTAAGGCATGTTCCGCCAACCATCTTTTTCTCAACAATTGTCACTTCTGCACCTAATTTTGCCGCCATTATGGCAGCTTCATACCCACCTGGACCAGCACCAATAATGGTAATTTTCATTTTTTCTCCTTGTTTAGCTATCTGCGATTTTTTATACATGTAATTCAAACAACCATAAATTCATATGATGTTTTATTCATACGATATCGTGTTAATCCTAATTTGTCAACCGTAATTTTTTTACCCCTTTTCCAGTTCGATTCATACCTTCAGAATTTTTATCAACCCAAATTCTACCTGTCAATTTTATTGACGAATTTACTATTAGCGTCTATGATAAAAGATACAACTAAGCATATTATTATTTGATTATAGAAGGAGACTAAATGGATATTTATTTAGATAACGCTGCAACCACCTTTCCCAAGCCATTAGCAGTTCCGGAAGCGATTTACGATTATATTGTCAATAATGGCGGTACTTCTGGTCGCGGATCCTATGAAAAAGCCATTTTGGCAGATGGTCTTGTCTATCAGACCAGAAAAAACCTGGCCAAACTCTTTAATCATAACGATCCAAAAACGGTGGTCTTCACCTCTTCTGTTACCGAATCTTTAAATTTGGCTCTTCAAGGGCTCTTAAAACCCGGGGATCATGTCGTCACCAGTTCCCTGGAACACAACGCCGTCTGGCGATGTTTGAAAACCCTGGAACGCGATCTGGGGATTTATATTTCAGTTGTTCCTGCCACCGCCCAGGGCGAAACAGCCATCGGTGATGTAGAAGCTGCCATCACTCCCGACACAAAAATCATTGTTTTCACCCATGCCTCCAATGTACTGGGGACCATCCAACCGATTGCTGAAATCGGCGCCTTAGCCCGCTCCAAGAACATTCTCTTTCTGGTGGACGCTGCTCAGACTGCTGGGGTTGTTCCGATCGATGTTCAGGCACAAAACATTGATTTACTGGCTTTTACCGGACATAAAAGTCTTTTAGGGCCAATGGGTACCGGCGGCTTGATCGTGAATTGCGATGCCGAAATCCATCCCCTCATCTCCGGTGGTACCGGCGGTGATTCCGCCTATGAATACCAACCAGACTACTATCCCAACCATCTGGAGGCCGGTACCATGAACGTTAGCGGAATTATCGGTCTGGGCGCTGCCCTGGCGTTTCTGGAAACAGAAGGCCTGGAAACAATCCGACATAAAGAAGATCTTCTGATGGACTATGCCCTAAACGCATTAAGCGAGGTCCCCGGGATTGAAATTTACGGTCCCCGGGATTCTTCCAAAAGCGTAGGTGTTATTCCCTTTAATCTTGAAGGTCACGTGCCTGAAGAAATCGCTTTTTATCTGGATCAGGAGTGCCATGTGATGATCCGTTCGGGCTTGCACTGTGCCCCCAGTGCTCATCGACTGATTGGTACGGTAACCCGGGGAACCTGTCGGATCGGCATCGGCTATTTTAACGAGAAAGCTCATATTGATGCCCTGGTTAATGGATTAAAATCTTATTTAAAGGAGAACAACTAATGTACCTCTCAACAATCAGTCTTATTTATATCAAGCCCTGTACCACCGGTGGTGGGCGGATTAAATTTCGGGCCAAGCTCAGCAACCCGGTTCCTGAAGTGATGCCGTACCTGAATACCGTGATTAAAACCGGACTTTATATACCATCAGCACATACCTTCACCTATAAGATTGGCAGTCATATTATCAATATTCATGATCGAAATCTGACATGTACGCAGTTAACCAATGAAGCTCAGTGTTATGAAATGATTGATCACATCTTTAATCTGATTAATGAGACCTGGGAAAACAAAGATTCCATCGTCCCCAACGAAGAAACCCGGGAGCGCCCCAGCGCGATTCAGCTCTATAAATTATTACCCAAAAAAATTGGCTGCAAGGTCTGCGGTCAGGGTTCTTGTATGGGTTTTGCTTCTAAACTGATTTTAGGCACTTGTCGGCTAAACGAGTGTACCTTGATGAACGAAGCAGAATATGCCCCCAATTATTTAAGCCTGGAAGCACATTTACAGCTGATGGGTTATGAAACTGACTAAGTCAAGTTCTTGAAAAATTAATCACAGATAATGAAAAAGCCAGATCTTCGCTGTGGATGATCTGGCTTTTTATATTGTCAAATTGACTTTATTAAAATATCGTCAAAGATTTCGCTGGTTTTTTCCGCTGTTTGCTTCACATATTCCATATGTTCGTCGGTAAGATTCCGGGTCGATAGTGGCTTATCAAGGGCTTTGGCTTCGCCAATGATCTCGGCCACATCAACACTGCCGGCTACTTTATTACTATATTTTTCGATGGCCCGCTTAGCGCAGCACTTAGAACAGCCATCTACGGCAATGGTGGGGTATTTTTCGGCAAATTCCCGTTCGCCACCGTCACCGGCAATGAATAAGGGCAGACAGAGGGTTGAAACCATCCCGGGTTTCAGTTCTTCCATCATTTTTCGCACCGCTAGTCGCGATATCGTGCCTCCCAGACACTCTTCACCGCTGCATGAAATAACACCAATTCTCTTCTCTAACATCTTAGTTCACCCCTGCCTTTATTTCTTTGACGTCTGCAACCAAAATTTCAGCCAGTTGGTCCGCGTATTTCCAGCCATCATCAGTAAGAGCGGTTCCGCTACCATGTTCTTCGCCACGATGAGCCTTCATGAAATCCGGTACCTTATGGCTTTTTACCACAATCCCACCGGTTTCTTCGACACTTTTCTTGGCACAGTATTTGGCACAGCCATCCATGGT
>PGZR01000221.1 GCA_002841405.1 Firmicutes bacterium HGW-Firmicutes-4 | reverse complement strand
AATAAAACCTGATTTTTTTATTTTAAAACGCTTTGCAGCACCACGGTGTGTTTTCATTTTTGGCATAACTATTTCCTCCTCCCTGTACAAGGTATCTTTTATAAAAAACTACATCTGAGAAATTTAAGTATAAGAACCAAATTTCGCTAACAGATAGTCAATTAACACGTTGGTTTATTTATTTTTGCTTGGGCGCTAAATACATAACCATATTTCGGCCTTCAATTTTCGGCGCTTTTTCTACCACTGAAAGATCAGAAACACGTTCGGCAAAATCAAGCAATACTTCTTTTCCCTGTTCCGTATAAGCCATTTCACGGCCTCTGAAACGAATAGCCACTTTAACCCGGCTACCTTGTTCCAAGAATTTGATGCAATTTTTAATTTTAACATTAATATCATGCTCTTCAACTCGAACCGACATACGAATTTCTTTAATAACCACAGCTTTTTGATTTTTCTTAGCTTCTTTTAATCGTTGAATTTCTTCGTATCTAAACTTTCCGTAGTCAAGAATCTTACAAACCGGCGGTTTTGCGTTTGGTGAAACTTTCACTAGATCCAAATTTTTCTCATCGGCTAATTACACGGATTTCGCGATCACGGATCTCGTTATTAATTTCGTGTTGAACATCTTTGCTAATAGTAATATACCTCCATATATAAAAATTGCAGGTAGAGTTACTCCACCTGCAAAAAAATACTAACGAACATTCATCATGCGTTCATTCATATTTACCTATTTCCCTAAGAAATGAGGTGAGAAGTGTGTATCCTCTACTTTGTTACTACGCTATTATATGCTTATTCACTATTAATGTCAACTGTTTTTTTTATGAAAGTAATGCCCGGTCATTAGCAAATTCTTCACCGCTGACCTGACCAAACCGTTTCAGTAAATCTTCAACGGTCAGCCGCTGTTTTTCTTCGCCCTTGATATCCAAAATAACCCGTCCTTCATGCATCATAATCAGACGATTGCCATGTTCAATGGCGTGGCGCATATTATGCGTGACCATCAGGGTCGTCAGATTGCCTTCTTTAACAAAACGGTCACTAAGCTGCAGGACCTTATCGGCTGTTTTGGGATCCAAAGCTGCCGTGTGTTCATCCAGCAACAACAGTTTCGGTTTTTTCAAGGTAGCCATCAGCAAGGTCAACGCCTGCCGCTGCCCCCCTGAAAGTAGACCGACCTTGGCGTGGAGCCGGTTTTCCAGGCCCAAATCCAGATGGCTGAGGTATTCTTTGTAAATCTCCCGTTCCTTATTGCTGATACCCCAACTCAATGATCGGGTTTTGCCACGACGATAAGCCAGAGCGAGGTTTTCTTCAATCCCCATATTACCGGCTGTACCCATCATCGGATCCTGAAAAACCCGGCCGATGACCGCCGAACGTTTATGTTCTGGAAGCTTGGTGACATCCAACCCATCAATTTGGATAGAGCCTTTATCAACGCCAAAGACTCCGGCTACACAATTGAGAAAGGTGGATTTTCCGGCACCGTTGCCACCGATGACGGTAACAAAATCACCTTCGGCCAGTTCCAGGCTAAAACCGCTGAGTGCTATTTTTTCATTGACCGTCCCGGCATTGAATTTTTTCTCGATATCTTTAATTATTAACATTTATAGGTCGCCTCCATTCATCGATTTTTTTAGGGGGCGGAGATAGGTTTTGAAGACCGGCAATGACAGCGCAATGGCCACCGTAATCGCGGTGAATAATTTCAAATCGTTGGCCGGCATACCCATTTTTAGTACTAATGCGATAATGATACGATAGGTAATGGCACCGAGCACTAAGGATATCAGGCAATTGAAAAAATTACGGGTCCCAAAAATAACCTCACCAATAATAACCGAGGCTAAACCGATAACGATTGACCCGATTCCCATCTGAATATCAGCAAAGCTCTGGCTCTGGGCGATTAATGACCCGGAAAGAGCAACCAGACCATTGCTGATGACCAAGCCGAGAATAATCATATTATTGGTATTGATCCCTTGAGCTCGGGCCATTTGCGGGTTATTACCGGTAGCCCGGATGGCACAGCCAATTTCGGTTCCAAAAAACCAGTATAGAAGACCAACAATCGCCATCACACTGATAAAACCAAAGAGCATGACCGAATATGTTGGGCTTAATCCCAGGTTCTGCATCGGGGTGAAGACGGTATCAATCCGCAACAGTGACAGGTTGGCCTTCCCCATGATTCGCAGATTGACCGAATAAAGCGCGATCATCGTTAAAATACCGGCCAGTAAAGCGGGTATTTTTAGCTTTGTATGAAGAATCCCAGTGACCAGTCCGGCCAGCATCCCGCCGACAAAGGCTAAACATGTCGCGATGAAAGGATTCATCCCGTTAAAAATCGAAAAAGCTGCGATGGCAGCTCCCATTGCAATACTTCCTTCTACTGTTAAATCAGCAATATCGAGTATTCGGTAGGTGATATAAACGCCGATCGTCATG
>PGZR01000072.1 GCA_002841405.1 Firmicutes bacterium HGW-Firmicutes-4 | reverse complement strand
TGTCTCAGCCAACTCATAGATGTCACTGGTGAGACTGGCCAGCTTGGTTTCAAATTCGCTGGAAAGAACTTCCAGCTGGCTTAAGTCAATTTTAAACCCTAGTTCCTCCATCGATACCATTACTTCCAGCAACGGCATCTCAATCGTTTTAAACAAGGTCATCATTTCGGTTGCATTGAGTTCTTTTTCCAGAACAGATTTTAAATCTTTAATGGTTTCGCAGTTTTTGATCATATAATCGGCCAGCAGCTGCTCATCCAGTCCTTCGGCTTTCACCATTTTTTTACCTTTTCCGAACATTTCCTCATCATCCAGAATGGTTCGGCCAAGATATTGATAAGCGGCTGATTTTAAATCATAGCGCTGATCTCCCGGGCTCAACAGATAGGTGGCAATATAAGTATCAAAAGCTTCATTCACTTCATTGATATCATTCTTATGGAAGATATGAATCAGATTCTTTAAATCCTGACTGGTGATAGCCAATGTGTTAGTGTTTGGCAGCTTTTTAAATCTTTCAAAAAATTTTAAGTCCTCAACGACCTCAGGGTTTAGATAATAATAACTATCTCCAATTCCCATGGCCAAATAAATCTGGGTCGCTTCTTCATGAAAATAGATGATCACTTCGTTGAAAATTTCCAATTCTTTGAACAAGATATCCATATCTGCGGCTGTTTTAATCCAGTGGAAAGCAACTGATTTTTCTATTGTATCGACTGCTTCAGCGGCATCAATTTTTGACAGTAGCGTGTTGAATTCCAATTCCTTAAGTAAGGCGATACTCTCGGGATTAAAAATATTGTTGAAGGTCAGTGCTTCATAATCACCATCCCAGGGAACATCCAGTTTTATTGTTCCCAGCATTCGACTCATAAATGCGTCATCTTTTCCGGCGATTATTTTTTCTTTTTGTTTGCCTTTCTGTTCGTCAATATGTTCATAGATCTTTTCCAGACTTCCATATTGCTGGACCAGCTTAATCGCCGTTTTTTCGCCAATCCCAGCTATCCCAGGGATATTGTCCGATTTATCTCCCATTAGCGCTTTTAAATCAATCAGCTCTTTGGGGGTGAGGCCATACTGGTTCTTAACCCAGTCCTCATCCACCTCTTCCAATTGGGATATGCCTTTTTTTGTATACAGAACTTTAATAAGTGGTCCAACTAACTGAAAGGCATCCCGATCACCGGTGATAATTTCTGTTTCGATACCTTTTTCAGATCCGATCGCCGCCAGGGTTCCGATGATATCATCAGCTTCAAAACCTTCTAGTTCGATAATGGCGATGTCCATCTTGCTGAGTAGTTCTTTTAATATAGAAAACTGTTCCGCCAGCAGCTCCGGCATATTTTGGCGCCCACCCTTGTAGTCGTCATAGGCCAGATGCCTGAAGGTTGGTCCTTTTAAGTCGAAGGCAACCCCTAAATAGTCGGGTTGGTACTCCTCTTGAATTTTAACTAATATGTTAACAAAACCATAAATGGCATTTGTCGGTACGCCCTTTGAATTTGACATTTCCCGGATAGCATAGAAGGTCCGGTAAAAAAGACTGTTTCCGTCGATTAAGATACTTTTCATTTGATCTCTCTTTCTCTTTCTGCTCAATTTAACAAACATTGTTATTATACCAAAAGTATTGAGAATTGAACATTGAATAAATTCAAAAACCCTTCTTGACAACAATCATTGTCAGAGTTATAATAATATTGACAACATTATTTGTCATTCCGACAAATATTGTTGTCATATAAGTATTTTGATTTGGAGGTGTCCTTGTGGGTTTGGAAAACCGCTTAAAAGAATATCGGGCCCGAAATAATCTGAATCAATCAGATCTGGGAAAGCTGGTTGGTGCATCCCGGCAAACCATCAGTCTGATTGAACGGGGGGATTATTCTCCGTCTGTTATTCTGGCGCTAAAAATTGCCAGAGTTTTTGAAACAACCGTCGAAGAACTATTTTTGTATGAAGAGGAGTAAACTCATGAAAAAACTAAATCCAACGATTAAATTTTTTATTGTCATGGTCATATCTGCTTTTATTGGGGGACTGTTGGGGGGCATTATTATCCACGGCGAAGATGCCATCATCCAAAGTCTGATTAATTTTCAGACTTTTATGATTGATAATAATTTATTAATCCAATTATCTACTCTTGGTCTCTGCGCATTGCTTATACTAATTCTCTATTTCTCTGCCAAGCTTAAATTAAAGCGTCTCGAAGAAAATGATGACCTCCTTTTTGATCAGATCGACCATCAATTGGGATTTTTAATTCCATTTATTTCAGTTACTATGATTTTTGGATTCTGTTTATTCGGCATCACAGTTACCAATTCCTTAAAAGATTTCAAGCTCCTGGGACTGATTATCTTCCTGGTCAATATGGCCTTCACCTTGATTATGACGATACTTACGATAAAGCTGACCAAAATTTTATATCCAAATAAAAAAGGTAACCCACTCGATTTTAACTTTGACAAGGAGTGGCTGAAAAGCTGTGATGAAGCTGAAAAATTTGTGATTTATAAAGCTTCCTATCGATGCTATCAGTTGATGAATTTTGTTTACTGTGGCGTCGTTACCCTTTGTTTGCTCATTTCCATAGCCGTTAATATTGGTATCTTTCCTTATTTATTGATTGGATTTTTATGGATAACGCAAACCCTGATTTATTCTGTCACTGCGAATCGATTTCAGCATGGACAGTTAGATAATGTTCGATAATTTTTTGCAATGAGCGGTGAATACGCAACAGATTAACATTATTGGACAGTTATTCCTAATTTTAACTTTTAAAAAAGTACCGTTCTGATATTTATGACATCAGAACGGTACTTTTTATGTTCAAGAAAGTACTGATTATTCAATTTCTAAATTTTCAATACAAATGGAATTTTAGTGCTTTATGACCTTGTTCAATTCCCCCTGAATCTCATTCATTAGATAATCGGTATAAGGAATCTCAGTAAAGAGCCTTCCTTCAGTATATGGTTTGAGTACTATCCCGGTTGCTTCGGTCTTGGGGTTGTTCAAAAGTTCCCCAATACCCACATTTTTAAAAGCCTCGTTGGATTCTCGAATTGAGTTTAAAATTTTGCCGGGACAAACTGATCCAGGATCTTTGGCCAGAATTTCGGAAATCGCCTGCACCATATTAATATTACTGATTCCCAGCGGGTTTTCCACCGATTTTTTCACCCTGAGCAGTCGTCCTTCGGTGTTCACAAAGGTTCCATTGACTTCCGGGAAGGACAGGGCTGGTAATACCACATCGGCTTTTTCGGTCGCCTGAGTCAGATGAGTATCCTGAACCATCAGGAATTCATAGCCGTTTAAATCTGCGTTGGGATCTTCACCGAAGAGCAACAGCGCCTTTGCTTCTTTCAGAACTGCGGGGGTGTTGGTTACACACAGAGCGTTTAATCCCATGCTGTTATTCTTGATTGCTACTCTGAAAACGCCGCTGCGTTTACCATCGGCTTTATCCAGAAGTCCGAGGATATCGCCCACCAGAGCCGAAGCTTCAGCGGTGATATATTTGTCACCCATAACAACCACCAGGTTTTTGGCATTGACCAGCCCTTCACCAATGATCTGTGCTTCATCACAGATATCAAAATCAGCCAGAGATGCTGTTAATTGACGCAGGTTGTTGAGGTCTGGTTTTACTTTACCATTTTCCAGGACATATTTGGTTATTTCACCCAGGAATTCAAGATCATCGCATTCGGTAATAAATTCATCGGCGATATGATCATAACCGCTTTCGAGATGGTTGATCACAAAGATACTTGCCCCATTTTTTGATGCCTGATTGAGTTTATACTTAACAATCGGATTATTCACTGGCAGCATCCCCAATACCAGGATCGTATCGGCAGTCACAATGGCATCCATGTTTCCAATTGTATAGTTACCATGGAGAACTTTATCTTCACCCTGTTTTCGATTAGAAAAACTGAAGGTTTCGGCTCGGAGCACCTTGGCCAATTCGGTCATATTATAAATTTCCTCATTGGTATACTTGGGTGAGATGCCCATCTTGACGGCATTGGCGCCATAGCGGGCAGCAATGCTCTGGGATTTCTTGGCAATCATCACAAACGCATCGTACCAGCTGGCTTCTTCCAGTTCACCTTGTTTGTTCCGGATCAGCGGCGTAGTTAGTCGATCGCCCCACTGCACCAGGTTAGTGCCGAAGCGGCCGCGGCCGCACATGACCCCCTGATTGAGGACCTGATGGTTTTTCTGGGGAATGGCTTTAATGATGGTATCGCCTTTGGATTCAATAACAATCTGGCAACCGGCGGAACAGTAGCCGCAGGTGGATTCGGTTTTGTCGGTTGCCAGCGGGATCTGTTTTATTCCGGTCAGGCCTTCTCTTAAGGCGCCGGTGGGACAGACGGAGATGCACAGACCACAACTTACGCAGCCGGTATCTTTCAACGGCTGACGCAGAGCCGGTTCAACGATGGTTTCAAAACCACGGTCAACCAGACCCAGAGCTGAAACACCGACGATATCCTCACAGACCCGAACACAGAGACCACAGGTGATACACTTGCTGTTATCCCGGATCACAAAGGGATGGTCATCCTGAATTTTAGCTTCCGGGTTCTTGCCCTTGAAGCGTTCGGGTTTAACCTCGTATTCGTTGGCATAGGATACCAGTTTACATTCAAAGTAATCCTGACAACCGCATTCAAGGCAGCGTTTGCCTTCTTCAACTGCCTGGAGGGGGCTGTAGCCTTCGACCACTTCGAGGAAGTTATCGTTCCGGGCGTCTGGGGCCAGGTGGTTCATTGGTGGGCGTTTGTTTTTCTTGATACTTTCGAGGTAATCCTGATCTACCGCTTCTCTTATGACAAAGTAGGGTTCGTGGTAGGCAATGGTTTCACCGTTTAAATAGCCTTCGATAAACGGCACGGCTTTCTTGGCATCACCAACGGCTTTAATGACGATGGAGGCGCCGCTGTTGATGCAGTCTCCGCCGGCAAACACGCCATCGAGGTTGGTCCGGAAGGTCTGCTCATCAGCCAGAACGGTGTTCCATTTGGTCAGGGCCAGGCGATTGACATCACTGTTTTCTTCTGTTTTAGCGGCGCCAATCCCGTCCGGGTTAATCCCCTGGCCGATGGCCAGAATCAGGGTATCGATATCAAGGATCTCTTCTTCCCCTTCAATGGGAACCGGGCTGCGCCGGCCGCTGGCATCAGGTTCGCCGAGGGCCATTTTCTGGAGTCTTATTTTAACGATCTGGCCATCGTCGCCTTTAATGACTTCAATGGGGTTGGTCAGGTTCTTAAAAATCACCCCTTCTTCTTCGGCTTCGCTGATTTCGATTTCCTCGGCGGGCATTTCGGCTTTAGTCCGACGATAAATATTATAGACTTCCTTGGCACCTAAACGGATAGCAGTTCGGCAGGCATCCATGGCGGTGTTACCGCCGCCGACAATGGCAACTTTTTCGCCGAGGCTAATCGGCTCGTTATTGGCTACCTGTTGCAGCAGTTCGATCCCACCGATCACACCTTTGGCATCGATGCCGTCGCATTTTAAGCCAGAACTGGTCCAGGCACCCAGGGCGACATAGACAGCGTCATGGTTTTGTCGGATCGTGTCAAAGGGGATATCGACGCCGATACGGGTGTTGTTTTTAAAGACCACTCCCATCTCTTCAATCAGTCCCACTTCTTCATCGACGACCCCTTTGGGCAGGCGGTATTCGGGGATGCCATAGCGGAGCATCCCGCCCATTTTGGGCATGGCGTCATAAATGGTGACGGCGTGACCGGACTGGATCAGGTAATAGGCGGCGGTGAGGCCGCCGGGGCCGCCGCCGATGATGCCGATCGATTTACCGGTCGCTTTGGCGATTTCCGGTATGAACATCCCATGGGTCATATCAAAGTCAGCGGCAAAACGTTTGAGCCAGGCGATCGAAATCGGTTCATCGACTTCACCACGACGGCAGGCCGTTTCGCAGGGATGAGGACAGACTCGACCAATGGCGCCGGGTAGTGGTAATTGTTCTTTAATTAGTTTTAAGGCTTCTTCGAATTCGCCGTTGGCGATTAAGCCAACGTAGCCCTGGCAGTCGGTGGTGCCGGGACAGGCCCGTTTACAAGGGGCAACACAATCTCCGATGTGTTTGGAAAGCAGTAACTCGAGATTGGTTTTCCGCGATTCAATCACCCGGGGGGTCTTTGTATTAACCACCATATTGTCGCTGATTTCGGTGGCACAGGCTTTTAAAATCTTGGGGATGCCGGCAACCTCCACAACGCAGAGTCCGCAAGATCCATAGATCTCCAGTCGTTCGTCATAGCACAGGGTGGGAATCGCGATTGCATTTTCCCGGGCGACTTCTAAAATGGTTTGACCGGGGATGCCGGTGACTTCTTTTCCATCGATGTTCAGTTTATAGTGTTTCATTCTCCCACTCCTTTCTAGTCAATGATGACGGAATCAAATTTACAGACAGAGAAGCATTTGCCACACTTGATGCAGATGTCCTGGTCGATCTCATGAACTTTTTTCTTTTCGCCGGTAATGGCATCCACGGGACAGTTCTTCTTACAGGCGCCACAGCCCACGCATTTTTCAGCATCGATGGTGTAGGTTAGCAGCGGCTTACAGCTTTTGGCGGTGCATTTATGATGATAAATATGATCTTCATATTCGTTTCGGAAATATTTGATGGTGGTCAGCACCGGGTTGGGGGCAGTCTGACCGAGACCGCACAAGGAACCGTCTTTGATCTTGTAACAAAGTTCTTCGAGCAGCTCGATATCGCCATCGCTTCCTTCGCCCTGGGTAATCCGGTTGAGGATTTCGAGCATTCGGGTGGTGCCAACGCGACAGTAGGTACACTTGCCACAGGATTCTTTACAGGTGAAGTCGAGGAAGAACCGAGCCATGTCGACCATACAGGTGGTTTCGTCCATAACGACCATCCCACCGGAGCCCATGATGGCACCGGTTTTGGTGATTTCGGCGTAGTCGATTTGAGTATCAAGCAGGCTAGCGGGGATACAGCCGCCGGAAGGGCCGCCCATCTGGACGGCTTTAAAGGCTTTGTCCTGTTTGATACCGCCGCCGATATCAAAAATGACGTCATGTAAGGTCAGGCCCATGGGAATCTCGACCAAACCGCCTTTTTTGATCTTGCCGGTTAAGGCAAAAACTTTGGTGCCTTTGCTCTCGGCGGTGCCAAGGGCCGCATAGGCATCGCCGCCGTTTCTAAAGATCCAGGGGACGTTGGCAAAGGTTTCGACGTTGTTGATGTTGGTGGGTTTATTCCAGTAGCCTTTCTGGGCCGGGAAGGGTGGTTTTAACCGCGGCATCCCCCGTTCCCCCTCTAATGAAGCGATCAGCGCCGTTTCTTCGCCGCAGACAAAGGCCCCGGCACCGGCTTTGATCCGCAGATCAAAGTCAAATCCGGTTTCAAAAATGTTGTCTCCCAGAAAGCCTTTTTCCCTGGCTTGATCAATAGCATTCTGTAAGCGGATGATCGCCAGGGGATATTCGGCCCGGACGTAGATGATCCCTTCGTTGGCTCCGATGGCTTTGGCTCCGATTAGCATTCCTTCAATCAGGGCATGAGGATCGCTTTCGAGAACGGAGCGATCCATAAAGGCACCCGGGTCACCTTCATCGGCGTTACAGACCATATATTTGGTGGTTCCAGGGGAATTTTTAGCAGCGTCCCATTTGAACCAGGTCGGGAAGCCGGCTCCCCCCCGGCCTTTTAAGCCGGCGACTTTGATGGTGTCAATAATCTCTTCCGATGTCATTTCGGTCAGACATTTTTTAGCCGCCAGATACCCGTCAACCGCCAGATAATCTTCGATTCGCTCTGGATCAATCAGACCAGAGTTGCGCAGGACAATCCGTTTCTGTTTACCAATCATAGTGATGTCAGATTCCGATATCTGCAACTCTTTGAGCTCATTTTCACCCAGGACATAATCCTCAATGATGCGTCTGGTGTCATCCGTTGTGACGTTGACAAAGGTTATTTTCTTTCCCCCATCATTAACCACATCAACGATGGGTTCCAGGTAACAGGTGCCAATACAACCGGTTTGTTCGACTGCTAGATCCAGGCCTTTTTCAGCGATGATGGCTTCAAAAGCAGTCTGGACTTTGTGGGCGCCGGCGGCGATGCCGCAGCTGCCTGCTCCGATTATAATCTTCATGCGGTTACCTCCTGTGTAATCGACTCTATAGCATCATTACCAGCGGTTTCTTTCAACTCAGCCAGGATATGAGTCACCTTGTCTTTGGTTAGCTGTCCATAGGTGTCGTCGTTGATCATCATTACCGGGGATAAGCTGCAGCAGCCCAGACAGGCCACGTTGTTTAACGTGAACAGCCCATCCGGGGTGGTTTCGCCTTCTTTGATGTTCAGGTAGTCCATCACGGCTTCTTCCACCTGTTTCGAGCCGTTGACGTGACAGGCGGTGCCCTGACAGAGCATGATCAGGTATTTCCCCACCGGTTCAAAGCGGAACTGGGTATAGAAGGTGGCAACCCCGTAAACTTTGGCAATGCTGGTGTGGGTTTCGATGGCAATATAGCGCATCAGCTCGATGGATAAAAAACCGTATAGCTCCTGGGCTTTCTGCAGGACAGTAATTAAACTACCAGGAATCGCGGCGTAGTGATCCAGCACCGGTTCCAGTTCCTCAAAGGGATTTGGCTGGTCGCCCTGACAGCCGCAGCCGCAGCCGGGTTCATGGTGATGTTCATGTGTTTCAAGACTCATATGATAAAACTCCTTTCAACTTCGGAAGATAATATTATTTCTGTTTTTTTTTATTTACATAATTATACACTTTTTGATATAGAAAGAATTGTATATTTGCTCACAATTTAAGTAAAAAACCGCAAAAATTAAAAAGCATCCTAACGGTTACGAACCGCTGAAATAAATTTCAGCGGTTCGTAACCGTTTATTGTTCTTCATATTTACTAATGAGAAAGAATCTTTCCACCACGCTGTAAACCAGTATCTCCTGATCGAACAAATTCTAAAATTCCGTAGGGTTCAACCATTTCAAAGAAGCCTTCTATTTTATAACGGGTACCGGTAATTTCGATGACCAAACTTTCTCTGGATACATCAACGATATTGGCCCGAAACATATTAGCAATTTCAACAATCTGAGATCGGGTTGTATCATCAGCTTTAACCTTGATAAAAACCAATTCTCTGATAATAGAATCATCAGGTTTCAGTTCAATAACGGTTATCACATCGATCAGTTTATTTAACTGTTTCTTAATCTGGGTCAAGATTTGATCATCTCCGGTCACAGTGATGGTAATCCGTGAAAGCTCTGTTTTTTCTGTTGTACCTACTGTTAAACTGTCAATATTATAACCACGTCTTGCAAAAAGACCTGAAATGCGGCTTAATACACCAAAATTATTTTCTACTAATAATGATAAACAGGTTTTTTTCTCCATAATCACTCTCCCTATATCCTTATGAAATCAGGATGAACCTGGCATTGAATCAAGGTTGGACCCTGGTGTTTAATTGCTTCCGGGAGGACCTTGTTAAAATCAGCATTTTTATCAACCTTATAACTTTTTATGCCATAGGCTTCGGCCAGTTTCATAAAATCAATATCGAAATTAATGTCTGTTCCACTGTAATGTCCTTTTCCATAATTATCGAACTGCAACTGCCGCACCATTCCCAACTTGGTATTGGTAATCAGAATAATGTTGACATTAAGCTGATGTTCAGCAATGACGCCCAGCTCACCCATACTCATCTGGAAGCTACCATCGCCACAGACAATGAAAATTTCCTTGGGTTTATCAAGGGTTGCAAAAGCTGCACCACAAGCGGCCGGAATACTGTAACCCATGGTCCCCAATCCGCCGGAAGTATAGTATCTTCGATTCTTAATGATCCGGTAATATAAAGCCGACCAGATCTGATTCAATCCGACATCACCAACAACCGTTGTATTATCTGATGTCATCTCGGACATATCCTTGAATAACACCTTAGGGTTGATCAGATCACTGCAAGGTGGATCGGCATCGTATACCAGCGGGTTTTCGATGCGAATGGTTTCAATTGCTGCGAGCCAGGCTGCATGATCCGTGACGGTATCTTTTTGAATAAGCTCGGACAAAACAGTTCTAGCATCCCCAACAATTGGGATATTTGTTTCCATGTTTTTTCCGATTTCTGCCGGGTCGATATCAATATGGACAAAATCAGTATCTTTTTCGAATTTAGTTAAATGGGATGTCGCCCGATTGGACATCCGCGCACCAATATTAATAATTAAATCGGCTCCATTCATCACCACATTGGAATATTTATAACCATGACTGCCGACAATCCCACAATATAAAGGGTGATCTTCAGGAAAAGCACCAATCCCCATAAGCGAGGTTATTACTGGGATATTGTTTTTTTCTGCAAAAGCAAGAAGTTCCTGTTGGGCATTTCCCAACACTACACCGCCTCCGGCGTAAATAACCGGTTTTTGCGCTTCTTTTATTTTCTTGATAGCCCGCTTGATCTGGCCACTGTGACCGTTCAAATTAGGTTTATAACCCATAATGTCAACCTTGTCATAGGTCAGCCCGGTTTTGACATTTTCCAGCTGTACATCTCTGGGAATGTCAATCAGAACCGGTCCCGGACGGCCCGTTGAAGCAATATGAAAGGCTTCTCTGATGATTCTGGGGATATCCGCTGCATTTTGAACCAAATAACTGTGTTTTGTAAAGGGAGCGGTTGCACCAGTGATATCTGCCTCCTGGAAGGCATCTGTTCCGATAAGTGCCCGATCCACCTGGCCGGTGATGGCGACAATAGGAATAGAATCAAGGTAAGCGGTTGCAATACCGGTTACAAGATTAGTTGCTCCTGGTCCCGATGTGGCCAAACATACACCAACGCGCCCAGATTCTCTGGCATATCCACTCGCGTAATGCGGTGCTGTCTGCTCGTTTCGCACTAAAATATGTTTAATCGGAGATGTTCTGAATGCTTCATAGAGGGGCAGCAGGGCACCTCCCGGATAACCAAACACATACTCAACATTTTCTCGTTCAAGACATTTTAAAATTAATTTTGATGCTAACAGTGGAATCACTCCCTTTTTTAGTATTTCCGCTTATCATATTAAAATTTACACATTTTGTCAATGACTTTTTTTCCTCTAGATGAAGAGATTTTTGTATGAAAGTATCTGAAAGTCAAATTAACTATTTTTATAAATGGTCAGTTTTCCCAATAGTGGTGTTTTAACTGAGATAGCACCGACCGGACACATTTCCTGGCAGCAATAGCAACGAATACAACGATTATAAAAATACAATGGATATTTTCTGCGTTTTCGTTCAACGATGCGAATAGCCTTTTTCTCAACCGGACAGCTCGCTTCGCAGACCCCGCAGCCGATACATTTTTCCTTATCAACAACCGGTTTTTGAATAATGAAATCCTGAATCGGTTTTAATACTGAAAGGGTCGACGGTTCACCTTCATGAACGGGAATCCGAACCACGTCAAAGTCAGGATTGTAAAACTTCTCAAGCGGATCCCCCAGAATTTCAATATTTTCTTCAGTCCAGTATCCCAGTTCCATTTCTTCACCATAGGTAATCGTTGGGATAAAGGTGGGATCCAGATTAATCATTCTGGCAAAGGTCGCATCCAGCGCAACCGGGTCATCAGAGACCAGTAATACCTTCATTGGTACAGGTTTTCCCGAAGCTGGCCCGTTACCTTCCATAGCAATAATTCCATCCATGACAAAAAGTCTCAATTTGGGGATAAGATAGCGGTTCAGATCCACCAACATTTTGGAAAAACTTTTGATATTCGGATAATGAGCATGGGACATCCCCTTATTCAAACCATAGACGCAACCGAATTGGTTTTTGATGGCGCCAGTGATCCGAGTCAGGCCATGGGTCTTCATTTTTGAGAGGCTGATAATCGCATCACTCTCTAAAACCCCCTGAGCGATATCGAATTTCTTGGTTCCGATGCCCAGAAAGAAATCCATCTGCTGACCATGGCTGAATTCTTTTAGTGGTATCTCATATTTTGCCGCTATGGCAGCGAGTCCACTTTCTTTAGCGGCTCCAGCGGGAGAACCGAAGCCTGGCGAGTCCCCATAGGCAAGGTGGCTATAATCCGCCTCTTGCAGTAGTCGAATCATTGCTTCAAATACTGCCGGATGGGTGGTAATGCCAGCGTCTGGAGTTTTTCCTCTGAGCAGATTGGGTTTGAGTAAAATCAACTCTTGCTCGTTTACGAATTGTTCGATCCCGCCGAGGAGTCCGACGGCAGTTTTCAATTTTTCAAAAACCAAATCATTATCATAGGATTCACAACCCATAATAACTACTCGGGATTTTTTATTTTCCATTTTTCTCAATGCCTCTTTCCGTTAATCTAATTTTTTTCTCTTTTAATAATTTACCCACAGCGCGCTTAAAAGAACTCTTGCTCATATTAAATTCTTTTTTTATTATAAACGCATCAGTTTTATCATTATACGGTAAGAAACCTTGGCTTTCGTTTAATTTAGTAAGAATGACAACAGCATCTTTGGGTATTTCTTTGTATGCTTTTTTGTTGGGACTCAAGACCAGCTTGCCATCATTTCGGATTTCGGACACCCGAGCATGGATTTTTTCTCCGCAATGAATGTCTGAGTTTGCATCTTTGATCAGAATTAATCCGTGATACAGATTATCAATGGCCACAAAGGCTCCAATCTCTGGATTGATCTGATAAACATATCCTTCAATCCAATCACCCACTTTGTAGGGAGCACCGACTTTCAGCAGTGGGTAGATCTTCATGGTTGCGCATAAGCGATCACTTTTATCTGCATATAGATTAACCAGATAATCCCGACCTTTTTGGACCTTGGTGGTTTGCTCGTTATATGGCAATAACAGATCTTTCTCCAGACCCCAATTGAGAAAGGCGCCAACCTTGGTAACATCCGCAACCTTCAGTACAGCGAATTCGCCCACTTGAATTTTTGGTTCCCGGGTTGTCGATATCAGCCGATCCTTAGAATCCCGGTAAATAAATACGTCAAGTTGGTCGCCGGCCTTGGAATTTTTTGGCACTTCTTTCTCTGGCAACAAAACCACGTCAGTTGTATCAAATCCGTCCGATAAATATGCTCCAATGGGTGTAATCCGTTCGATGGTTAGTGTTTGTACTTTTCCTATTTCTATCATTTTTTAACCTCTTTTATTTTAGTAACTAGGCATAAAAAAGGCCGTGTTCATCACACAACCCTTATTTTACCAATTATTTCATGTTTTTTAGTTCGCGCCGATTCTGTTCAATTTGATCGTTCATTTCTTTTAATTGTATCTGAAAACTATAGAGCAATTTGTCTGCATAGTTTTGCGTTCCTGTCTTTAATGCCTTTGCGCTTACATTTGCATTTCGCATAATCTCATTGGCATTGGCGGTGGCACTTTTGGTTATTTCATTGGTATCAATTAACTCTCTCAGTCGCTTTTCTGCCTCTGCTTTAATATGGTCTGCTTCACTTTGGGCTGCAAAAATGATTTTTTTTCGTTCGGCAACAATTTTTTTTGCTTCTGCCAGTTCTTCCGGTAGTGAATCTCTAATTTCATCAATGATCTCTATTACTTCTTCAGGATTTACTAACGCTTTAGATGAAAAGGGAAGCGTGTTTCCTTTTTCCACGACTTCTTCTAATTCTGCCAATAAGTCAAGTACCCTCATT
>PGZR01000220.1 GCA_002841405.1 Firmicutes bacterium HGW-Firmicutes-4 | reverse complement strand
ACCATGCGTATGCTGGTTGCCGGGTTTCATCGGGCCTGTCCCTCCACCTCTCTGGATAGGTAAATATTCAATTACTTTTTCTAAATCATACACATCATTATTTTCTTTGTCAAGTATTTTATTACGGACTAAAGTTTTACACAAGTAACCCCGTAAGGTAGGCTGAAGCGCGTATCTACAGCACCTCACAGCCATGTTCTGTGATCACCACATCATCTTCAATTCGAATGCCGATACCCAGTTTTTCAAGATAGAGACCCGGTTCAACGGTCATCACCATTCCGGGTGCCAAAATCAGATCTCCGGCTGGCCGCAAATCATGGGTATCCAAACCCAGCGGGTGACCAATCCCATGATAATAAAACTCTGTGATATCATTATTGGTGGGAATAAAACCGGCACTGCAGCATTTTTCGAGGAACAATTCCTTCGTCAGATTCTGTAGATCTTTCATTACTGCCCCCGGTTTGTAGGCTGTAAACATTTCCCTTTGGACCGCAGCAACAATTTCATAGAGTTTTTCCTGCGGGGCTGTCATTTCCCCGTCAACCGCAAAAGTTCGGCTGATGTCACCGCAATAGCCATCCACTTTGGCGCCCAGGTCAAAGAGAACCAAATCACCTGATTTCAAGGGGCAGCGATTGGATACATAATGCAAAACGGTAGCATTCGCCCCGGCGGCAACGATGGTTTCAAACGCCAGTCCCTCGGTTCCTGCTTTTTTAACAAAATACTCAAAAAAAGCAGCCAGTTCATATTCGTAAGTGCCTGGTTTAATCAATTCCTGCATTTCTGCGATGGCTTTTTTTGTAACCGCATTGGCTCTACCAATCGCCCGGATTTCTTCTGCCGTTTTGATCAGCCGCAACCCTGCAAAAATGGGATGCAGGTCCTTAACTTCGCACTGCTTTAAGATCTTTTGAAGTCCTTCATCTTCGGTTTTAAAACTCTGATGTTGTGGCACTTTGAAATCAAAGTACAATATTGGAAGCGATCCTGACCGGGCAATCTGCTGGGGCAGATCTTTGATATAATAAACTTCATCAATACCCGAAACCGACTTTGCCTCATCGCGGCTGATCTTTTTGCCCACCCATTTTTCTTTCAACGGGTCGGCGGCCTCGATGAAAAGTTGCCAGGACAGCTCGCCATGATGATCTTTGGTTATGGCAAGCACCACCTCCGGCTCGCGAATACCAGTCAGATAATAAAAATTATTGTTAGCAAAAAAAGGATAGTTTGCGTCCTCCGTCATTGCTATTTCCCGGCCTGAAAATAGTAGGGTGAGACTGGAATGCTCCAGTTTCTCCGCCAATCTTTTTCTGTTTTCCTGATAAAAACTTTGTGATAGTGCCATTACTACTCCTGTTATCTAAAATAAAGACAGACCGCCTGCCACTAGTGCCGTAACAATAATACCCGCCGTTGCTGATCCCAATGCTACCGAAATCATACTGTGCTTAAAGTCCAGTCCGATCAGCGAAGCCGCCAGACAGCCTGTCCAGACACCTGTACCCGGCAAGGGAATAGCGACAAAAGCAAACAAACCCCAGAACTCATACTGGGTCAATTTATCCGATTTTTTCATTCCTTTTGCAATAATCCAGTTGGCCATTTTCCCAAATGCTTTTGTGCCCGACATCCATTTCAGGATGGCCGGAACAAACATCAGGATAAACGGTGCCGGGATGATGCTCCCCAACACACCCAGCAAATATGCCTGTAAAAAGGGCATATCGTAAGCTAAAATTGCCAGGGGGATGGCACCTCTCAGTTCAACAACCGGAATGGCCGAAATAACAATAATTTCCAACCAATCCGGTAAAAATGCCAAAAAATTAATAATTGCCTGTTGCATATAAACAAATCTCCTTTTAATCTCTCCGATTAAGTGTTAGAATGACTAT
>PGZR01000219.1 GCA_002841405.1 Firmicutes bacterium HGW-Firmicutes-4 | reverse complement strand
TCCCCGGCGGATGGCTACGGGCATGGATTATAACCGGATGGTATTACTGATGGCGATTATGGAAAAACGGCTGGGGATTCAGATGCAATCGGTGGATGCTTACATCAATGTGGTGGGCGGCATCAAGGTCGATGAACCGGCTTTAGATCTTGGCGTAGTTGCTGTGCTTTATTCCAGCCTCCGGGATTTTCAGATCCCCGGCGATTTGATGATACTGGGTGAGGTGGGATTAACCGGAGAGGTGCGAAACATTCAGCACATTGAAAAACGACTGATCGAAGGAAAAAAACTGGGCTTCAAGCGCTGTATTATTCCTAAAGGTAACCAGAAAGGGTTGAAGGTTGCCGGAATGGCGGTTCTCCCGGTGGATAATATTCGCTCTGCTCTGGACATTTTGCTGTAAAGCCTCGGGCGGCTTGAAACAAATAGATTTGACTGCTAGTTGCCAGCAAAAATTTATCCTTTGATTTCCGGGGAAAACCGTGTATAATTAGATTATCCCAAAGTGTTCGTTTTTACTTTATTTTTGAACCTACATCAATACTCAGGGAGTCTGATTGTTCGCTAGCAGATGTTAAACTAGAGACAAGACACCCACCTAGCTTTCGCTAGGGCGTCAAAAATGGAGTACGACACATTGGGATAGCACCTAAGGGTGCTTTTTTTGTGGTTGTAATATTTTTTTGTTTTGGTACAATAGGTAAAGCATATTTAAATTTTGAAGGAGGGCTTATGTACGAATATATGATCGGGAGCTTGGAAGAGCAAGCCATGGATTATGTGGTCATTGATCTAAACCGCATGGGATATAAGGTAAAGGTATCGACCAACACATTGAATGAGCTACCTAATCTGCATTCGGAGGTAAAGCTGCATCTTCATCAGGTTATTAAAGAAGACGAGGTTTCGCTTTATGGCTTCGCCACCACAGATGAACGGGAGATTTTTCGAACCATGATCGGGATTTCCGGGATTGGACCCAAAGCCGCCATGGGGCTCTTATCCCAGTTCAGCCGCAACGAACTGATTGGACATATTGTCAATGATGATCCCAAGAGCATTGCCAAGGCCCCGGGAATCGGGATTAAAACTGCCAGCCGGATTATTCTGGAGCTGAAGGATCGCTATAAGGACGTGTCGGTAGGCGACCTGAAGGTGGTTGAGTTGCGGGGAAAAGACGATAATGTCAGCCAGGCGGTTAATGGACTGGTGGGATTGGGCTATAGTATTTCGGAAGCATCCGAAATGGTATCCCGGGCATTTACCCCCGAGAGCAGCATTGAAGCCCTGATTACTGGAGCACTCCGCTCCGCTAATCCATTGAAGGGACGATAGTCATGAAGGAACGAATCATCACCACCGATTTTACGGAATTGGATGTTGAAATAGAAAAAAATTTAAGACCCCAGGGCCTGGATGAATATATTGGTCAGGAAAAGGTCAAGAAACAGATGGGCATCTTTATTAAAGCTGCTCAGAAGCGTAGCGAAAGTTTGGATCATGTGCTCTTATACGGGCCGCCGGGATTGGGCAAAACAACGCTGGCCAACATCATTGCCCGGGAAATGGGGGTCGGGATCAAAACGACCTCCGGCCCGGCGATTGAAAAGGCCGGTGATCTGGCAGCTATTCTGACCAGTTTAAAAGAAGGAGATATCCTTTTTATTGATGAAATCCATCGCTTACAACGTTCGGTTGAAGAGGTTTTATATCCGGCCATGGAAGATTATGCTCTGGATATTATCATTGGCAAAGGTCCGGGGGCGCGTTCGATCCGTCTGGAGTTGCCGCCCTTTACCCTGATTGGCGCCACTACCCGGGTGGGGCTGCTGACTTCACCGCTGCGGGATCGCTTTGGGGTAATCCAGCGCTTGGAGCTGTATAATCCGGTCGAACTGGCCACGATTATCCGTCGCTCATCCGGCATTATTGGTATTGAAATGGATGACGAAGGGGCGGTGGAACTGGCCATTCGTTCCCGGGGGACGCCGCGAATTGCCAACCGGCTGTTAAAGCGGGTTCGGGATTATTGCGAAATTGAAGGTCGGGGCGTCATCGATCTCAAGACAACCCGGGAAGCCCTGGATCTCTTTGAAGTGGATGCGGTGGGGCTGGATGAGATTGACCGGATTATGCTCAGGACTATTGTCGAGAAATTTGACGGTGGACCGGTGGGAATCGACACCCTGGCCGCCGCCATTGGCGAAGAGAAAAACACCATTGAAGAGGTTTATGAACCGTATCTGATTCAACTGGGGTTCCTTTCGAAAACACCCCGGGGCCGGGTGATTACCAGTCGTGGTTATGCCCATTTGGGATTAGAGGTATTAATGAATGAGGCACTCAATCCTCAACAATTAAAAATAAATATTTATGACAATGAGGAAGATATCGATGAATAAAACTGACTTTTATTTTGATCTCCCGGACGAATTGATCGCCCAATGTCCCCTGGAAAAAAGGGACAATTCGCGGTTGATGGTTCTCAATCGCGAAAAAAACACGAT
>PGZR01000071.1 GCA_002841405.1 Firmicutes bacterium HGW-Firmicutes-4 | reverse complement strand
TTCCGTGATCAATCAGGAAAGAAGTGAAAAGATGGACAACAATGGACCCATTGGCGTCATCGATTCGGGCATCGGTGGTTTTACCGTACTGAAAGCACTGCAAGACCGGCTGCCCAATGAAAATTATCTCTATTTTGGCGATTCGATGCGAATGCCCTATGGTGAGCGGGAAAATGATGAACTAATCATGCTGGCCAATACCATTATCAGTGATCTGGAAAATCGCGGGGTTAAAGCCGTGGTTTTAGCCTGCAATACCCTTTCTTCGCTGATTGTTGAGCTCAGCGCCCGGGTGCCACTATTCAGCGTTATCGAAGCCGGGGTCCAGGAAACTCTGAATTGGCGGGACCGGGGCCTGGTGGGGCTGATTGCCACTACGGCCACAGTAAAAAACCGGGGCTATGAAAAGGAACTGGAGCTTTGGACCAAAGAGGTCGAATACATCGCCCAGGGTACGCATACGCTGGCCAAGGTCATCAACGATGGCCAGGGTGATTTGAAAATACTAAAGAATAATATCCGAGAAGCCGTTGAACCGATTTTATTGAAGGGCATCAAAAAAGGCATTGTTATTGAAGAACTGTTACTGGGGTGTACGCATTTTCCAATTGTGGCGGTCACGATCCGGCAAATGTACCCGGAGCTTGAGTTGATCAACCCGGCCAATGGCCTGGTCCGGCAATTAAACAAACACCTGACCGAGTTTAACTATTTCAACGTGCAGGACGAGATGGGTAGCACCCAAATTCTCACCACCGCTGATTATGATATTTTTGAGCGAATGATTAAGGAATTGGAACTTGATTGTGATTCTCTGGAAATGACAGAATTGAAATTACCAAAAACCAGCTGATCACAAAATTTTAAAGAGATCATGGCAGTTGGTTAAAAATTAAGAATGAACTGCCATTAGAATAAGGAGTAACTATGACAACAGAAGCACCAGTAAAAAAAATAGTATATAGCGGCATCCAGCCATCGGGAACTTTTACCATTGGAAATTATTTTGGCGCCATGAAAAACTGGGTAAAGATGCAGGAGGATTATCGCAGTCTTTTTTGCGTGGTGGATCTTCATGCCATCACCATGCCCCAAAACCCGGCCGATCTGCGCAGGCGGACCTATGAATCGATTGCGTTGCTATTAGCCCTGGGTATTGATCCCGAAAAATCGATTCTTTATGTCCAATCGATGGTGCCGGAGCATTCGGAACTGGCCTGGATTTTAAATTGTTCAACCTATATGGGTGAGCTGAGCCGAATGACTCAATTTAAAGATAAATCCCAAAAGCAGGGTGAAAATATTCGGGTTGGTCTTTTTGACTATCCCGTGCTGATGGCTGCTGATATTCTCCTTTATCAAACCGACTTAGTGCCGGTGGGCAAAGCGCGGATTATGAGTCTTCAGGAACCGGGACGAAAAATGTCCAAATCGGATGAAAACACCAATGCCTTTATTTCATTGCTGGACGACTCCAAAACCATCGTTAAAAAGTTTAAACGGGCAGTCACCGATTCGGATATGGCTGTTTATCATAATCGCGAAGAAAAACCCGGGGTTTCCAATTTGATGGAAATCTACTCCTGTGCCACCGGAAAAAGCCTCGAAGCGATCACCCGGGAATTTGATGGCAAGGGATACGGCGATTTCAAGCTGGCCGTCGGCGAAACGGTTGCCGATACCCTGTTACCGGTTCAAAATGAGTATCATCGGCTGCTGGGTGAAAAGGCATATCTGGAACAGATCATGCATGTTCACGCTGAAAAGGCTTCCCAGATTGCCTGGAAAACCCTGTCAAAGGTACGCAAAAAAGTAGGTTTTGTGACCGTATAATATTCAGGAAGTTTTGATCACCATCTTTTATAATAAGGATGGTGATTTTTTAAAATAGTGGATAATTCGTGATGTGAAAATCCAGAAAGGAAAAACGGATGGGAATTACAATGATCGTGGGCCGGCAATCTCAGGTTTTGAGTGAGGCGGTTTACCACCAGATCGGTGCGGCGCTGGATGCGGGTAAAGAGAAACTTTATTTAATGGTTCCGGAACAGTTTACCCTGGGTGCCGAAGAAGCCTTGATCAAGGCCAATGGCCTGGCCGGGCTGCTGAATGTGGAAGTACTGAGTCCCAAACGGCTGGGTAACCGGGTCCTGCAGGAAACCGGCGGTCTTACCAAGACCTATATGGACAGTCACGGAAAAAATATGCTGCTCCAAAAAACCCTGGGAGACATTCAGGAACAATTGACCATTTATCGTTCCAGTGTTAAAAAGCCCGGCTTTCTGATCAGTATTTCGGATCTGATTGCTGAACTCAAACAGAATGAGATTGCCCCGGAAAATCTGGAAGAAACCAGAAAGACCCTGAGTCAGGGAATCATGCCCCAAAAATTGGGGGATGTGATCAAAATTTATCGCCATTTTCAGGAGTTGCTGGGAAATGACCGTAAAGATGAAGAAGATTTTCGCAATTTCGTCTGTGAAAAAATACCAACGGCAGAATTTCTGCAAAATAGTGAAATCTGGATCGATGGTTTTCAGAATTTCTCAGCCCAGGATTATCGTATGATTGGAAATCTGGTGGAAACGGTCAAAGAAATCCATCTTGCCCTGCCCTGGGATCCGGATCCATCAGCACGGGATCAGGAAGTTTTTCAATTAACCGCCAATACCATGGACGCGATCAAAGAAATTGGGGCCAGAGCACAGGTTTCATTTAAGCTGGAAAAAATATCAAAACAAAATCAACAGAATGAGCAAAAACAAAAAAGTCTGGAGCTTGCCCATCTGGAGGCCAATCTCTTTGCCTATCCCAAGCAAGAATACCCGGATGCAGTCAAGCAGATCAGCCTGATCCAATGCCAGAATACCTGGGAAGAGGTAGAAATGGGCGCCCGCAAGATCCTTGAGCTGATTCGGGAAGAAGGCCTGTCCTTTCGGGATATGGTGGTTCTGGCCGGCGATCTGGACGAGTATGGGAGTATCATCAAGCGCATTTTTGCCCAGTATCAGATTCCCTTTTTTATGGATGACCTGCGCGCCATCGGGGATAACCACCTGGTCGAAGCAGTTGTGACGGCTTTGGAGGCGATCCTGAATAATTTTCGAGTTGATGATGTTTTCGGTTTTGTGAAAACCGGCTTTTCACCGATTACCCTGTCAGAATGTGAAGACCTGGAAAACTATGCCTTGGAGTTTGGCATCCGGGGTAAACAATGGGACCAGGAATTTACCAAAGTCAGCCAGAATCCAGCGCTTGATCTGGACAGCCTTAATAAGCTACGGCTTAAACTGATTATCCCCCTGATCCAACTCAAAGCTGAGCTCAAGGCTGGCCAAACCTGCCAGGATTATACCCGAGCCCTCTATGAATTTCTGGTAACGATCAAAACCCCGGAAAAAATAGATGCTCTGGTGGAACAGCTGTCACAAGCCGGTAATTATGAAGCCATGGAAATATACCATCAGATCTGGAACATTTTGATGGAAGTTTTTGATCAGATTGTCGAAACCATGGGAAATGATGAAGTGACCAGCGCAGAATACCTGCGGATTTTAAAAAGTGGCTTTCAGGGCTATCGTCTGGGAATTATCCCGCCTTATCGGGACTATGTCAGCATCACTGATCTGCGCCGGAGCCGTAGCTCAGCCTTTGAGGTCTTGGTTGTGTTTGGACTGAACGAAGGGAAAATTCCCGGTAGCGGCAGCGAACCCAACCTTTTCTCCGATTTGGAACGGCAGATTCTGGGCGCTCATCAGATCCGGCTGCAAAACAATCGCAGTTTTCAAATGGATCAGGAACGGTTTCTGGTTTATGACCTCTTAACGAAACCCAAATCCCGGTTGGCTCTCCATTGGGCTCTAGCCGATATGGAAGGCAACAGTCAACAGCCCAGCATTCTGCTGAGCCAAATTCTGGGGATCTTTCCGAGGATCGAGATCATATCAACCCTTAATGATGGGGTGGTGGCTTTCTGGAATACCCTCAGTACTCCCGATGCGACCCTCTGGCATCTGGTCAGTCATCTTCGCGACAGCAAGAACGAAGCCGGTTCGGCCCAGCAACAGGAAAAAGCTCTGTGGGCAGAGGTGCGGGACTGGTATCAAAATAATCCTGACTACCAGCAAATGATCGGAAATCTGACTGAGGCCTTGAACTATGCTGGGGTTTCCCAGGCTATGACCGAGAACGAAGCCGCCGTTCTTTACGGTAAAAACCTGCGGACCAGTATTACCCGGTTGGAAACCCACCGCCAATGTCCCTTTTCGCATTATGTCAGATACGGCTTAAAACCCGAGAGCCGGCCTATTTATAATATTGCCGCGCCAGAAATTGGCACCCTGCTTCATGAACTGATTGATGGCTTTTTTCGAGAAGTTCACGATCAAAAACTGGATTTGCGCACCCTGCCCAAAATCAAACGGGATACCCTACTGGAAGGTGTGATGGAAAGTTGCCTGCCACAGATAAAAACCAATGTATTTAATAGTACTGGCCAAAATCAGTATCTGGGAAAAAAATTGGAACGGGTCGGCAAAAAGTCCATTGATATCCTGGTTCAACAGCTATGTGCCGGGGATTTTGAACCTCAGGCCACCGAGTTCAGCTTTGAGCAGGAGTTAAGCCTGCCGGATGCGAAACTGGGTGAGGTGAAGATCTATGGGAAAATTGACCGGCTGGATCTCTATGAAAAAGACGGTCATACCTGGGTCAAGGTCATTGACTATAAAACCGGCAGTAAGAAACTGGGTTATGATGACATCTATTATGGCCTCTCGCTGCAATTGCTGGTGTATCTGGATGGGGCCATGACGGTAATCCCAGCCGAGGATATTCTGCCGGGAGGAACCTTCTACTTTTACGTCGATGACCCGATGCCGCGGTTGGATTTTGGCGAGAATGTTCTGGCGGCCATCAATAAGTCCTTTAAACTCAATGGACTGCTGCTGGACGACGAAATGGTTATTGCTGCCATGGATCATGATGCCAATGGCAAATCATCGGATATTCTGCCAGTTTACCGCTCCGAATTTAAACTGAATCGGGAGGAATTTGCGGGCATCATCGACTATGTCCGCAAAACCGTGGTCCGTCAAATCAAAAACATATACGAGGGTGATATCAAGATCCGACCCTATAAAAAAGGCCATGACTATGCCTGTCAGTATTGCGATTACAAGGGTATCTGCCAGTTTGATGATGCGATCACCCGGGGAGGTTACGAGGTATTGAAAGCAACGATGAAGAAAGAACAGTTTTTTACATTAATCCAGGAAGGTGAAAGCGATGAAATGGACCAGTGATCAGTTAAAAGCGATCGAAAACCGTGAAACCAACATGCTGGTTTCAGCCGCTGCCGGATCAGGCAAAACAGCGCTGCTGATCCAGCGGATTATTCGCATTATCCTGGAAGAAAAGGTGGGCGTCGATGAGCTGCTGATTCTGACCTTTACCCGGGGCGCCGCCGGAGAAATGAAAAATCGCCTCAGCCAGGCGCTAGCCAAAGAACTGGAAAACCCCGAAAATGATCGCAGCTTTTTAATGAAGCAGATGAATATTTTAGGGGGCGCTTCCATTTCCACCCTTCATTCTTTTTGCCTTAGCGTGTTGCGCCAGTACTTTCATAAGGGTGACATCGACCCCGGTTTTGCCATTGGGAATGATACCGAAATCGCGCTGATGCTTAAAGAAACCCTGGAAGAGGTTTTTGAAGACGAATACCAGCGAGCCATCACCATGAAAAATATAGCCCAGGAAAATAATGCTCAAGACAAACCGGAACAACCGGATCAGAACCCGAAAAAAAATCAGAAAAATAACGAACTGGCCATTGATTTTCTGGATCTGGTCGAAAAATACAGTGGTAACAAGAATGATCAGGCCTTAAAAGACACGGTGGAAACCTTGTATCGCTTTCTGGCCACCCAGCCCAACCCCGAAAGTTGGAGCTACCAGGCCTTGTCGTTGTTTGATTGTGATCTAAAAAGCCTGGAAGCCTCGGTGTGGGGAGAATCCCTGAAAAAAATAATTAAAACCGAGCTTCAGGGGGCTATGGATTCGGCCATTAAAGCCAGGGACATCAGTGCGGTTGCCAGTTTTGAGAAAACCCACGAACAGATGACAAGCGAAGTGCTGATGCTGGAAGCACTGGCAAAAGCGATCCGAGCCAATCTGGTTGCGGGGCTGGAAACCTTGAAAAACCTGGGTTATGAGCGCTTTAAAGGATCGGCTAAAGCAGATAAAGAACTAAATGAGCAGATTAAAAAATATCGGGATGAAGCCAAGACCAGTATCACCAAACTGCAGAAACGTTTTGCCATCAATATGGATGAAATGGTTCAGGAGCTCAATGATCTGAAAAAACCGATGGCTGATCTGGTCGCGCTGACGCAGAAATTCTGGACTGCCTTTCAGGCCAAAAAAGCCCAGAAAAACCTGGTCGATTACAATGACCTGGAACAGCTGACGCTTAAAATTCTAATGGACCCGGAAGTAGCCGATGAGGTCCGCTCCCGCTATCGCTATATTTTTCTAGATGAATATCAGGATACCAATGAAATGCAGGAAACGATTCTCCAGCAGATTGTTCGGGATAATAATTATTTTATGGTCGGGGATGTCAAACAGAGTATCTATCGGTTTCGGCTGGCCGATCCGACCATCTTTATCGGCAAATATGAAAGCTTTGGCAGAGCTGAAAATCCCAATAACAGTCTGGTTACCCTCAATCAGAATTTTAGATCCGCCCAGGGGGTGATCAACAGCGTCAATGCCATTTTTGAGCAGGTCATGAGCGCCGGATTGGGGGAAATTAATTATGACCAACAAGCCCGGCTCAACAAGGGTCTGCCCCATGAAGGACCCTATCAAAAAACCGAGATCCATATCATTGAAGAGCAAAAACAAGGCAGTGATACTGGCGATGTTCAGGCTTTTGAGGAGCAAGAACAGGAAGATGTAACCGCCGTGGAAGTTGAGGCCCGGTTTGTGGCCAATCAAATTCAGGCACTGGTGGGTACCACTTTTTTTGATACCCGCCATAATCAGGAACGGGCCATCAACTATGGTGATTTTGGAGTGCTAATGCGGAGCGTCGCCGGAAGAGGGGATGTTTATCTCAGGATCTTTAGTGAAATGGGGATACCCACCTATTTTGACGGCGGCACCAATTATTACGAGTCGCTGGAAATCACGATGATTCTAAACCTGCTGAACCTGATGGATAACCAGCATCAGGATCTGCCGTTGCTGAGCATTATGACTTCTCCCATCGGCAATTTTACCTCCACCGAATGTACCCGGTTGCGGATTGCCCATCCCCAGGGATTTTTTTATCAGGCAGTGGAAGCCTACTGCCAGGAAGAGTGCGATGAACTGTCCCAAAAACTGGGTGTCTTTTATCAAAAACTGACTGCTTGGCGAGATCAATCCAAGCTGATGGCGGTGGAAGATTTTCTCTGGAAAATCTATCTGGAGTCTGGCTATTACGCCTTTGTCGGAGCCCTTCCCGGTGGCGAACAGCGGCAGTGCAATTTGCGAATCTTGTTGAAGCGGGCCGGGGACTATAAAAAATCGACCCTGAAAGGGCTGTATCAATTTATCCGCTTTGTCGAAAACATGAAAAAACACAAACAGGATATTTCGCCGCCAGCGATGGTTAGCAATCATGAAGCGGTGGTGCGATTGATGACGATTCATAAAAGCAAGGGGCTAGAATTTCCGATCGTCATTCTTACCGGAACCGGGAAAGGCTTTAATAAGCGTAGTAATTACAGCCAGGTGCTATTTCATAAAGAATTGGGAATCTGTCCGGATTATGTCAATCTGGAAAAACGGTATAAACATAATTCCCTGGCCAAAGAGGTCTGCAAGGCGCAAAGTAATATCGAAATGCTCTCCGAAGAAATGCGGCTACTGTATGTGGGGATGACCCGGGCTGAGGAAAAACTGATGATTGTGGGAACGGTGAAAAATCGCGATAAAGCCTGGCAAAAATGGCATAATGAGCCGGACGAGTATCACCTCCTCAATGCCGCCAGTTTGCTGGACTGGGTGATGATGGGCGTATTGGCTGGCCGTGATCCGGCGCAGACCAATCTGGAATTGGCAGATTTTGACATTGCTTACCATCAGGCTGATCTATTCACCGAAAAGGTGGCTCTGGCAAGAGAAGATCAACAGGACGTAGCGGATCGTTCAACAGCGATCAATCCGGGGCTGGATAAGCCTGAAGCAGTAGCGGAAAAGTCCCCAATCAGCATTTCACAGGCTGATCGGGAGGTCATTCACCAGCGTCTGGATTTTCGCTATCCGGCCAAAGCAGAGCATGAACTGCCCAGTAAGATGAGTGTCACCGAAATCAAAGATTACCAAAAACGGGATCTGATTGGGCATCAGGAGGGGATCAGGACACTTTCTCAAAAGCAGGAAAAACCGAAATTTATGGAACAAAAACAGACGGATTTCACTGCTGCCCAACGGGGATCGGCGCTCCATCGGTTAATGGAAGTGGTCGATTTAAAACCAATCCAGGACGAATTGTTAAATAATGGCCAGTCAGCATTTCCGATGTTTCTGGAAAAATATCTGGCCAACCAGATTGAAACCCTGATCGAAAAAGAATTTTTACCAGAAGCATTGGCCCGGACCATCAGCGTTGATAAACTAATCAGCTTTTATACCTCGACCCTGGGGATCAGGCTATTGTCAGCCGAAAAAATCAGGCGGGAAATACCTTTTAACTTCGCCTATGACCCAGCAGAAATCAGGGCAGCATGGGCGGGAGTCACAGATAAGATCATCATTCAGGGGATTATCGACTGTGCCTTTATCGAAGACCACCAATGGGTCATTATCGACTATAAGACCGACTATTTTAAAGATTCCCGTCTCCAGGAGGAAATCATTAATGGCTACGAAATTCAGATCAATCTTTACGCCCAAGCCCTCACCGCACTAACCGGCATCCCGGTGAAAGAAAAAATAATCGGGTTGATTACGATGAAAGAAAATATCAGGATCCAGTGAGAGGATGAATTATTTCAATGGTGATTGGGTGTTTTCTTAATAAAACCGTGGTAAAATATAAATATTGAAACAACCATGCCGAGGCTTAACTTAATACTCTTTTATCGATCAGTAGCGTCAGCGCTAAAGAACAAATTTTAAAAATAAAGGACATACCAATGAAAGCATTGCAGAAAGATACATTCAGAGAAATAAAAAAATCGATCAACCGCTTTTTATCCATTGTCGCCATCATTGCTCTGGGTATCTGCTTTTTCGTGGGGGTTAAAACAACTGGACCGAGCATGAAATATACAGTCAGTGAGTACTATCAGAATCAGCAACTGATGGATATGCGTCTGGTTTCCACCTATGGATTTTTGCCAGCAGATGTGGATGCCATCAAAAACACGCCCGGGGTGGCAACCGTGATGCCCAGTTATTCGGCGGATGTGATCATTGAACGGGGCGACAAACGGCCGGTCATCAAACTGATGGCCTTCCAGGAAAGCCAACCCCTGAATCAGCCGGTGCTGGTGGCCGGGCGGCTACCAGAAAATGCGGGTGAAATGCTGATGGAGCAGCCCCAGGAAGATAAGGGGATGGGAGTTTCCAGCCATATTTATCAATTGGGCGAAACCATTAAACTATCCTTAGAGGTTGGTGATAAAGCTTTATCTGAATCAATCAAACGGGATCAATTCACCATCGTTGGTTTTGTCCGATCGCCTCAGTTTGTCTCCATTGAGCGGGGCAGCACCTCGGTTGGCCGGGGGAGCGTTGATTACTATGGTTTTATTCCCACCGAAAATTTTGCCTTTGAACGTTTTACCGAAGTATATCTCTTGTCGCAGGTTACCGCTGATGGGGTTAATCCCTTTTCAGCGGAATACGAAGAGGCCATTACTATCCTGGAGCAACAGTTTGAAGCTTTGGGCCTTCAACAGCTGGAAATCAATCATACCGATATTCTGGCCAAAGCCCAGGTTGAACTGGATAAAGGCCGGACCAAATACAACGATGGGGTTACTCAATTTAATGAAGGCATCGCTCTGGGAGAGGCTAGTCTGGCCGATGCCAGAAATCAATTAATTGATGGGGAGGCCGCTCTGAGTGTCGGCTGGGATGAATATAACTTCACGATTGCCCAGACCCAGGCTCAGCTCGCCAACGCTCAGAATCAGATCGTCCAGGGTGAGGCTGATCTGATCAATGGGGCCGATACCTTAAAACAGGAACTGGCGAAAGGCGAGGCACAACTGGAAACCCTGCGCCAGGGCATCGTTGATTTAAAAAACGGTATTGCTCAAATGGAAGCCCAGGATCCTTCCGGCCAGTTGCCGGCGCTGGAAGCCCAGTTGGCCGATCTGGAAAACCAGATTGCTCAGGGCGAAAGTGCCTTGGCAAACCTGACTACTATGCAGGCAGCAGTTGAAGCCCAGATACAGAGTCTGGATCCGGCGGCCCCAGATTATCAGGCGCAGCTGGCCGCTCTGGAAACCCAGTTGGCGGAGATAAACAGCCAGATTGCCGGAGTTGAAGCAGGTTTAGCTCAGGCTTACGCCGGAAAAAACCAGCTCCAGCAGGGCATTGACGACATTTACGCCTTTCAGGCCCAGTTGGCGGGAATGAAAACCCAGCTGGCCGAGTTGGAAGCAACCCTGCCCCAGGCCGAAGATGCCCTTGCTCAGGCGGCCATCGACGGCGAGAATAAGCTGTCGGCTGGCTGGGCGACCCTGGCTGCCAGTAAGAACCAGCTCAATGCCGGAATTGCGGCTTTTGAGGTTGGTCGGGAAGAAGGACTGAATACCCTGATTGCCTCCCAGAATCAATTGGAAGCTGGCTGGGCGGAGCTCCGTGATGGAGAAGCCCAGCTGGCTCAGAAACGGGCAGAGGGTGAGGCCGAACTGGCTAACGCTGCCAATGAGTTGGCCAAGGCCGAGGCGAAAATTGGTGATCTGGAATTTGGAAAATGGTACCTGTTTAACCGTGATGACAATCCCGGCTATACCAGTTACGGCGAAGACGCCCAGCGGATTGACAATATTTCCGGCGTATTTCCGCTGATCTTTCTGCTGGTGGCAGCCCTGGTATCATTCACTACCATGACCCGGATGGTGGAAGAGCAGCGCACCCAGATTGGAACCCTGAAAGCATTGGGTTACCGCCACTATCAAATTGGCTCGAAGTTTTTTATCTATGCCATACTGGCTGGTAGTATCGGCTCACTGATTGGTTTGGTTGTCGGTATCAGTACCCTACCCCATTTAATTGCCGGGGCTTATGGGTTACTTTATCAGGTGCCGGATTTGATTATTGCACCGCCCTGGATACCGCTGATTATTTCTTGTCTGATCGCGATTTCCTGTACCGTGGCGGCCGCATTGATTGTTACCCATTACGAGCTGAAAGAACACCCTTCAGAGCTGATGCGTCCCAAAGCCCCCAAGATTGGAAAACGAATTTTTCTGGAAAGCATGCCCTTTATCTGGAAACGGCTGGGCTTTATCGAAAAAGTTACCGCCCGGAATCTACTCCGTTACAAGGGCCGGTTTTTTATGACCGTGATTGGGATTGCCGGGTGTACGGCCCTGATTTTGGCCGGGTTCGGGTTGCAGGATGCAATCTTCTCGATGATCCCCCGGCAGTTTGAGAACATTACCGTCTTTGATGGTTATATGGCCTTAAAAAACGAAGGAACATTGGCTGAAAAGGCCGACTTCAAAAAAATCCTCGATAATGACAGCCGGTTCAGCGAAAATATTCTGGCCCATCAATCCAAAATGACTATCGAAAAAGCCGGAACGGGCAGTGGCAAAGCGGCCTATCTATTTGTGCCGGAAACAGCTGCGAAGATTGATCATTTTATTCACCTGCAAGATCGGAAATCAGGACAAGCCATTAATCTGGAAGTGGCTGGTGCAGTTTTATCAGAAAAAGTTGCCAACAGCCTGGGACTGAAGGTGGGCGATACCATCCGGATCTATAATGATGATGAAAGTCATGAGGTGGTTTTGGGTGCTATTACCGAAAACTATCTGGAGAACTATCTCTATCTATCTCCGGCGGTTTACGAAGAAGCCTTCGGAAAGGCCCTGACTGTAAATATGGCCTACGTTAATATTCCTGATACCTCAACGGATCTGGAAAATGCCATTGCCAATGAATGGCTGGCCAAAGATGGGGTGGTAGCGGTGAACTTTACCGGTAATATCGTCAAATCATCATCGGATAGTCTCAGCAGTTTAAGCATCGTGGTGGTGGTGATGCTGGTTTCCGCAGGGGCCCTGGCAGCGGTTGTTTTATATAACCTGACCAACATTAATATTTCCGAGCGGGTCCGGGAAATCGCCACCATCCGAGTGTTGGGATTTTATGACATGGAGGTGTATAAATACATATTCAGGGAGAATATCGTTCTTTCGGTTATCGGGATCGTCGTCGGGTTATTCTTAGGCGTTCTACTTGACGGCTTTATCATTACCACTGTCGAAACCGACATCGCCATGTTTGCCCGGGAAATTGAGCCAACCAGTTTTATCTATTCCGTGGTCTTTACCCTGGCCTTTACCTTTATCGTCAATATTTTGATGACACCGATTATTAAACGGATCAGTATGGTGGAGTCACTAAAATCGATCGAATAATAAAATCTGAAATCTAATAAAAGCCGACTGGAAATTTATAATTTCCAGTCGGCTTTTGAACGAGTCGCTATTAAATATGTAGCCAGATCATAGCGGGTTGGTGATAAACGAATCGCCAGAGGTATCAAAGGGGGTTCCTTTGGGGACAACCATGATCTGAATGCTTTCCAGACGATAGCCATAGCCGGCGGTGCCGGATTGTTCATCAGCACCGGCCCAGCCGAGCCAACCGAGGTTTTGGACATGAGTACGGTAGTAGAGATCAAATTGATCAGCGTCGGCGCCGGTCAGTTTAATCTGAATCGCCTCGAGCCGGCGACCTTCGCCGGAGGTGCCGCTGGACTCACCGTTATAACGCCAGTCCTGCCAGCCGATATCCTGGATATGGGTTCGATAGGTAACGTCAACATCGTAGCCGGGATTATCCAAAGTAATACTGATGGCCTCCAGCCGGTAACCTAAACCTGAGCTGCCGCTGAGTTCGCCATTTTTTTTAAAATCCGGTTCCCAGCCAATATTTTGAATATGAGTTTTATACAGGGCGGTTAAGGGCTTATCGGTTAGTACCTTTGCTAAGGCCTGATCGAGTTGGATCAATCCATAACCAAAATAATCATCCTTACCCGGATCACCCAGATCCAGAGCTGTAGCGGTCAGAGCTGTTTCAACATCGCTGGCACTCAGGTTGCCATTGGCAGCCAGTAAGACGCCGCAGGCGCCCGCAACAATTGGTGATGAGAAAGAGGTACCGCTATCATTGGTATAACCGCCAGTAAAGGCGGTGGTATAAACATTTTCACCGGGGGCGGCAAGATCCACCATGTTGTTATACTGGGAAAAAGAGGCCCGACCATTAGAACTATCGGTGGCAGCTACTGAAATAACGCCATCGTAGGAAGCCGGATAAGAAGCCAATCCGACCTCAGGATCAGTTATTTCACCTTCATTCCCCGCTGAAGCAACCAGCACTTTGCCCCGGTCTTTAGCATATTGAATGGCGGCTGCTTCGCTATTGTTATAATCATAACCGCCATAGCTCATATTAATGACCTTAATATCGGAACGATCAGCAGCATCCATTAAGGCGGCACAGATATTGGCAACCGAGAGACCTTTGGTGCCGACCCGGTAAGGCGCAATTTTTACATTGGCTGTTCCAGCCACCCCGGAAAGGCCGATGCCATTATTGGCGACAGCTGAAATAAAACCGCTGACCAGGGTTCCGTGGCCATCCTGATCAGTGACTTCGGTACTTTTAGTGACATAATCATAACCGCTAATAATTCGGCCGGCCAGATCCGGATGATTGGTATTAAGCCCGGTATCTAAAACCGCAACGCCGATGGTTTCAGAATTGGCTACCTGGTCCCAGGTTTTGTCGGCACCGATACTGACAAACTGCCAGGCTTTGCCGTCGGTTACATAGGGATCATCAGGCAGGGAATAGGTTCTAAGGACACGATTGCGATCAGCGACCAGAACATTGGGATTTTCATTCATGTTTTTGATGAACGCGTCGATGTCGACATCGCTTTTTACCTCCAGGACATCGACCCGATCTGAGACGGCTTCCCCGGATGCGATCTCATTGGTGGATAACGTGAGGCTCGAAACATTAAATGGGCTTGCATTTTTATAAATAATAACGACCTGTTGATCGATGTTGCCATTACTGTCGACATCGGGAATTTCGGTAAGAGCATTGATGGTCATTTGATTGTTCACCTGCACTTCACTGGAATTAGATATCTCACCGGAATGAACTGCTTCATTTGCCAGGATTGGAGCCGGCAGGAAAAACATTAGCAGCACGACACCGAACAAACTCAGGCGGTGTTTCTTTTTACTTTTCATGGGATTCTCCTTGGATATTTATGGGATTGTTACGGTCCTAAGTCTTGGACACGTTTAACGATTTTAAATAATTGCTGTCCAGATTATATCACATTTATCTACAGATTACCTTAGATGTAAGCTGAAATACCATTTGTCAGGAGTTTGATCAGATAATCGAATTTTTCCTCCTTCTTTTTCTTTTAAATAAACTATCTTCATGTTAGAATGATTACTATTGAAACGAATACCGTTTACCAGACAAAAGAGATTGATGTTTTGAACGGAATCAAAGGAAAAGGAAGAAAAAGAAAAGATGAAAAAGAAAATGAGTCAAAAAATGAATGCCAGGAAATTAATGATCTTGGCTGGTTTGATGTTGGTGATGATCCTTGGTTTTACTGCCTGTCAGGCAAAACCGGCCGAGCCGCAAACCGTTAAAGTCGGAACTCTGGCTGGACCAACCGGAATGGGAATGGCAGAAATGATTGTCAATGGCGTCGACCTGGGCGAAAACGTCACCACTGAATTTACCGTGGCCGGTGCTCCAGATCAATTGACCGCCAGTGTAATCAGTGGTGAATTTCAGATTGCCGCACTGCCCAGCAATTTAGCGGCAGTACTATTTAACAAAACCGAGGGGCAGGTGGTTCTGGGATCCGTTAACACCCTGGGGGTGTTGTATATTGTGGCCGATGAAACCGCCGGCGTTGCCAGCATCGCCGATTTAAAGGGCAAAACCATTGTGGCCAGCGGACAGGGTTCGACCCCGGAATATGTGCTGAACTACTTACTGCAGAAAAATGGCTTGACCCCGGGGGTGGATGTCACCATTAATTATGTCGCCGAACACAGTGAGGCAGTGACTCAATTGGCTGCCGGACAAGCCACCATTGCGATGATTCCGGAACCGTTTGTGACCACCATCACCTCT
>PGZR01000218.1 GCA_002841405.1 Firmicutes bacterium HGW-Firmicutes-4 | reverse complement strand
TATGTTTTTTATTTGTGCAAAATCTTCCGGATTAAAATAATCCCTGGGATTATAGCCACATCGGGATAAAATCTGATAAATCACACTGTTATCATACAGAGTGGCAAAGTCACTCACATCCAGATTCCTGAGATAAAGTCTGTTCGACTCCATGATCTCAGCCTTAAAATACTCAAACTGATCTTTATTTCGCACTTTCATTTCCGTCATAATGTAGTATGGCAGGGTATGCTTTGAGCGTGTTTCCTGGTAATGTTCAGTTGCGCGTTTAATAATCTCTACTTCATCCACATTTTCCCGGCTCCACAATTTAAAATCCGGGCCATCCGGATTACGTTTGTGAGTATCACTCACATCGAACACATTTTTAAATTCATACTTCAGCTGATCATCCAGCACCAGAATTCGCTTTGCACCGACGTTGACTGTTCGATTAAGTTTTTTATTCCATGCCTCGATTGCGGTTACTGCGGTCGCATCCGGTCGTTGGAACACGATCAGCATCTGATTGTAAAAGGTATGCTTATAATGCCAGGCCGACTGTTCCAGAAAGGTCATCCAGTTTTCAGGTGTCTGAAAATTTTCTTGCGCTATTTGGGGAAAATATTGTATTTCTCTTGAATTCATTCTATTCACCTTTCGTCAATATGAGTTTGTCATTGTGATTGAAAAGAAAAAAGAGATCCGATTGGATCTCCTTGCGATGTGTTTCCTGTATTTTGTTTCCTCGGGAAACAAGATTGTGATTTTTATTTCCTGTTTCATCGAGAAACAAGATTATGATTTTTATTTCCTGTTTCCTCGGGAAACAGAATTACTGTTCCGGTTCCCATTCTTCATTATTTTCAAGGGTTTGAGAATCGGACAGAATGTTGATATATTCATTAATGCGTTCTAAAAGGTTGATTCCGATCAGTTCAGCCATTGCTGAAACATCATCATTTTTAAAATATGTGTCGAATGCTTCATAATACTTTTTTCGATCTGAAAATTTCACATTAACAGGCAGATAATTATTCTGCATCAGATCAAGATTAAGGATTAACCGACCGGTTCGACCATTTCCGTCTATGAAGGGGTGAATCCCTTCAAATTCTAGATGAAACCGTGCGACTCGCTCGATTGGATGAAGTGTTGACTTCCACTGTTCATTCTTTAGAATCAATTCTTCCATGGATGGCTGTATCTGAACCGGCTGCACCGGCTCGATAAAGGCTCCTGCAATTGAAACCGGTATTCGACGATAAATCCCCTTATCCTTGGGTCGATTGATTAAAACCAAGGAGTGAATATTTTTAATAACTGCTTCGGATAAAATGGCTTTTTCACTCACCAGGTCCTTAATATATTCAAAGGCGTCCCGATGACCAATGGCTTCCAAATGATCTTTTAAGGGTTTTTGATCAATGGTAAGCCCTTCTAAAACCATGGCTGTTTCTCCAAGCGTTAAGGTATTGCCTTCAATCGCATTGGAGTTATAGGTAAACTGAACCATAAATGATTCGTTGAGTCGTTCTAATTCTCCTTGCGTTAAAGGCCGGCAGGACTGAAGGACGTTATTTTTATTTTCAATTTCTTTTAATAGCTGTTCAATCTTCAATCGATCATCCCTCACTTTCTTAGCATACTTTCTTTGACAACGGTAAAATGTTTAGCTAATGATAACACAATTCATGCCATCCTTATTATCTATTTTTAAAAAACCTCCCTTCAGCCTGTTCACCATGCATCAGAATGAGCTTGTCATTGAGATTGAAAAAAAGAGATCCGCTTGAATCTCATTGTAATGTGTTTTCTGTATTTCCTGTTTCCTCGGGAAACAGAATCACATTTCCTGCTCCCATTCTTCTTCATAGTCTTCAGACTGTGCCCCGGCATTTAGTTGATTCAAATGTTCTTCCATCGCTCCGATATGTTCCTTATAGGTATTGTTGACCTTGTCCATGGACAGGTTCAAGTTATATTTTTTCTGTTCTTCTGCCGGCAGCGCTTCGATCTGTTCCAGAAAACTCTGGTAATGGGATGCCAGATGATCTTTGGTACCTTCAGTAACTTCCAGGCCAAAGCGACTCAAAAACATAATGGTCAAACCGTCGGCTTCAAATTCATGCTGATGTTCACTTATTTCGGAACGAAATGCTTCGACTGTATGATCTAAAAAAGCATGAGACATTTCATGCAGAAACGTCCCGAGCTTTTGAGTATCCTGAAGTTTTTCATTCAGTCTGATTTCATTGGTAGATGGCGTATAAGATCCCCGTAATTTAATCGAGCGCAAAGCTGTTTCCTCAACCGAGAATCCCTGGTCTTCACAATAACTCCGTAGCTGCTCATATAAGGTGGCATGATCCTGAGATACTTCGCCAAAACTCACTAACCGGGGGTATTCGGCTACCGGGCAGTCGGTTTGGGAAATATCAAAAACCGATCCCAGTTTAAACCGCATGACCGATTTTACCTCGATCTCTCCCCGCTTG
>PGZR01000070.1 GCA_002841405.1 Firmicutes bacterium HGW-Firmicutes-4 | reverse complement strand
GCCGGCGTTGTAGTTCATATAGGCGGTCATGTCAAAGTAGCCGGTGCCGGTTAAACCAAAGATAATGGTTTTCTTTTCCCCGGATGCTTTGCAGGCCAGCGCTTCATCCATGGCCGCTTTAATAGCATGGGCGGATTCAGGGGCGGGCAAAATCCCTTCAATTCGGGCAAAATGAGTGGCGGCTTCAAAGACTTCATTTTGGGTATAAGATTTAGCCCGGATGTAGCCGTCATGGTAAAGCTTGGAAATAATCGGGCTCATACCGTGATAGCGTAATCCGCCGGCATGGTTGGGTGATGGCATAAAGCCGCTGCCCAGGGTGTACATTCTGATTAGCGGGGTGGTTTTTCCGGTGTCACCAAAATCCAGGGCATAACGTCCCCTGGTTAAAGAGGGACAGGATGCCGGCTCCACAGCCATAAAGTCAATGTCATTTTTGCCTTCAATCCGGTCGGCCATAAAAGGCGCAATCAGACCCAGTAAATTGGAACCACCGCCAGCACAGCCGATGATGATATCCGGTTTAATGTCATATTTGTCGCAGGCAATCTTGGTTTCCAGTCCGATAATGGACTGGTGCAGACCGACATGATTTAAGACACTGCCCAGAACATATTTGCAGCTGTCAGTGGTGACGGCCACTTCAATGGCTTCACTGATGGCACAGCCCAGGGATCCGTTGGTGTCCGGGGTTTCGGCTAAGATTTTTCGGCCGGCGTTGGTGGTGTTGGAAGGGGAGGCAATCACCTTGGCCCCATAGGTTTCCATCACGGCCCGACGGTGGGGTTTCTGTTCGGCAGAAACCTTAACCATATAGACAGACAAGTCCAGATTATAGTAGGCACAGGCCATTGAAAGGGCGGTGCCCCATTGACCGGCCCCGGTTTCGGTGGTTAATGAGGATAGACCCTGTTTTTTGGCATAGTAGGCCTGGGCAGCGGCAGAATTCAGTTTGTGCGAACCAGAGGTATTGGTACCCTCATACTTATAATAGATTTCGGCCGGGGTATCCAATTCTTTTTCCAGACAATAAGCCCGAACCAGCGGTGACGGCCGGAACATTTTGTAGAAACTTTGGATTTCTTCAGGAATTTCAATATATTCATCGGTGGTATTTAGTTCCTGATCCACCAGCTCTTCGCAGAATACCGGCAGCAGTTCCTCTTTGGTGCAGTATTCACCAGTGCCGGGATTAACAAACGGCTCAGGCAGCTCTTTCATTTTAGCCCGGAGATTGAACCAGGCTTTCGGCATCTCATCTTCACTTAAATAAATCTTATAAGGTATCTTTTTCATGGCGGTTTCCTTTCTTTCTGTTGTTAACTCATTACAGACAGCTGTCTGTAAACACAAAAAACTCGTCCTCTACTAAACGTAAAGGACGAGTATAACGACTCGTGGTGCCACCTTTTTTCACAGGATCAAACCTGCCTCTGCAGAATACTAACATATTCCTCAACACTGACGTAGTTGTCACGTCATGGAATACTCGGCTTAAGCCTTTGACCATGCCCTCAGCGGTCCATTTGATGGATTGCGTTCTGCAAGGCTCTCAGCCTACCTCGCTCTCTGTAAGTGCATCTTCCACCGTTATCTCCGCATCAACGGTTTATTTTATTTAATCTATATTTTAAATGAAAAATTAAGAAAAGTCAATTAGTAAATTCTAATCTTGACAATTATCTGGAAATGAAGTACAATCGACTTGTAAAGAAATTGTAACGAAACGAAGTTTCGATTCTATGGATTGAAATGGAAATGGAGGTTTTATGATAAAAAAAGAGAATCAGAGCCCTAACAAAAGAAAGAAGTCGCTTCTTAAAATAGGCATGGCCAGCATGATCATCACCTGTGTGGTGGGAACGACCAGTTCCTTTGTTTTTGCCAAGGAGATCAAGGTAACCGTTGATGACAAGGAAAGACTGCTCAGTGGCGGTATCTTTCAGAATGTCGGCGAAGTGCTGGAAGACAATGGCATAAAGCTTGGTGATCAATATACCGTCAATGTGGACACCAACTCAGTGCTGTTTACCGTTGATAATATCGAAGTTAAAAGCAAAGCCAGCGGTGAACTGTCATTTGATGGAAAAACCATTATTTATCAGACCGAAGCAAAAACCGTGGGCGATTTGCTTAAAGAATACAAGATTGAACTGGGCGACCTTGATCGGGTGGAACCGGGACAGTCAACCGCCATGGAAGATGTGGAGGAAGTTAACGTGATTCGGGTTGCGGTTGATGAATTGCCAAGCCGACAAATCATTACCTATACCACTCAGAATAAAGATAATCCAGAAATGGAAGCTGGTAAAAACAAGGTTATCCAGGTTGGTGTTAACGGAGAATCCAGCCAGGTAGAGCGGGTGCTTTATGAAAACGGCGTGGAAGTCAAGCGTGAGGTTATTTACGACGAGATTGTCACCGCACCGATTCCGGAAATTGTTGAAGTGGGAACCAAAGCAGTTGTTATGACAACCGCTCCAGTAGCTGAAACTCCGGCAGTTGTGGAAACTCCGGCACCAGTACAGCCCCCGGTCACCGCAACCCCAGCGGCAGTTCCGGCGCCAGTGGCCGCAACCCCGGCTCAGTCAACCGCGACCAATGCCATTCCTGAAGGTGCGGTAAAAATGACCATCCAATGTACAGCCTATACGGCAACGGGAAATGCTACTGCATCAGGTGTGATGCCAACCGCCAATCACACAGTAGCAGCCTGGAGCGGGCTGCCCTTTGGTACCAAGATTTATATCCCGGCCATGGGTACTACCTACACAGTTGAAGATCGCGGCGGTGCCGTCACCGAAGGAATCGTCGATATTTATATGGATTCCTATGACGCCTGTATTCAGTTTGGCCGACAGAATCTGGAAGCCTATATTATTTATTAAAAACTGATAAAAAAGGATGTGCCACGGCACATCCTTTTTTTATCTTTACTAATGTGGAAACTAAAAAAGCAGAAACCGCGTGCGCGATTTCTGCTTTAATTTTTTAAATGCCTTAAGACCAAAGCACGATAGTCGAAGGGATTGGTGATATCCCGGGTGTAGGGAATCGCTGCGATGTTAAGTTTAACATCGGCTTCAATGGCCTCATATTCCGATATCAGCGCATTGAAGGCATCGGTAATCTCCTGATTAATCAGCAATTGATTTTTAATGGAGGTGTTTTCCATCAGAATACTGAAAACACTGCCATCGAGAATATAAATCAGGTGGGTACTGTAGCAATGGTTCTTAATAATCTTTAATGTTTTATAGAGAATCTCGTCCCAGAGTCTGGAGCCGTTCATGGTTTTGAGTTCTTCCAGATGGCGGACCGTAATCATTTCCAGGGTCAGGATTGTTTCGCCCCGGGAAGCGCGATCCATGGCATATTTAAGGTCCTTGTAATAGGCTTTTTCGATGGTCAGTCCGGGACTATCTTCGAGATTATTATAGGAAGCAATTTGCTGTTCCAGATTTTTTTTAGAATGGAAAAGCTCCCGGACCTTTTTGATCAATAAGGCGGAACTCCATAAAATCATCGGAATCACGACCAGCCAGCCGATCTGATACAATTCAAAGGGAACACCCAAATAGAAAACAGAAATGATGGATAAAACCACATAACTGCACAGTAGCAAGATCATAAAAAAGATACTGGCACCATAGGGCATGGCAATGGTAAAGATCAGGCAGGTGAATAAAATAAACACCACTGAGTAATCAATAAAATTGAATTCTGAAGCGGTAAAAATCAAAAACGCTCCAAAAACGATTAATCCCATAAAGAAAAAAACAAGCGGCGGAACCATATCGGTTAAGCTGGGCTTTTTATGGAGGGCGGGGTTTTTCTTTTTAACTGGTTTGGTTTTACTTTGTTTGGGCGTTTTGTCTCTGGTCTTTGCCGGTTTTTCTTTTTTCGGTGGCAGCGGTTCTTCTTGAACTGACGCTACCGCAGTCAGAATCGATTTTTCCGGATCGATTGCCGGTGCTTTGTTCAGTTCTGGGGGTTGGTCAGGATTATGCACTTCCAGAATAGTTTCGGAAGGAGACGGCGCGTCCTTTATTTCGGTAGAACTGGAATTGAAAATCGTATCGACGCTATTTAGTATGGCTGGATCGGTTACCGCTGATGCAATTGACGCCCGGGGGAGGGATGATGTCCGCTCCGCTTCAGAAGCGTAAGGCGTGGTCCGGCCCAGTATTTTTGACAGAGTGGGTAGTTCCTCATCATCTTCGCTTTCACCGATAGGGGTGGAAAAGCCAGCTAATTCATTGGGTTGGGATGGTTGATTGGTAAGACGATCACCATCGAAGGCCAGCCTGTTGGTTCGGATTTCGAAAGGACGGGAATTGAGAACGGCCTGATCCAGAGCATCGTCATCCGTGATATCGACACCGGAAAGAAAATGTTCACCGGGCTGGTAGGGATCATGGACGGTGGCTTCAAAAGATTCAGGTTTCACTTCGCCAGAAATAAAGCCATCATCTATAAGTGAAGCAAGCTTTGCATCAATTCGTATTTCACATTCCTGGATGGTAGCATCCAGATGCTGTTTTTTTTCGAGAATAATATCCAATTTACTCGGCTGGATTTTGTCATTATTCATATATATCCATCGCTTTCGCAAATAAATTTCATTACAATTTCTTTTGGTTATTGACTTTAACATCATAATCGTGGATGATAAAGAAGTTTTTAGAGGTGTTGAGTCATCACAATAAATTTGAAATAGTCCTCTACAACTACACATTATAGCAAAGAATATGCTTTTATTAAAGAGAAAAACGAAAAAAAGACAGTTATTCCTGATCGCGGTTTTTAAAGTAATGATCTCGAATGAAGCGATGCTAATAAAAATGTGATTCGTTATCAAAAGTGATGGCGTAAAAACATAAAAAAACAACGTTTTGACACGTTGCATTATCTACACATAGGGATGTGATTAAAGTTGCAACTGGCTGTCATATAAATAAATACTTAGACCCTTTAGCTTTGCGTCCTTACCTTTGGGTAAGTTTGCCGAATATATAATTAATCCCATAATAATATAGATTTCCTATTCAGTCAAGGGCAAGGTCGATTCGGGTGGTAAAAGGGTGCTTCCCTTTAGAATAATTTGCACCTGAGCCGGTTTTTTCTGGTAAAATAGTAGCAAAATGATAACCGCTACGGAGAAAAATGATGTCCGGAAGCAAAAAATACTTATCAACAGTTTAACATCCAATTGTTGTTAAAAGAAAAACTTAAAACTGTCTGTTTTGGGGAGGTTAAGGACGTAATTTTTATTATTAACTTTTATCTGTGTATATGTGGATAAGTCCAGGAAAAATAATTAACAGGGGCACTGAAAAATGGTTGATCAGAAAAGCCCATGTTTAGACACATTTCAGGGTAAAAGTAAATAATTTACCTGACTTATCCACAAATAGTGGATAGAATTGATCGATATGTGGATAAACGTGTTGATTTTCTGTTGGAATTATAAAATCCGGTGAATTAAAGGAGCTAATTGTGGATAACTTTTTAAAAAAAGGGGAAAGAATCGAAGATTTAGGGCTGAATAATTTAAAGATTATTCAAAATCCCGACTATTTCTGTTTTGGTATGGATGCGGTTTTACTGTCTTGGTTTGTGTCCCGGCGCATAAAAGGGTCTCCCCATATCATTGATTTAGGAACTGGGACGGGGATAATTCCGCTATTGCTTTATGGCAAAACAAAGGCGGCCTCGATTACTGGGCTGGAAATACAGGAGCCGCTGGTGGAAATGGCCAGACGAAGCATGACACTCAATGGGTTATCAGACCAGATCAAAATTATCGCCGGCGATATTAAAGAACCTGGCAGTGCGATGCTGCCAAATACCTATGATGTGGTGGTCAGTAATCCGCCTTATATGCGGGCCCAGGCGGGACTGAAGAACAATTGTGAAACAAAAACAATTTCGCGGCATGAAATTTTGTGCAGTATCGAAGATATTCTTATTTTTAGTAAACGGATGCTGAAAGATCGGGGACGCTTGTTTCTGGTTCACCGGCCGGAACGGCTGGGCGATATTATCTCACTGATGCGGCTTTATAAAATTGAGGTCAAGCATTTGCAATTCGTTTACCCGTCCATTAAAAAAGAAGCCAATCTGGTCTTGATTGAGGGGCGAAAAAGCGGTAAGCCGGGATTGAAAACAGATGCTCCGTTGATTGTTTATCAGGAAGAGGGGGAATATACCCAACAAATTTTTGATATTTATGGGATGACAAAGCCGGAATAGTCAGTAAAACTAGTTTTACGATAGCATGGGATCTGCAGGCACCGATTATTTTTGAAAATAGAAAAAATATTGAGAGGAATCGATGGCATTTACTTATTTTTTTAGAGATTTACAAACCTTGGAGCTGATCTGTGATCAGACCATCCCAGAACTTCGGTCACAGCTGGAGTTTAAGATCTGGGATGCTGGCTGTGCTATGGGCCCGGAACCCTATACCCTGGCGATGTTGCTACGGGACCGGATGGATCAGCCTGATTTTGAAAAGGTGAAGATACAGGCAACCGATATCGATGGTAGCGACCTTTTTGATAAGATCATTTTAGCGGCCGAATACCCCTGGGAACAGGTGCAGCGGATCCCCACCGAAATTTTTGAAAAATATTTTATCAAGGTGGATAACCGCGACTATTATCGGCTTAATGATGAGATTCGCGGTGCTGTGAGCTTCCAGAAACATAACCTGCTGAGTCTGAACACCATTGGAAAAGATTTTGGACTGATTTTGTGTAAAAATGTTTTGCTTCACTTTAATGAGCAAGAACGCATTGAAGTGATCGGGATGTTTTATGACTCTCTGGTGGAAGGGGGCTATCTGGCCATGGAACAGACACAGAAGCTGCCAGCCGAATTAGCAGATTGCTTTGAAACGGTGGTCTCAAATGCCCGTATTTATCGGAAACGTAGCCACAAAAATTAAAAAGGGTTCCGGAGCTGAGATCCGGGCACCCTTTTAGGAACGGCCCCGCCGGGCTTTGAGAATACGGATATCTTCGCCCAAGAAGGGAATGGTTTTAAAATAGCCGGAGATCCGGGAAGAAAGCCGTTCGTCATAAAGTGCTTTGATTTTGAGCACCGTCAGATTACTGGAAATAATCATCTTTTTTTCGGCATTAAGACGGCTGTCGATGACCTCATAGAGCTGTTTCTGGCTGTATTCTGAAGAAAATTCAGCCCCTAAATCATCGATGATCAGGAGATCGCAGAGCAGCAGTGGTTCATAAATTTCGGTGGAGGTCTTCTTTTCCCGGAACAGCTGATCCTGAATGCTGGCGACCAGGTGAGCGGCGGTGACGTAGACAATTCCATAGCCTTTCTCGGTGAGCTTGTTAACGATGCAATTGGACATAAAGGTTTTGCCCACCCCGGGCGGACCGGTAAAAAGCAGCTGGTCTTCGATGTGCTCAAAATTCTGACAGTATTTGAGCATATTTTGTTTAATACTGAGGGCATTGGATCGATGGTTGGTCGCTCCTGAACCGATGGGCTGATCAGAATAATAGTCAGGGTTAAAGCTCTCGAAGGTTTCCCGCTGAGCCCGGGTTTTCAGGTCATAGCTGGAAAAACTGATTTCGGCCAGACACTGGTTTAGACAAGCACAGATACCCTCCGGAAGAATCCCGGCGTCCTGGCAAAGTGAGCAATAATAGGAGTGGCTCAGCAGAGCGGCCTTTTCTCCGGCCAGGTCTTCTTTTCGGGCCTCGAGCTCGCTCATCTGCTGGCGGATAGCAGCGGTTTTATCGAGCTCCCTGGCAATGGTAGCCCGGGTCATGGCCACCCCCAAACGGTTGATTTCATTGTCCAGGTCAGCAAGCTCGGGAATCTGGTTGTACAAGGCTGCTTTTTTCTGGCGCAGTTTAAATTGATAGGCATTCTGCTTTTCTTGCAGCAGGGCAAAGGCTTCATTATAGGTCTTCATCATTTATCTCCAGTTCCGGCCATAAATCTTCGGCATAGTCAACTTCCATATCCAGGTAAGCTTGCTTACGGGCATCACTCATAGGTTCAAGGGCGTCTTTATGATCAAATTTGGGTTTCGGTTTGTCATTTTTAATATCTTCCAGAGTTTTGAAGCCCTGTTCGTGCCAATTTTTCAGGATCCCGTCAATATATTTCAGGTTCGGTTTATTGGTTCGGGATAAGGCCTGGACAATAATTTCCATCGAAAAACCGTAATCCCGAAACCAGGTATCCATCATCTGCTGTTCAGAAACCATGGCGTTTCGCTGAATTCCCAGGTATTTAAAGATCTGATAATAGGCCGTCCGTTGATGTGATGAGTTTTTAATATAGGCTTCTGCCTCGATATGATCCCGCACCTCGGCATCATGAAAGCTTTTGGCCACGGTTTCCAGATAAGAGACGACCTGGGCAGGCGTAAAGGTGCGGTCTTTTTTATTGATCATGTTTATGGAATATTCCACAATTAAGATCACCGCTTCCGGGGTAAAATTGTAGTCGTCGAGCCAGTGTTTAAAAAGCATGGTCTCCTTTTTAGTGATGGTCCGGCTTTCATACATATCCTGAATGGTCGTATACATTCTTTGAATTCGGTCTTCCATGAGATTGGAGGACTGGGCATTTTTGGGAACCGTTGTTTCGGGGATGGTCTCATTTTTATAAAGAATAGTGCCGGTGATATTATAAAAACGGACCAGCGCATCGCGGGTGCCGGTGTACTCAATAGCGATAATTTTTTCAGAAGCCCAGTAATCCCAGGCTTTTTTTACATCGGTTTCCAATAAATTAAGATCCTTGGCGATATCTTCATTGCTGATCGGGGTCAGACCCTGATTAAAGCATCGCTTTAAGCCGTAAAGATAAACCTTAACGTAGTCCCCTCGTGCCGTGGGCATATAGTGATTGATAAAAATATTCTCAATGGGCGTGACACCCAGGTCATCATGGCTGGAAACTAATTCAAAACGATTCATTTTATACCTCGAGTTATGGATTGATGATCTTTTTTAAAAAATCTTTAGATTGCTTACATATAATTATGTTATTATATCACATTGCATTTAATTTGTGAGGAATTACTGTTTTCTTTAAGAGCGGAAAAGAATTCTTAAAGAGTATAAGAAAAGCCGCTTTGCTGATAAAAAAACGGCGTAAAATAACGAGATTGGTGCTGGGAATTATTCCGGCGGCAGTACTTTGTGCCTGCTCAAGTAAGATAGAAAATGTTCCCGATATTAAAGATGTTAACAAAATGATTGTTATTCTGGAAAAATTGGGCGCTGAAATATATAGAGAAAAAGATACCCTGATTATTAATACCGAAAAACCGATTTCATATGACGTGTCAGACTATGAAGAGGAAACTGGCCAGATGCGGGCCTCCTATTACCTGTTGGGAGCGTTACTGGGACGCTATCGTAAAGCGATTGTGCCATTGCCAGGCGGCTGTAACATCGGAGATCGACCGATTGACCAGCATATCAAAGGCTTCCAGGCCTTAGGAGCAACCGTCGTGATCGAACATGGCCAGGTAAAAATGGAGGCACCGGAACTCAAAGGGGCCCACATTTTTATGGATGTGGTCAGTGTCGGCGCCACCATCAATATTATGCTGGCGGCCGTTCGAGCCGATGGTAAAACAATTATTGAAAATGCCGCCAAAGAACCCCACATCGTCGATGTGGCTAACTTTTTGAACCTGATGGGAGCAAACATCAAGGGTGCGGGAACAGATGTTATTAAGATTGTTGGTGTTGAAGAAATGCATGGTTGCGAATATTCGGTCATTCCCGATCAGATTACCACTGGTACCTATATGATGGCAGCAGCGGCTACCGAAGGGGATATTTTAATTAAAAACGTGATTCCTAAGCATATGGAAGCCATCACTGCCAAGCTTAGCGAAATGGGCGTCATTGTTCTGGAAGAGGATGACGGGATTCGAGTCATCGGGAAGCATCCTTTAAAGGCGGTCAATGTAAAGACCATGCCTTATCCCGGCTTTCCTACCGATCTCCAGCAACCGATGGCCGTTTTAATGACCATTGCCGAGGGCACCAGTACGATTACCGAAAGTATTTTTGAAAGCCGCTTTAAATATGTGGACGAATTGCGCCGGATGGGTGCTAATATTTCCATTAACAGCCGAACAGCTACGATTACCGGGGTCAAAACCTTATCAGCGACCAAAATCAGAACCACCGACTTAAGAGCCGGGGCAGCCATGGTGATCGCCGGTTTAATTGCTGACGGCGAAACAAAAGTAACAGAAATTATTCATATTGACCGGGGCTACGAAAATCTCCAGGAAAATATGCGGAATCTGGGAGCTGTAATTCGCCGGATATCCGAGAAAGACCCGGCTTGCCTTTAGCGTCATGAAGGTTGATGAAGAAGTCAGGCGATAATGATTACCTTAAATCTCGTAAAGTTAGGTTAAGTCAGGTTTAAGCATCATTCGCTAGGATAAACCTAACAATCCAGCTGGTCCTTGGCGCATTTAAATGGAATGATTTTACAAGGAAAAATGAACAAGGGAGCAACGATTGAAATTTTGTAGTTTATATAGCGGAAGTTCAGGAAACAGTTTATTTGTCTCAAACAACAGTACCAAAATACTCATTGACGCTGGCCTCAGTGGGAAACGGATTCAGAGTGCCCTGGACCTCATTGAAGAGGATCCCCGGGGAATCAGCGGTATTATGGTGACCCATGAACACAGTGACCATATTCATGGAGTCGGGGTTTTGTCCCGCCGTTTTGACCTGCCGATTTATGCCAATGAAAAAACCTGGGCAGCGATGATGAAGGATCTGGGCAAAATTGCCGAGCATAATGTTAAGTTCTTTGATTTTGAAAAACCTTTTAATATTCAGGATCTTCAAATCGAAGCCTTTAAAACATCTCATGACGCCGCCGATTCCGCGGGCTTTGTTATTTTTGACGGAAAAAATCAGCTGGGAATCGCGACTGATTCGGGGATTATTACCCCGGAGATGCGCAGTGCCCTATGCGGCTGTGATCTGGTCGTACTGGAATCCAATCATGATGTATCGATGCTGGAAGCCGGATCTTATCCTTTCTATCTCAAACAGCGGATAAAAAGTGACTTCGGTCATCTGTCCAATGAGACCGCCGGGGATCTGGCCCTGGCACTAGTGAAGGATGGCACCCGCCAACTGGTGCTGGCTCATCTCAGCCAGGAAAACAATTACCCCCTGCTGGCCTATGAAACCACTGCCCGGATTCTAACCGGAGCCGGGGTGGTGCTGGATAGGGATGTAAAACTTTGTGTGGCCAAAAGAAGCTGCGCCAGTGAGACAATTAACCTGTGAGAACTTCAGCTAAGATTGAGGTGAAACGATGAATGACGACCTAAAAAACGAAAAAAAATCGAATTCCCTGATCATCGGCATGATCGGTGCAATTATTGGCGGCGTGATTGTCGGTGCTTTATTTATTGTGGTTAACTTTTTTTTCGACAATAGCACCGTGATTCAGGGTGCCAAAAATGAAATTGTGGTCAGCCAGGGATCAGCCGATTCGGTGGTAGAAGCCATTGCTCAAACCGTGCCGCCATCGGTGGTCGGGATTGAGACAACCGGAGTGGCCATGACCGCCTTTGGACCCCAGGAAGCAAGCGGAGTCGGGTCTGGTTTTATTTTAACCAGCGATGGTTACATTGCCACCAATCAGCATGTGGCATCGAATGATGTCTCCGGTATGACAGTATCACTGGCTGATGGAAATACCTATGAGGCCACTTTGGTCTGGTCTGATGCCAGCCTCGATCTGGCCATCATAAAAATTGATGCTACGGATTTACCAGTTCTCGAACTGGGTGATTCGGACGAAGTGGTTGTCGGGGAACTGGCGGTGGCGGTTGGAAATCCGATGGGACTCAACTTTGAACGAACGGTTACGGCCGGAATCATATCAGCCTTGAATCGGAGCATTCCGCTGGATAATGGACTGGCTGAAGATCTGATTCAAACCGATGCTTCGATTAATTCGGGCAACAGCGGCGGACCACTGGTTAACAAAAACGGTGAGGTGATTGGCATCAATACCTATAAATTGACCACTGGTGAAGGCATGGGTTTCGCGATTCCCGTGAATATTCTTAAGCCAATTCTTAACGAAATTGTGGCCACCGGGAAATTCAATTCCACGGTGATGGGTATCACCGCTTATGACCGGGCTATTGCCGATTATTACCTGGCCGACAGCGATGTCAACTTTAATGAAGGAATCTATATCGCATCAGTACAACAAGGTGGCGGTGCCGCGAATGCTGGCCTGGCGGCTGGAGACATCATTAAAGAAATTAATGGGGTTAAAACAAACACCATGCTTAAGATGAAAGAAATTCTTTATGCGGTCAATCCCGGGGACAAGGTCAGTGTTACCTTTGAACGGAATGGCCAGAGTCAAACAAAAGATGTGGTTGTGACAGCCGGACAATAAATAATAAACAGACAGGAGTTAATCATTCAATGATTGACTCCTGTTTCGGCTAGTGCTATAATCTGAAGTGCTGAATCAATTGAGGATCAGCTTTTAAATATTAAATAAATGAATCAACCTTAAAAATAGTAGCGAAGTGATTGGAATTATCATCGCAGCAGAAAATTAAACTGAGATGGGTTTTGATTCGCATTTAAATTATCAAAGACGATAACTTTTTTTGTTATGGTCTTTTTTTTGCGGATTGAATTTTCTGGTGAGAATAAACCGGCTTGTCAATGAGGACACGAGTAGCGACTGACGATAAAGAGTCAGTTTAAAAATGAGGTTGATCAGTTTTATCACTGGTACGTTTCAGTGATTTAGAAATAAAGATTAAAATAGAAGGGGGCAATGCAAACAAAGGTGTATTGTTGACGACTTGCAAAATTCAATGAAGTCAACAGATTATTTGTTATGAGTGAAATCAGGACATAGAGAAAGAGAAGAGGAGGAAAAAAATGATTAATTCTGGTGATGTCGCATTTGTTCTCATCGGTTCAATGCTGGTATTTTTTATGACTCCCGGTTTGGGATTGTTTTATGGTGGGATGGTTCGGAGAAAGAATGTAATCAATACGTTAATGTCGGTATTGTTTTGTTGTGGATTGGCAACAGTGATGTGGTTTGCGATCGGTTATTCAATCTCGTTTGGAGAAGATGTCGGCGGTCTGGGAGTTGTTGGAAATCTAAGCCATGCCTTTTTCAGCGGCGTCAGTGCCACGGAAGCCGGTCCCTATGCAGCCAATATACCCGGCGCACTATTTGCAATTTTTCAGTTAATGTTTTGTATTATTACACCAGCTATTCTGGTGGGTGCCTTAGAAGGCCGGATGAAATTTTCGGCCATGTTTATTTTTATCGCCTTCTGGTTATTGCTTGTCTACTACCCATTGGCACATATGGTTTGGGGCTTAGGCGGTTTTATCGCCGGATTGGGAGCAGTCGACTTTGCCGGCGGGAATGTCATTCACATCAGCTCAGGAGTTTCCGGTCTGGTTGCCTGTATCATCCTTGGTAAAAGAAAAGGTTATGGTATTTTAGCTTACCATCCTCATAACATTCCGATGGTTTTCATCGGTGGTGCGATTCTATGGGTCGGTTGGTTTGCCTTTAATGGGGCATCAGCGCTGGCTGCCAACGGACTGGCTGTTCAGGCCATGGGCAATACCATGATTGCATCGGCAGCAGCGATGTTAAGCTGGATGCTGATGGAATCGATTCTTTATAAAAAGGTGACGGTCCTGGGGGCGGTAACGGGTGCTGTTATTGGATTGGTGGCCATTACCCCGGGTTCCGGTTATGTACCATTTGGTGCGGCTTTAGTGATTGGAACGCTGGTTAGTCCGATTTGCTTATTCTTCATGACAAAGATCAAACAGAAGTTTGGTTATGATGATTCGCTGGATGCTTTTGGCTGTCATGGGATCGGCGGAATTTGGGGTGGTATTGCCACCGGTTTATTTGCCCAATCAGCCATTAATCCGCTTGCTCAATGGGATGGTTTGTTTTTCGGAGCCACTGAATTATTGGTTGCACAATTGATGGCGGTGGGTATTTCGATTATCTATTCAGCAGTTATGACAGCGGGGATCATGTTGGTGCTTAAAAAAGTAATGAATATCCGGGTTTCCCCTGAAGCAGAAGCATTGGGTTTGGATATCAGCGAACACAGTGAACAAGGCTACCCGGCATTTTCCGGTATTGATCAATAAAATGATATTGAAATGCGGTGGGGTAACCTAAGAATCCTGGTTACTCATGCAGTAAAGAAAGGAAAAAATTATGAAAATGATTGAAGCGATTATCCGTCCCGAAAAACTGGAACCTTTAAAGGATGCATTTTTAGCGGCAAAGGTCAACGGGATGAACATCCGGCAGGTGCTGGGATGTGGTAATCAGTACGGATGGGTGGCCCATAACCGGGGGACCTCGGTGATGATGAACATGATTCCCAAGATTGAAATCAAAATTGTGGTGGCTGACGATAAGGTCGAAAAAACCGTCCAATTGATTATGAGTGTGGTGCGAACCGGGGAAATTGGCGATGGCAAAATTTTCATTAAACCGGTGGAAGAATGTATTCGGATCCGAACCGGTGAGCGCGGCGATATCGCGCTATAACAATTAATGATGAATGACAGAGGCGATTATATTTAAGTATAATCGCTTTTTTTATGGCGTTTTTTGAAATTCTCGAAATGTCCGTAAATCGCAAAAATTCAAAGATTGACTCCCGGGTTGAGTAATGCTATAATTCGATTTGCTGAGTCTGTAACGAGTCGGCAAAAATTTAAATATAAGCATCAACCTTAAATAATAGCGAAAAGGTTCAGTCGGTTATCAATGAAGAGAATCGACCTGGAAATGAACCGGATCTGAGTTGAGATGATCAAAGGCGATAACAGTTTTTTTGTTGTCGTCTTTTTTTGCGTAGAGCGTTTGTAATTACTGATTTATCAGATAATTCAATCAACTTATCAAAGGTGATAAGCATAGCGGCCGGCCATATGTGCAGGTTTTAAAGTGGGTTGATCAGATAATCATTGAACCGGATTCAGTGATTGGCATATATAACGAAAAAGAGAATTACGGAGGAAATTATGATTGATTCAGGAGATGTAACGTTTATTCTGATTTGTACCATGCTGGTATTTTTTATGACCCCTGGGCTGGCACTATTTTATGCCGGTATGGTGCGGCGAAAAAATGCGCTCAACACCATCATGTCAGTGGTATTTTGCTGCGGACTGGCAACGGTGATGTGGTATATGGTGGGATACTCCCTATCCTTTGGTTCAGATCTTGGTGGGTATGGCGTCATTGGTGATTTAAGCAATGTGTTTTTCAGGGGTATCAGTGCATCAACGCCGGGGCCCTATGCTGGTAGTATCCCGGGACAGCTCTTTGCCATTTTTCAACTGGTATTCTGTATGGTTACCCCAGCGATTGTGGTAGGTTCCCTGTCAGGAAGAATGCGATTTTCGGCATTGTTTATTTTTGTAACCTTCTGGATGCTGCTGGTCTATTACCCGATGGCTCATATGGTTTGGGGTCAGGGTGGTTTGATTGCCGGTCTCGGTGCGGTGGATTTTGCCGGGGGATTGGTCATCGAAGTCAGCTCAGGGATATCGGGTCTGGTGGCTTGTATTATTCTGGGGTCTCGAAAAGGTTACGGCATCAAGTCCTATCATCCCCACAATATTCCGCTGTTTGTCATCGGAGGGTCGATTCTATGGGTCGGCTGGTTTGCCTTTAATGGGGGTTCCGCCCTGGCCGCCAACGGATTGGCAGTGCATGCGGTGGTGACCACGCTACTGGCTTCGGCGGCGGCGATGTTGACCTGGATGCTGGTTGAAATGGTGGTTTATAAGAAGGTTACCGTCATGGGGGCGATCACCGGATCAATTGTCGGTCTGGTATCAATTACTCCCGGAGCCGGTTTTGTACCAACCGAAGCGGCCTTGTTTATTGGTGCCGTGGTGAGTCCGATCTGCTTCTTCTTTTTAACAAAGGTGAAGGTGCGGTTTGGCTATGATGATACCCTTGATGCCTTTGGATGTCATGGTATCAGTGGGATCTGGGGGGTCATTGCTACGGGACTGTTTGCCCAGACGGCGATCAACCCGGTCGCTCAATGGAATGGATTGTTTTTTGGTGATACCCAGTTATTTATGGCCCAGATCACGGCGTTGTTAATTGCGGTGATTTATTCGGGGACGATGACTGCGGTGATTATGCTGATCCTCAAGAAGGTCATGGCGATTCGAGTCGCGCCTGAAGCAGAAGCGCTGGGTCTTGATATCAGTGAGCACAGTGAAGAAGGATATCCGGCATTTTCCGGAATTGACCAATAGCAGTTTATCGACTAAAATACGAAGAGAAAGTCAGCATCGGCCACCAGGAAGACTGAATATGAAGCAGTTTGTTCGATTTTTATGAATTTCCCGATGACCGATTATTTTTAAGCAAGAAAGGAAAATTCCATGAAACAGATTGAAGCGATTATCCGTCCAGAAAAACTGGAACCGTTGAAGGATGCTTTTTTAGCGGCAAAGGTCAATGGCATGAACATCCGCCAGGTACTGGGATGCGGTAACCAGTACGGCTGGGTTGCCCATAATCGGGGCACCTCAGTGATGATGAATATGATTCCCAAAATCGAGATTAAAATTGTGGTGGCCGACGATAAGGTAGAAAAAATCGTCCAATTGATTGTGAGTGTGGTCCGAACTGGTGAAATTGGCGATGGTAAAATTTTTATCAAACCAGTGGAAGAATGTATCCGGATCAGAACTGGCGAAAGAGGAGATGTGGCATTATAAAATGCGGCCTTCATCAGTATTTTTAGAGCTCTCTATTTACATGTGTAAATAGGGAGCTCTTTTTTACAAAATGTAACGAGGTGATTGACATTTTCATAAAAAAACATATAATTAAAACAATGATTGCAAAATTTCTGAAATGAATATAAAGTAAAGTTTTAAAGCAGCAAAGCTCACGGCAATTGCACTGGGGCCTAATAAAGCAATAACAGGGAGATGAGCAGATGAAAAAAGTAGTCGATGATGAACGTCTGATGGTAAAAATCTGTGAGATGTACTATAACCAGGATATCAACCAAAAGCTGATTGCAACGGAGTTGGGGCTTTCTCGGCCGACGGTATCGCGGATCCTTCAAAATGCCAGGGAGCGGGGCATTGTCAAAATTATTATCGATCCGATTTTTGGTAACAATTACGTGGATCTGGAAAAAAAACTGGAAAACCGCTATGGTTTAAAAGAAGTCTTTATCGTTGATATGAAACAGGATAACCGGGATCAGAAAGATGAGCTGGCCAAGGCCACGGCCAACTATCTGGAGCGGCTGATCAAAGATGATACCATTATTGGGGTTTCGATGGGGTCTTCAATTGGCCAGATCTATCGTTTTGTATCCAAGGGAACCTCAAAGCGGGTGACCTTTATCCCGCTCATCGGCGGGATCGGACATCTGGGTATGGAGCTCCATTCCAATACCATTGTGGAAGCCCTGGCCAAGGCTTTTGGCGGCGTTTCCTATCTGCTCCATGCACCGGCTCGGGTGTCGGGGCTCAAGATCAAAGAAGAATTGATGAAGGAGCCAGATATCCGACGGATCATTAAAATGGGTGACGGTCTGGATGTGGCAGTAGTGGGGATCGGGGTGCCCAATCGGGGATCAGCGATTATGGCCACTGGCTATTATGACGAAAAAGACATGGAAATCATGCGCCAGAAAAATGTAGTAGGCGATGTCTGCATGCAGTTCTTTGATATTAATGGCAGTACCGAAGCCTTTGAAGCCGATAACTGGGTGATCGGAGTTGATATTAAAAAGCTCCGGCGGGTCCCCCACTCGATTGGGGTGGCCAGCGGTCCCGAAAAGGCCCGAGCCATTCAGGGTGCCATCACAGGCGGATTCGTTAATGTTCTGGTAACCGATGTGGAATGTGGAAAAAAACTGCTGGAGCTGGATGAAGATGCAGAGCTGACGGCCAGAAATCGGATGATCGATGCCGAGGGGATTAACGGAAAATGATCATGCAAAAAAAAGAAGCACTAAAAGATGTTAAACTGTTTGCCCTGGATATGGATGGCACGGTTTATCTGGGCAATGGTTTAATCGACGGTGCGCTGGACTTTATCGAAGCCCTGCGCACCAAGCAAAAAGATTTTATTTTTATCACTAACAATTCCTCCCGGGGCCCCAGCTTTTATCAGGAGAAACTGAAAAACATGGGTTGTTTTGTGGAAGTAGACCGGATCATTACCTCTGGTGATGTGACCATTGAATATTTAAAAACCTATTATCCCGGACAATCTGTCTATTTGATGGGCACCCCGCTGCTGGAGAAGAGTTTCCGGGAACACGGCATCAAGCTGGTCCAGGAACAGCCGGATGTGGCGGTGGCCAGCTTTGACACCACCCTGACCTACGAAAAACTGGAAAAAATCTGTACCTTTATCTTAAACGGCGCGGTCTTTTTGTCCACCCATCTGGATTTGGTCTGTCCCACCGAAACCGGTTTTATCCCCGATTGCGGTTCGATGTGTGCCCTGATTACCAAATCTACCGGGGTGGAACCCAAATATTTAGGGAAGCCCTTTCCCGAAACCATGGAGATGATTTTGGCTATTACCGGGCATAAAAAAGAGGATGTGGCCTTTGTTGGGGATCGGATCTATACCGATGTGGCTACTGGAGTTAATAACGGTGGCAAGGGTTTTCTGGTACTGACCGGGGAGACGAAGATGGCGGACTTAAAAAATACAGAGGTCGTTCCAGATTGTATTTTTGACTCATTGAAAGAAATGACGAGTTATTTATAAGAATGTTTATTTTATAAAAATTGGGGAAGATAATAAGAACAAGGATCATCACAAGAGTATGATCAAAAAGAAGCAAAAATAAACGGAAAGGAATGAAAGATTCATTAACAGGTAGGACGATGCACTCAAAAACAGTTACCATTATTAATCCCACCGGTTTACACGCACGACCGGCGGCGGCGTTTTGTCAGAAGGCCGGAGAATTCAGAGCGAATATCAGAATCAAGAAGTTAGGGAACGATCCCAAAGAGGGCGAAGCCAAATCGCTGCTGAGTATTATGGCAACGGCGATTGGCCAGGGCGACGTGGTGGAAATTTTCGCCGAAGGTGAGGATGAAATGCTGGCGGTGGAAACCCTGGTAGCACTAATCGGCAGCGGCTTTGGCGAAGTGTAATTATTATCGGACCTAAGAAGCACCTGGAACAGCAACAGAAAGTGAGGTTGGTGAGACCCTACCGTACCGACCAATTGTTAATCTGTTGTTCGCTGCGGGGGCGAACAGCTTTATCAATCTGTTCGCCTCGATGCGCACAACATGATGTACCAATTGTCGGTGCTGGGTTAGCATTATGACAAGCCCTCACTGCTAACGCAGCAGGTGCTTTTTTTATGTCTGAAATCAGGGCCGATCAGGCATAAGCCAGTTTGTTTTTATAAATGATCGATTTTAAATCGGCCTGCCGCCACTGGAGTTCGTCCAGGCTGATGCCGAAGTCCAGTTGCCCCTGGGTAGCGATCAGGAGATGTTCGAGGTTGCAGTTGCCGGCCCGTTCGCCGATGCCGAAAAGGGTGGAGTCGGCATATTTGGCGCCGGAGCGGAGTCCCTGGATAGAATTGGCCACCGCCATGCCCAGATCGTTGTGCATGTGCACCTCAATGTCGATGTTGTCAGGAATCCGGCTGATCGTGGCCTTGCAGAGGCTGGGCGACATGATCCCCACGGTATCTGAAAAACGCAGGGTGGTGGCTCCCAGGTCCCGGGCGGTTTCAATCAGTAAAACGACGAAATCCCAGTCGGCCCGGGAAGCGTCCTCCAAACCGATGGTCAGTTCTCTTTTCTCATCGTGGATAGCCGCGGCGCAGGCGCTCAGGGTTTCCAGCACCTGGGATCGGGTGGTGCGGAGCTTTTCGCGAATCAACAGATCCGAAGCGGGAACACAAACATGAATAATGTCGGCGCCACAGCCGATGGACTGGCTGATATCAGAGAGATTCATCCGGTTCCAGCCAATAATCTGCGCCTTTTGACAGGCCAGCTTGATTTTTTCAAAGGCCCGGCATTCTTCTCTGCCCATGGCCGGGGTACCGGCTTCGATCCGGCTGACCCCCAGGGCGTCCAAAGCTTTGGCGATGGTGACCTTTTCCCGGACCGAAAAGGCGATTCCGGGGCTTTGTTCGCCGTCTCTTAAGGTGGTATCAACAATATATTTCTGTCGGTTTGTCATTTTGCACCTCACTGGCAAGGGTTCGCAGTTCCCGATCGGACAGATTTCGGCCTAACTGGGTGCAGCGGGATTTAATCTGTTTTAAAATGATATGGGCTGTTGATTCGGATAATTCTGGTTCGTTTAGCTTATACAACAGGCTTTGGCGGCCGGAGTGTTTGCCCAGGACAATTTCCCGCTGGTTGCCAACGGTTTGGGGATTAAAGGGTTCATAGGTGTGGGGGTTTTTTAATACCCCATCCACATGAATGCCGGATTCAACCTTGAAAATATCGGTTCCGATGATCGCCTTCATTTTGCCCACCGGCTGACCAGTCAGCTTTTCATAAAGGTCACGCAGCTCACTTAAAACCGATAAGTCACCGGTAAACAAATCAGGTTGATTTAGTTTCAGCCCCATCAGCACTTCTTCCAGCGGTGGGAAGTGATGATGGTTGGCAAAACCGCAGCTGATACTCTGTCCGCCGGCCAATAGCCATTCCAGGGCGATGGCGGTGGCGCAATGCTGCTGGTTGCCGGGGCATAGGTCCAGAGTATCTATATCGCTATTCAGCAGGGCCTTAAAAACTTCTGAATAATCCCGGGTCATCAGGTCTTCCAGCCCGGTAATCCGGACTTTTTGATGGTGACAAGAATTTAATTTACTGACGGGGATGTTTTTTTCCACCAGCTCATTGGGCTCCAGTTTCCAGAGGGCTTTCGGCTCTTTCATCCCCGGGCGATCCGAAGTGAGTGGACCGGAAAGAATCTGGGTCAGAAAAAAATTTCGCCCCTCCAGCCATTGTTTTAAACTGGCAGCACTAGCCGGAAAACTCAGCCGGTCAACCAGTTCCGGAGTCAATTCGATTTTTGTAACGCCACAGGTAAAAAGCAGGTCACAGAAATGGTTAAGATCCCGGTCGGTCAGCCCGGATGTATTAAAGGTTGTCAAGGTCCGATCAATAATAGTAACCATTTGTGTACCCCGCTTTCGTTTGTTCTTTTTTAAAATTGATGCTGCCAATGTAAGGGCAGCATCAATCGGTGAAGTATAAAAACAGAAGACTAGCCCAGTACCGACAATTGTTATATCATGTTGTGTGCCTCAAGGCGAACAGTTGCGGAGCAATAACATAATAAATTGTTATTCCTGAATTCGCAACTGTACGAATTGTGCGCATTCAACAGATTAACAATTGGTCGGTACGGTCGTTTGGCACTACCCAAGAGGGCTAAATAACCAGGTCTTCGACCACCTTGCCGCCCTCGATGTGTTCGTCCATAATCCGTTCCACATCGTCCACGGTCACCTTGCCATACCAGACGCCTTCGGGATAAACGACCACGATGGGGCCCTTGTCGCAGATGCCGAAACAGCCGGTGTTGTTTAACATGACGTCACCGGATAATTCCCGCTCGTCGATTTCCTCAAGAAAGGTCTGCAGGATTTTCACTGAATCCTGTTGAAAACAATACCCCTGTTGGGTGCCGTTGATCCGGCAGCTGGTGCAGATAAAAATATGATGTTTAGGACTGACCATTTTTAAATTCCTCCTGATCGTTTATAAATAGTTTTAAATATTGATAATAATTGGTCGGTACGGTAGAGCAAGGTTAGAAATTACCGGCGGTGCGCAGTTCAGACTTTAACATTTCCTGGGCGGCGGTTTTAACGGCATCTTCAATCCGGTCGTAGGTTGAGAAGACCTTGATGCCCTTGCTTTCCAGCCGTTTGGTGGGCAGGTCGCCGATGCGCATGGTGATGGCACCGTCGCAGTCATTTAAGGCTTTCAGAATGGTACCGATCTTATCTTCCTTTTCGTCACATTCTTCGGCACCGCTGCAATACTTGCCGATCACCCGTTTTTCCTTAAACTGGACCGCGTCATCAAGGTAGTCATAGATATAAAGTTCAGAGGCCTGGCCGAAATGCTGATCCACCAGCATCCCGCCTTTGGAGGTGATCGCAAAGCGCAATCCCTTTGGCGCAGTCAGAACCATGGCTTCAGTTTTAGCTTCGTTTTCCCGGAAATCCAGGGAGATGTCACTGTCCAGTTTGCCGATGGCATCGGCCCGGCATTGTTTACAGTGATACATTTGTTTCAAATGAACCCCGCATTTATCGCGAATCGCATTAATTTCGTGGTTGGTAGCAATTTGCAGACCTTCAAAGGCGGAGCCTTTCACAGGAATCAGGGGCATTACATTGGAGATAAAGCAGCCCATGTCTTTTACCGTTTTGACCACTGCTTCGATGTGTGTATCATTGATCCCCATCAGGGTGACGGTATTGATTTTGACGATTACCCCTTCATCGATGAGGAGCTTGATTCCGGAAAGCTGGTTGGCCAACAGAATTGAGGCACCGGCTTCGCCATGGTAGCGGTTCCCCATAAAATCCACATGTTTGTAGATCTTGGCACCGATGGCCGGATCAACCGCATTGACGGTGACGGTAACATGGGAAACCCCCAGTTTGGCCAGCTCTTTGGCATAATAGGGCAGCATCAGCCCGTTAGTGGAAACGCAGAAGGTAACTTGGGGGTCATCTTCATGGATCAGGGTCAGGGCTTTTCGGGTTTCGTCAAAGTTTGCCAGGGCATCTCCGGGGCCGGCAATCCCGACGACGGTGAGGTTGGGCACTTTTTCTTTAACCAGTTGGTATTTTTCAAAAGCGGCTTCGGGGGAAAGAATTTCGGTGGTTACGCCGGGACGGCTCTCATTGGGGCAATCAAATTTACGGACACAGTAATTACACTGGATATTGCATTTTGGGGCGATGGGCAGGTGCATCCGGGCGTTCTTCTGGGAGGCACCGCAGCTATAGCAGGGATGATTGGCGGTTTTTTCGGCAATGGTCTGGGCCTGAGGGGTCAGTGGGGTAGTTGTTTTTTTGTTTTCCAGCACTTTCATTTTCGCCTCCGTTTCCGGCTCTAATCCGTATTTGGATTTGGGCCCTTCATTATAATAGGTGTTGTACAGGGTTTCCCGGAATCCCCCTTCCACTGCTTTAAGA
>PGZR01000069.1 GCA_002841405.1 Firmicutes bacterium HGW-Firmicutes-4 | reverse complement strand
TGACGACTCAGAATTAATTATTCAATGCGATAATAGGTATTACTATAGAACATTGAAAAGGAGATGGATGACCGTTAGATTAGATCATCCAAAAAGTAAGATGAGTCGAGTTGCAAAATGGTGTTTGTATTTTTTATTTGCGTTAGTACTCAGCATCGGGATTATGCCTAATAATATATTGGCCGCCACTACACCAAACGTCAGTTACCGGACCCATGTCCAGAATGTTGGCTGGCAGGATTTTGTATCAAATGGAGAAATGAGCGGAACCTCGGGCTTAAGTCTGCGCCTGGAGGGGATTGAAGTCAAACTTGATGCCCCGGTAACTGATTTGGGAATTACCTATCAAACCCATATTCAGAACATCGGCTGGGAGGCCGATACCACCAGAGGTTGGAAGAGCGACGCCGAAATGAGCGGAACATCTGGCCAGAGCCTGCGGCTGGAAGGGATCCAGATTAAACTCACCGGAACGAATGCTGAGCAGTTTGATGTTTACTATCAGGTTCATGTCCAGAACTATGGCTGGATGGATTGGGCAAAAAATGGCGAAAGTTCAGGTTCCCAGGGTTTTTCCTATCGTCTTGAAGGGATTCATATAGTCGTCCAGCCTAAGGGTTCAGCGGCTCCGGGAAAAACTGACACACCGTTCATCGAGGCAACCAAACCGTCTTTTGAGGCCCAGGTCATCGCTCTGGTCAATCAGGAGCGGGCGTCCAGAAATCTGGGTACGGTAACCAGTGAGCCCACCTTAACCCAGGCTGCCCAGATCAGAGCAGAAGAAATCATCCAGCTGTTCTCACATACCCGGCCAAATCAAAGCAGTTGTTTTACCGTCCTGACGGAACTCGGTATTAATTATAAGGGGGCTGGTGAAAATATCGCCGCCGGATATTCCAGCCCGGAAGCGGTGATGGCTGGATGGATGAATTCAGAGGGCCATCGGGCAAATATTTTAAATCCGGGCTTTAATAAGCTCGGGGTAGGTTATGCCAAATCTGGTTCTGGATACGGTCATTACTGGACGCAAATGTTTATTTCGAATTAAAACGGGGGATGGGATCGACTGACATTAGCTTGATGCTGTCAGTCCTTTCTAAAAATCGGAAAGGATAAGATGAAAGACTATACTATTCGAAAAATAAAACCAACCGAAATATCGTTGCTCGCTGATTTTTTATACGAGGCTATTTTTCAGCCAGACGAACAAAAACGGCTACCACGGGATATGATCGAGCAGCCGGAACTGCAGGTATACATCGAGAACTTCGGCGAAACGGATGACCATTGTCTGGTTGCTGAGTGCGAAGACAAAATTGTTGGTGCCGTGTGGACCCGAATCATAGCCGGAAGGGTCCGGGGATTTGGAAATGTGGATGACAAAACGCCGGAATTCGCCATCTCCCTTTATCCGGAATACCGTAACAGGGGTATCGGCACCGCGCTCATGAAACGGATGCTGCAACACTTGACAGCAAAGGGCTACCGACAGGCGTCATTAGCTGTTCAGAAAGATAATTATGCCTTAAGCATGTATCAGGCGGTAGGCTTTTCGGTGATTGATGAACTGGATCAGGAATACCTGATGATCTGTCAATTAGACGGTGAGTGGATCTAAATACATGGTGGTTGCAGTCATTAACTAAGTAAAAAAGAAGACGGATACGATTGTCTGCAAGTTTTGTTGCTTTAAAAAAAAGCACCGAACAAAGATAAAAGAGGTAGTCAATGATAAATGTTAATAAAAATCAGACCGATTTTGACCAGATCCTAGCCACCCGCCATGACAATGGGGCAGATTTCTGGGCTACTCCGGATGGACGCCTGGGTATTGAAAAGCCGATTAGCACTTTGACAGCGCTGATGATCATCAGCGAACTTAACGTGCCACGAGATCATGAGGCTCTGCAAGGGGCGGCAGAACTGGTTCTGGCGGCAGTAAGAGACGATGGCCGGGTGCGGATTGCCCCGAAAGGCGCAATCTATCCCTGTCAAACCGCCCATGCGGTAACCGGACTGTGCCGAAATGGCTATGCCAGCCATCCCCGAGTCCAGGCCGCGCTGGATTATCTGCTCTCTGACCGCTACGAAGATGGCGGCTGGCGCTGCAACAAATTTATCTACGGACATGGTCCCGAAACCGATAAGTCAAATCCCGGCGTGACACTCCTCGCTCTGGATGCTTTTCGTTTGGCCGGCTTTGATACTGGCACAGATATAATCACGGATCTTGACCGGGCGGTTGAAACCCTGCTTGATCACTGGACTGTGAAGACGCCTGTTGGGCCCTGCCACTACGGCATCGGCAGCCTATTTATGCAGGTGGAGTACCCATTTTTGCGATATAACTTGTTTTATTATGTTTATGTGCTTTCTTTCTATGAAAAAGCCCGGAAAGATAGGCGATTTATTGAAGCATTAGCAGCATTAAAACAAAAGCTGGACGATCAAGACCGCATGATTATTGAGCGGCCTAATCGCAAGCTCGGTAAATTGGCGATCTGCCAAAAAGGTAAACCATCAGCGGCGGCCACCGCACGGTATCTGGAGATTATTAAAAATGTGGAGTTGGATTGAAATGAATTGTATTGATACTAAAAATTTGAAATTAAGACCGTTAACCATGGATGACACCGTCGACGTTTTTGCCTATTCAAAAAGCCAGAATGTCGGTCCTCGGGCGGGCTGGAAGCCTCATGAAAGTATTGAAGAGACACAAGAAATTATGAAGACTATCTTTGTGGGCCAGGAAAACATCTGGGGGATTGAAAAAGACCACCGGATTATCGGCTCAATCGGATTAATCGATGACCCCCATCGCCAGAATGATCAGGCCCGAATGCTTGGTTACGCTCTGAGTGAAGATTACTGGGGACAGGGTATTATGACAGAAGCAGCCAGAGCCGTCCTGGACTACGGCTTTGATACCCTGGGTCTTGGTCTGATTTCGGTGGTGCATTATCCATCAAATCTGGGATCCCAGCGGGTGATTGAAAAATGTGGTTTTCATTATGAAGGAACAATCCGTCAGGCGGACAAGATCTACAGCGGTGAAATCCGCGATGTCAAAGCTTACTCGATGACCAGAGCAGAATTTTTGCAAAAAAAATAGGAGAGCCATAATTTGCCCAACATTTTAAGGTTTTGAATCAGGTTCTGCGCTGTAAAGTCGGATTGATGCTTGCGCAACATCAGAAATTTCTGATGATTTGCCAATTAGCTAATGATTCCGTTTTAAGTGTATAATTTGATCGATTTTGCCAGGTATGATAAAGTATTTCATAAAGTAAAAAGAAAGGACTAGGTTTGGATGAGTGCACTTGAAATAGTTGATTTAACACCTGAAAATATTCGAGATTATGGGGTTTGTGGCTATAAGGATACCAAGAAACACGTGGAGCTGAGGAATAAGCTTCAGTGGTTCAATGACTATTATCCGAAAGGATTGAGAATTAAAGCAGTGATGAGTGAAGAGGGCGGGTATCAGGGCATGATCGAGTACATTCCCGGGAATTATGCCCACCGACCGGTTAAAGCGGATGGGTATTTGTTTATCCATTGTCTCTATGTTGGTCTGAAAAAAGAATATAAAGGCAAAGGATTCGGGCAGGTTTTGATTCAGTCGTGTATCGACGATGCCCAAAATGCCGGCATGAGCGGTGTGGCGGTGGTGACCCGAAAGGGATCGTTCATGGCCAATGATGCAATATTTTTAAAAATGGGATTTGAAGTTGTGGACGAAGCGAAGCCTGATTTTCATCTGCTGGTTAAAAAGTTTGATGCTGCAACATATAATCCGAAATTCAAGGAAGACATGCAGGTAAATCTGAAAAATTTTGGAACAGGCTTAACAATTCTACGTTCGCCTCAATGCCCCTACACCGAAAAAAACGTCAAAGCAATGATGACAACGGCCAAGGAGCAATTCCATTTAGACGTGCAATTAGTGGATCTTTCGGATGCCGCAGCTGCCCAGGATTCCCCCTGTCCCTTTGGCAGCTTTGGTATTATTTATGATGGAAAAATCATCAGTCATCATCCCATCAGTAATACCCGATTTGTTAATATCTTGGAAAAATTGATAAAATAATTAAAAAATGATTCATATCACCCAACAACAGCTGATTCAACAAGGAGAGAATTGTGAAAATAATATGTTTTGGTGACAGCCTGACCTTTGGTTACCAGGTGTCCCGGGAAGAAAAATGGCATATGATCGCAGAAAAAAAGACCGGAATTCAGTTAATCAATCGCGGCGTCAGCGGCGATACCACTGCAGGCATGCAAAACCGGATTCAAAAACAGGTCTTCAATACTAAGCCTGATGGGGTGATCCTGATGGGCGGCTATAATGATATTTTCTTTAACCACAGCTGGGAGCCGGCCGCTCAGAATATGATCGCCATGGTTGACCAGTCTAAAGCCAATGGCTTGCAGGTTTTTGTCGCCATCCCGCCGCCAATTCATTTGCCGGTGACATTTAAAGAAGGAGGAGCGCTGGTTGACTTCGAGAAATCGGCCCTGATGATTGAAGCCTACTGTCAGTGGTTAAGGGACTTTACCAGATCCTTCCGGATGCCGGATCTGGATTTTAGAGCAGGTATCGACTGGAATGACAAGGCTTTGTATCTGGATGGGATTCATCAGAGTGTGGCCGGTCATCAGCGCATGGCCGAGCGTGTCATCACATTTTTAAAAAACAACCGGGTTGGATCGGTCAATCGTCCAGCTATCGAGTAACCATCGCAGTTAGGGCATCAAACGTCAATGACCGCACCGATGCCCAGAACCTTATGGGCAGGATTTTTGTTAAATACTGTGACAAATGGAGCCGCTGTTCAGAGCTTTAAATTGCTTAAAATTATCACCAATTAAAAACCCACTACTCAATTTTAAAAAATTGGGTAATGGGTTTTTGTTCGTGTTTTGTGGTTAGCGTGATTACCGATTATCATGGAAATCCCATCAAGACCAGACAGGTCTTCGACTCAGTTTAATATAAAGCTGGTTTATCCCAAAGGTTAAGATCAACTCCGATATTATTCTTGCGGGCATAGTCATAAACTTCTTTGCCCCAGGCTACATCTTCCACCGGCATCCCGCCGACAGAGTAGAGGATGATCTGGTCGTCGTTTTCCCGTCCGGGTACCTTGCCGTTTAAGATGGCCCCTAAATCGTGGATATCAGTTTTATCCAGTTTGCCATCATGAATCATATCCATAAATTTGGAACCAAGGATATAGACAATATTGTAGGTTGGGTAGGGATATTCTTCCGCCCAGGCTTCATAAAGGGAGATATTGTCGACGACCAGTTTGGTTTTATCACTTTGGATAAATTCATCGGTAAAATCTGCCGCCCCGGGGAGACAGAACAGGGCCCCGGGTTTGATCCACTCGGCATCAACAAAGGGATAGGCCGAAGGACCAGCGCCCATCGGGGTCGAGGTGGCAAAGCTTAAAATATCTGAGCCTCGGACACATTCTTCCAGGGTATCGCAAACAATAATCTCGGTAAACTGCGGACACTTTTCCGTTACATATTCAATACAGCGGTCGATGGAAGCCTGGCCCCGACCTTTTATTTTAAGGGTCGTCAGGGTTGGACGCAGGGCGGCAAAGGTCTCAATGGCGGTCGAGTTGATGACCCCCGGACCGACGATGCCAAGAACTTTGGCATCTTTAAGGGCCAGATTTTTTACGCCGACGCCGGGTACCGCGGCAGTCCGGTAAGCACTGAGCAGGTTGGCTGACATCAATGCTAAGGGTGCGCTGGTGTCTTTATCGTTTAACATCATCATCAGGATCGAACGCGGCAGGTTTTTATGACGGTTTTCAACATTGGAACCGTACCATTTCATCCCGGCGACGTCAAACTTGCCGCCGACGTAGGCGGGCATCGCCATGAATCGGCGATCCGGACCATTCTTGGGCATATTGGGGAATTCCGGCTCTTCCGGGAAGGTAATCATACTACCGTGAGAATTGCCGTTTTCACCACCCATGCGGTAATCGCCTTTATCTAAAAGCTTTAATAATTCTTCCATACAATCGGTACAAGCCACAACATCGCCGACACCGGCCTTAATCATATCGGCCTCATTTAAATACAATAAATCAATTCCTGGTAATGCCATAATAAACCTCCAAATAGTTTTTTATTTTAAAATTTTATTAAAAAATTGGTAAATCATTTAGACACGTGATCATTCCATCATGATGCGTCTTGGCTTTAGTTTTTGTTACTATTATTTATTAGTGGATTGATCCGTTTAAATTCGGAGCGCCATACCTTTGGCCAGGGATTTGCGATAATTCAGAGGCGATATGCCCGTAAATTGTTTAAATTCCTTGAGCAGATGGGACTGATCATAATAACCCATATCCGCCGCAATGGCAGAAATATTCTGATCTTTCCCCAGGGCCAGAAGCACATTCTGAAAACGGATAATTTTTGAGAATGTCTTAGGCGGTAAGCCAATCTCTTTATTAAAGAGCCGGTTGATGTAGCGGGGAGTATAGCCGACGCTCTGGCTTAATTCATTAACGTTGATAATGCCGACGACCTTGGTGATTTCATCCACCATGCGATAACTGAAAGGTCGGGTCCCGGGACTGTAATAGTTCTGATAGTCGGGAATATAGGCATCCAGAAACAACTCAATTTGTTCTTTAAAATCGTTACTCCGGGTGATCCCTTCCATCATCGCCTGATCCTGGCAGATTTCCGGCAGTGGCACAGAGCTCTCAGTGAGGCTGCCAATCGGATAGCCTTTAGGTAAAAACGCCTTGCCGGGCAGAAAGCGGATGCCAAAAATAGTATCGTTGAGATGAAAAACGGAAGCATACTCAATGGAGTGCATTTTCAGAACGGCGCCGTAACAGGTTGCATCCAGATGATCCTGGCCGCAGCGGAAGACAATGTCCACGGTGCCATCGGGAACAATGGTGGCGGTTTCTAACATTTCCTGGGTAACCTGGAATCGATAAAAGTGGGAGATGCCATAAGCCCGGTAGTCAAAGGATTCATAACCCTGGGAATGCTGAACCATCAAGGGTTGTTTAGGGATGATGATGTTTTCCTTTTCTTGTGGGGATGATGCATAAGTGCCATACCGTTGCAATAGATCAATCATAGTTAAAACCTTAAGCGTACGCTTTCCTTTCTGAATAAATTCGCAAAAGAGGGCAACAATCAACATAAAAAAAAGACAAGGGCGCCGAAACTCCGGTTTCGACATCCTTGTCTTATATGGTTGCTGGTTCACTGCTTATTATGTATACAATATACCATAGTTGAGAATGAAAGAATAGTAAAAAACGGTACAAATTTACATTGGCAATCATTTTCAAGAAAATTCTAATTAACGCATTGAGCTCAGCGTCTTTTTACTGTTTGGGCTTGAAGCGGTCGTAGCGCAGGGCCGACAAATCAATGGTGGAGTGACCATCGGCAATCATTTCGGCGACATTGTAGCCCACCGCCGGGGCAATCCCAAAGCCATGGCCGGAAAAAGCACAGGCGATATATAAGCCGGGCACCTCTTCCACCGGGCTGATCACTGGAACATGGTCGGCACAATCATCCAGCCAGCCGGCCCAGGCCCGGACAATCTTGGCATCGGCCAGCGCGGGGAAGTATTTGATAATCCCCCGGCAGGTGCAGGAAGCGCCGATACTACTGGAAATGGGGGAACCGTTGTCTTTATTGAGGTGTTCAAAGCCAGAGGATCCACCAAAAACAAAGGAACCATGCTTGGACTGGTGGCCGTAAAAATCGGCATCAGCAGTACCGAGCATTTGTAAGAACATCGGCGGCTCGGCTTCGGTAACCAGACACTCCATCTTCAATGGCATCATTGGGACATCGATGCCCACGGTTGCTAAAATTTTGCGGCTGTCGAACCCGGCCGCCACCAGTACCTTATCGGCTTCATAGATGGCATCCGGGGTGACAACCTGGCGGATCACGCCTTTTATTTTACGCAGTTCGAAGCAGGGCGATTCGGTAATAAAGCGGACGCCTAATTCCCGGGCTTTTTTATAATAACCCAGGGTGGCAGTCAGCGGATTGGCATGCCCGTCGGTGGGACACCAGCTGGCACAGGTAACCTCGTCGGAAAGGTAGGGGTTGATGGCCCGAATTTCATCGCCATTGATCATTCGGACATCCAACCCACAGGATACGGCCTTATCAGTTAAACCCTGGAGGATTTTCTGATGCGCTGCCGTTTTCCCGAGCCGCAGGTTGCCTTTTTGGGTATATTCGACATCCACACCCAGTTCTTCAGACAGTCCCGGCCAGAGGTTTTTAATACCCCACATCGCCAGCGGCAGTTCCCGGGTATCCCGGCCGGACTGGCGGACACCGCCACCATTACGGGATGATCCGCCAATGCCAATGTCCTTGCTGGCTTCCAGCACGGTCACCGATAGGCCTTTTTTTGCCAGGTAGTAGGCGGTGGCATTACCGATGATGCCGCCGCCGATAATGATTACATCATTATATTTAGACATGGCTCACCTCTTCATTTCCTAATACTTTCATTTCCACCGGCCGCATTGGTGAACGACTGGTGGCCGGGTCCAACTGATCGGGGATCACGTTTAGCTCCCGGGCGATCAGATTTTTAACAAGCTTGCCGCAGGTTTGGCCCTGACAAAGTCCCATCCCGGCTCTCAGGTAACGCCTGATTTCATTGACGGTAAACATCCCGTCGTGAATTGCCTGGCGAATTTCGCCCTTGGTGATTTCTTCGCAGCGGCAGATGATGATGGCGTCATCGGTCTGGGAAACGAAGGGACCGATATCCTGTGAACGATCATTAATAGATTTCATTGTCGTATCTCCTTTTTTCCTGATTGTCCTGCTGCATTGGTTTTGGGCTGATAAAATCGGGCGGTCATGGCTTGCTCTACCGGTACCTTGATGGTGACCAGAGTGGTCTGGTCAAAAGCCTTGGCATTACGGACATCAATGATTTCGGCGTGACCCAGAGGTTGACCGCTGCGGCTTAGCGCTGTTCCCAGTTCGCCCTTTTGGGGCCGGGGCAAAAATTCATAGGGCAGGGTAATGCTGGCGTAGCCAGGGGCGTAGTCTTCGTCCACCAGAAAGATGGCCTGACCGGAACAGGAAGCAATACACATGCCGCATCCCGTGCAGCTGTTGGCGGCATCAATCCGGGGCAGGGCGGTAATCGTTTTGCCTACTTTTATACAACCCCTGGTACAGGCATCCTGGCAGGGATTGCAAGGAATATTCTGGGTACATTCGATCACCGGATGGATGCCGGAGTTTTTAATAGTTTGATCAGGCCGATGAATAAAGCGCTCAATATCGGCGTCATCAAGGTAGCCTTTTTTCAGCAGACTTTGAGAAACCGCAATGCCTTCATCGGTTTTAGCAAAGGTTTTGCCCTTGCTGCCAGGGGCGAACATGCCCTGGTGCAGGCTGTCGAGTGCGACTTCCAGGTCAGCCAGGCGGTTATCTTTGTCCTGCTCATTGAGAAAGCCCAGATAAGCGGCCGCCGCAAGACCGGACATCCGCCCCTTGATCATCGCCGAGCTGGCTTCTTCGATGCCGGAGACATCCCCGGCGGCAAAGAGGCCGGGGATTGAGGTCTCGCCATTTTCATCAACTTGTGGCACCTGACCGCCGCGACGGGGATCATCGACCATATTACAGCCCGCCATTTTCAGCAGTTGTGACATCGGTGAGAGACCAACGGCCAGACAGATGGTATCCACGTCAAAATGTTTTTGGGTGCCGGGGATGGGAATGAAGTCTTCATCGACCTGGGAAATCTCCACACCGCTGACACAATCACTGCCCTCAGCTTTGGTAATGGTATGGGAGAGATAGAAGGGCACCCCGCAACGGGCGATTTTGGCGGCGTGAACGCCATAGCCGCCAACCTTGGGAGCGGCATCCACCAGCGCCACGACTTCACAGCCGGCCTGCATCAGCTGGAAACTGACCACCAGACCGACATTTCCGCTGCCCAGCATCAGCACCCGCTGGCCCGGCTTAATACCATAAAGATTCATCATCGTCTGAGCGGCCCCGGCGCCAATTACGCCAGGCAGCGTCCAGCCATCAAAGGTGATCATGTTTTCCGCAGCACCAGTGGCGATAATGATGGTATCTGCTTTGAAGTGTTCCATCGCAGCCCCGATCTGGACCAGAACTTCTTTGTCCAGATAAATCCCGGCTACGGTAGCATTGAGGAATACCTCAACCCCCGCTTCATCGGCTTCGGCAAGCAGCGTTTCGCCGATTTTGAAGCCGCGGATTTTGGCCTGGTGTTCTTTGGAACCGAAAAATTTATGGATTTGCTTGAATAATTGTCCGCCGGGTTTTGCATTTTCATCAAAAACAGCAACACTCATCCCGCAGCGGGCAGCCTCAATGGCAGCAGAGAGACCGGAGGGACCAGCTCCCACGACGATTAAATCATAGCGTTTCATTTGTTTACCTCCAGTGCCGTGACCCCATCCTGGGTCTGAACCTTCATGCCTGCAACCAAGGGGGTAATACAGGTGCGGATATTGGGGACGCCATCGACAATCATGACGCAATCAGTGCAGCGGCCGATGGCACAGAAGATACCCCGGGGCTCATGGGCCTTGTGGGTATAGCGGTGAACCATCAGGCCGGCGGCTTTTAAAGCCACTGCGATGGGTTCACCGGCATAACCTTCCATCATCTTGTCATCCATAAAAAATGTTACTAACTGTCCTTTTTCGGTTTCACCGAGAATGGGATGTTCACTGATTCGATTCATTTTTCACCCCCGCTTTCCTCCGAAATAATAATCGCGGTCATTTCGATCTCGCACAGTTGCGAAGGCCGGTTGAGCTCCGATGTTCCCACCGCCGTAAACAGTGGTCGGAATTCTTTAAAAATCTCTGAGTAAGCCCGGCCGATTTCGCCGCAATCGGACATCCGGGTGGCATAACACATGACTTTGACCACATCAGCTGGGGTGGCTCCAGCCTTTTCTAAGAGTTTGACGTGTTTTTCAAAAATATACTTGGCCTGTGCGTAAGGATCGCCTTCGCCGTAAACACTACCGTCCGGCTGAACCGAGGTGGTGCCGCCGATCATAATCAGATTGCCGATTTTCACCATCCGTGAATAGCCTACTTTTTCTTCGAGGGGAGCTCCGGATGAATAATTAATTCTTGACATATTGGTAACATCCTTTCCTGATAAAATTGCACAGTCTCGCTGTGATTCATTCACAAAAATGACAAAGACGCCGAAAGTTGCTTTCGACGTCTTTGTCTCGATTTTTCTTTGGTTGTTCTGTTAAGGTTGAACATAATATATCACAGCAAATGGGACAGAAATAGTAACAATCGGAACAATTTGCAGCGATTTTCATGACAACAGCAAAAGGGTGTCATTGTCAGAAAAGGATGGATACCAGCTGGAAGCGACTAATAAAACAGGTCCGGCTGCTTGGGTTCTTTAAACAGAGTGCTCAGTCGGATTGAGGCATCATACACCGGACCGGGCTTAATCGTTCTGGCGTGTTGGGGACAGCTTTTGATGCAGGCGCAGCAGGTGATGCATTTTTCCTGATCAATCAGGCGGCTGTTTTCGATATCGATGGCTCCTACCGGACAGACCTCAGCACAGAGCTGACAGAGATTGCAATCATCGTTGACAGCAATAAAATCCACATCCCAGAGTTTGGTTTCGCCGCGATAGGGGAATTCTCCAGGTACGCTCAGATTTTTGCTTTTATCGATCGATAAAAGCGGATCCAGTTTGGTTCTGATTATTTGGCCAAATTCTTCTGCCTGGCTGAGATCCCGGAAATCTGGACGACCAATGGCAATGGGGATTATATCGCTGGAAAAGGAATGCTCGCCGATAAATGCTCCCGCTGCAATGGGGACGCATCCGCCAGCGGTGAGAATGTCTTTAAGCTCACGCAGGGCATCATCATAGACCCGATTGCCATAGACAACAACACAAACCGTCGGTGTTTTCAGCGCTTTGATGGACTGCAGCCATCCCCGGATCACTTCCGGCACCCTACCCATATAAACAGGCACCCCCACAATCAGTAATTCGTTTTCTCCGGTTTGCAATGGTTTCAACCGAACAAGCTGTTTGGTCAGATCGATCCGTTCTACGACAGTGGCCCTAAATCCCCGGGCGACGCCTTCGACTACGGCCTTGGTGGTTTCTGTTGGCGAAAAATAAACAAGTTTTATTGATTCTATCTTCATTCAATAACCTCCTTCATTTAATTTGTTTTTCTGGAATAAGCATATTACAGATGTTATAATATTACCAGAAGTGTATTTATAATGGTATAAATTATAATAGAAAGGAACACCTCATATGGATAGCGAGCAGCAACGATACAAGGAACTGGGCGATTTCCTGAAAACCCGGAGAGCAAAGATATTACCTTCCCAGGTTGGTCTCGTATCAGGCCAGCGACGGCGAACCCCGGGTTTGCGTCGTGAGGAAGTCGCTCAGATGGCCGGAATCAGCCTGACCTGGTATACCTGGCTTGAACAGGGCCGGCCGATTCATGTGTCCACTCCGGTGGTGGAAAGCCTTGCCAGGGTATTGCAGCTGGATCGGGAAGAACGTCATCATCTTTACCGACTGGCAAACCAACCGCTGCCAGCTGATATGCCAGCGACTCGGGAAACCGTAAGCCCGGGGCTTCAGCATATGCTGGACAATCTAACCCATTGCCCAGCGCTGATCACAGATCAGCGCTGGAACGTGATTGCCTGGAACAAAGCCTCCTGTACAATTTTTGGCGACTTTGATTCGATGAACGAACGGGACCGGAATATTGTCTGGGCGATGTTCACCGACTTCAAATATAAAGAGTTGTTTGTTGATTGGGAGCGCCATGCCAAAGGTATGGCCGGCCGCTTCCGCTCAACCAGTGGAAAGCACATTGAAGATTTCTGGTTTGTTCATTTTATTGACGAGCTGAAAACGAGAAGTTCGGAGTTTGATTTATGGTGGTCACTCCATGAAATTCTCAATAACGGTGAGCAATATAAACAGCTGAACCATCCCCAGGTCGGCCGGCTGGATTTTGAAATCAGTAACTTTGATGTTGCTGACCACTCCAATTTAAAAATGGCCGTCCATGTACCAATGCCGGGAACTGAGACAGCGGAAAAAATGCAGTCGCTACTGAATGCCTGGAATAGAATGAATTAATTAATTGTTGTCACAGCAATAGCCACACCTTGAAAATTATCAAAACTAAAGTTATAATGATATCAGCGAAATTTTGCGGAATAAAAAATAACTGTTAGGATGGTTCCTGAATACTCAGCACTTAGCAGGATCGACGTGGAAAAGAGATTGGAATTTTTAAATAAGCAAGATGTGTCACTATTTCTTATAACAATCATCCTAGGAGGAACTATGAGAATAAACAGAAAAACGGCGGGCAAGGGGATCATCATTCTAAATATATTCACAATCTGCGTGTTTCTATTGGTAATTTTCAAAAGTCTGCCCTATGAGTTCATCAGCGGCGGACGACTGGAGAGCTACGATGCAGCTGTTCGCACGGCAACCACCAGCATCGTGATGATGATTTATGGCATCCCTGTAATAGCGGCAGCATCCGGGCTGATCCGAGTAAAAGCTTATAAAAAATTCTATATCGGCTGGTTGATTTTTGCGCTGATACTTATGGTGGTACTCTTTTTTGAGGCTTCCCTAATGGGTGTGGTTGTGGTGAGCTTTGGCGTCCCATTAATAGCCGTAGCAGCAGGCGTTGTTGACTATAAACAGTTTAATCTGTTTGCGAAAATATATCTGTGGCTGTCATTTGTATTTGCCTGCTTAAACAGCTTGGGCAATCTGCTGGGCGCCACCTGGTTTGAGAAAATCATCATGGGCCTGGTCACCGTGATTCAGGCGATGCTTTATTTTTACCTGGCCAGGGGTAATCCCCCAAAAAGACCAGTGAAGCACAAAAAATAATATTAAAAAAAATCTTAATTTTCAACAGAAAAGTTCAACAAATAGCCAGGTAACGATCAGTCGGGTCTGGCGTAATTATTTGGCCTATGGTATAATACAAAAGTAAGAATCATAGGATAAACTAAACACTTCCTGATCTGCAACACAAATCTGGAAGTGTTTTTAATTGTGTAAAAAAAGAAATGGAGCATAAATGAGTATTTTAAATGTCGAGAATCT
>PGZR01000217.1 GCA_002841405.1 Firmicutes bacterium HGW-Firmicutes-4 | reverse complement strand
GGGAACTGTGCTGGAACAGGTTTGTCAGGCCAGAAGCCAGATTGACACCACCTTTTATGTGGGCAAGGGCAAGCTGCAGGAACTGATCAAGGTGATTCAAAATAACGACATCAATCTGATTGTCGCCAATGACGAACTCAATTCCCGGCAGATTGCCAACATCGAGGCGGCCACCGGAACCAAAACGGTGGATCGAACCACCATTATTCTGGATATTTTTGCCCGCCATGCCAAAACCAAAGAAGGCAAGCTGCAGGTGGAATTGGCTCAACAGAAATACCGGATGAGTCATCTCAAAGGTCTGGGAATTGTGATGTCCCGAACCGGCGGCGGCATCGGTACCCGTGGGCCCGGTGAAAAGAAACTGGAAACCGATCGGCGTCATATCCGCAAACAGTTAGAAGAACTGGAAGCTCGGATCGAGCGGATCAATAAAAGCAATCAGCTCAATGCCGTGCAGCGGGAAAAAAATAAAGTTAAAACGGTCGGCTTAATTGGCTACACCAACTCCGGCAAAAGCACGTTGTTTAACAGGCTTACCCAAAGCGAGGTGGTGACCAAAGATGGCCTCTTTATCACGTTGGATTCGACTCTGCGAAAGGTTGATCCGGAACATGGGGATTATCTGGTCTCGGATACTGTCGGTTTTATCGATAAGCTGCCCCATGATTTAATTAAGGCCTTCAAGACCACCCTGATGGAAGTGGAAACAGCGGATCTCCTGCTCCATGTGGTCGATGTGTCCAACCATAATTACGAAGCTCAAATCACGGTGGTTAATCAGGTGCTGGCGGATATCGGAGCAGGCAACAAAAAAGTAATGATGATCTATAATAAAATCGATAAGCTGACCCCAGAAGACCGGGATGCCTTGGTTCTAAAAAATCAGCAGGCCATCGATGAGCTGACGCTGTATATTTCTGCTAAAGAAGGGTTGGGCGTTGATACCCTGTTTGAAACAGTCGATCGGGTGCTGATCGGAGAAAAGCGGCAAATCAAGCTACTGATTCCTTATGATGATAATAAAGCCTTGGCGCTTTTGCATGAAATGAAGGTGGTTCAGGAGATTGATTACCAGGCTGAAGGCAATCTGGTGACCATTGAGATGACCGATGATTTTCCGATCCATCTTTTTGAAAAGTATCAGGTGACAGAGGTATAAGTGTGGAAGATTATAAAACGGTATTAATTCCGGATGAAACCGAGCTCGAAATCAAGAAGTCCCGCTTTATCAATATGGTTTTTCATATTGAAGCCGAGACAGAAGCGGAAGCGATTCTGGCCGAAATCCGCAAAAAGCATTATAAAGCCACTCATGTCTGCTGGGCCTATGTGCTCAATACCAATCCCCGACGCCAAAAAGCCAGTGATGACGGCGAACCATCTGGAACCGCCGGCAAACCGATTCTGGAGGTCATCGATCATCGGGACCTCAAGGATGTGTTGGTAGTGGTGATTCGCTATTTTGGCGGCGTCAAGCTGGGCACTGGTGGTTTGATCCGGGCTTATGGTGGCGGTGCCAGCGATGTTCTTAATCATTGCACCGTGATTAAGAAACAATTTTCCGATCAATTGCAGGTGACGGTGAGTTACGCAAGCTACGGGGGGCTGAGTAACGGTTTATTGGAACGGGACGTGATTCCAGTGAATGAAGATTTTGGCGAAAACGTGACCCTTTCCTTTCAGATCCCGGTAGCCGAGACAAAAGAATTTTTAGCTTGGATCGAGGATAAAACCAACGGAACCGCTCAGATTATTCGCGGAAAACAGGCTTTTGTGGATGTCGTAGAGGCTTAACAATACAACTGGTTCTAATATCGTTGTTGTTATAAAGTGGAAGGTTTGGCAGTGGATTCATCGTTAGATAAATAACTAACGAGGAAAACCCTTTACAAAAGCTAAAAAGTTGGATATAATTGCCATAGTAAAAAATTAATGCTGAGTTTTAAATTAGCGTGGATACAATAATGTATTTTAATTT
>PGZR01000216.1 GCA_002841405.1 Firmicutes bacterium HGW-Firmicutes-4 | reverse complement strand
TTATCTGGCCACCGGCCATTATTCTCAAATCGATTTTGTCAATGAACAATATCGGCTCAAGCGGGCCTTTGATCACAACAAGGATCAAACCTATTTTCTCTGCCAATTGGGACAAAAAGAACTGGCTGATGTGATGTTCCCGATTGGACATCTTTCCAAAGATGAGGTCCGCCACATTGCGGTTAAAAACAACCTGGCGACAGCCAAGAAAAAGGATTCGACAGGAATCTGTTTCATCGGCGAACGTAATTTTACCCAGTTTCTCAGTCAGTACTTACCGGCTCAGCCGGGCCCGATCGTCGATCTGGCCGGTAATGTAAAGGGCACCCATCAGGGTCTGATGTATTATACCCTGGGGCAAAGAAAAGGCCTGGGAATCGGCGGTGAAGGAACCGGCGAGCCATGGTTTGTGGTCAGCAAAGACCTGGCCAAGAATGAATTGGTGGTGGTCCAGGGCGAAAGTCACACAGCTCTGTATTCAAAATCGCTGGAAGCCATCGATATGAATTGGGTGGGCGGGTATCCGCCGGCAAAAGAGTTTAAGTGTACCGCTAAATTCCGTTATCGCCAAGCTGATCAGGGGGTTTCGGTGCGGGTGGCTCCGGATCGGATTTATGTTGAATTTGACAAGCCGCAAAAAGCCGTAACCCCGGGACAGGTCGTGGTTTTATATCAGGATCATATCTGCCTTGGGGGCGGAACCATTGATTCCATCGAAATGATTTAATTCGTCTAATTTTAGCGATAAAAGAGCAACCTTAATTTAGCTTGCTCTTTTATTTTTTTTGAGTAAAAAGCGCCGTTTTATGGTAAACTATAGACAGTGACATCAATACAATGGGTGAAGCCTGTAAAAAAACAAGAGAGAATTTGTCAATATAGAGAAAAGTTAGCAGGATGATAGGGAAGGATTGTAAATAATGAAAACGCCTTGTAATAAATGTGGAAAAACAATCGGTTTTTTTGACAGAAATTATAAAATAGATAACGAAAAATTAAATATAAAATACGATGGCCTTTGTGGAGACTGTAACAATGTTTTAAAAAATGGTATTGAGAAATTAGATGATATGTATCAATGGATGATGAATAACCTTAAAAAAAATAAGGATGTTCAAAAAAATGGAATGGTTTCAGTTGAAGCAGATCTGCTGATTCTGCTGGCAGTTGAGGCTCTTTTTTCGGTTGCACCGGACTATTACGATATAAATTCGCCCCTCAATCAGACCTTTATCCGCGCCAAAGAAAGTCGTGGCATTGACCGACAACGCGATATTGTGCGGATTGTGCACATTCTGCTGCTTTACGGATTTGAAGCCAATTTAAAAGAACAGGGCTTGGACACGACCCGGAATTTTATTGCTTATATGATCCAAAACGAGCAATTTCTGGAAGAAGTGGAGGTTAATTGCGGAGTTGAGGATGAATTGATCAAGGCCAATGTGTTCTTAAGCCGTCGCGGCCTGATTATCGATACCCTTAATAATCCCAAACTGATTTATATTTCGATCCCCAGCGATGTGTTGGTTGACTATCAGGTGGAGTCATCGGAAATCATTAATGAAGTGATTTTGAAAAATGTTTTTTATCCCTGGGATAAGAAAAAAAAGGTGGTTCTGACCCTTGTTTCAGAAAGTGTTTTGTTTTCAGTGGCCAATGCCATTGATCGGTTCAATCAGAAGACCAGCAAGCTTCAGGACAAACTGAAAAAAGACAGCCTGGAATATTTTAATGACCGGGTTGTTGAAGATCTGGAAAAAATCAAGCCCGGAGAATTTATTGAGGCAATCCATTTGGATTGTTTGCTTTTGTGTATTGTCAAAAATTTAAAGAGTCAAAAAATGTTCTCGATGGAAGCTTTATTTGATCCCAAAGGCACCGCCATTGAACTGCTGTGGGCTTATTATCGACAGAATCTGAGAAATATGGGTATTGACAATAACGAAAAGATCGTCACCTATCTTTTGAAAAATTGTCTTTATACCGAAGG
>PGZR01000215.1 GCA_002841405.1 Firmicutes bacterium HGW-Firmicutes-4 | reverse complement strand
GACCCTGTTCAGTAAATCTGACGGTCAGCGAATTGTCAAAAAAGCGGTGGTGGAACGATTAAAATCGAAATACCATGTCGAATGGTTTGATGAGAATGGTGGTAAGTATCCCATTCATATTCAAATTCTCAAGGATGAGGTCACCCTCTCCATTGACACCAGTGGCTCCGGTCTTAATAAACGTGGGTACCGTCAATACGGAAATGAGGCGCCGCTGAAAGAAACCATCTCAGCAGCGCTGGTTTATCTATCGCGCTGGCGGCCGGATCGGGTTTTTCTGGATCCCCTGTGCGGGTCTGGGACGATTGTCATTGAAGCGGCGCTGATCGGTAAAAATATTGCCCCCGGTCTGAAACGGGATTTTGTGTCTGAAACCTGGGACGCCATTCCGGCTGCGTTATGGGAACAGGCCAGGCAGGAAGCCCGGGAGGCCATCAACGATAAAGCGTTTTTACTGCTGGGTTCCGACTGTGATGCTGACGCCCTGAAACAGGCGCGAACCAATGCCGAACTGGCGGGGGTTACCGATCTGGTTGCTTTTCAAAAATTAGCGGTTCAGTCGGTTTCGACCAAGAAAAAATACGGGGTCATTATCACCAACCCGCCTTATGGTGAACGAATTGGTGAAGAAAAAGAAATTCAGCGCTTATATCGGGATATGGGTAAGGTCTTTCGAAGTCTGGAGGACTGGTCTTATTTTATTATTACCGGTTACGAAAAGTTTGAAAAATATTTTGGTGAAGCCTCGACCAAAAACAGAAAACTCTATAATGGTGACATTAAGACCCATTATTACCAGTATTATGGGCCATTGCCGCCGCGAAAACGAAAACCAATGGATGAAGAAGTCCAAGGCATGAATGCCGAAACCGAAACAAACGAATAATACCGCAAAAAATGCGAAAGCGATTTATCAAGAAATAAATCGAATTAAAATAAAAGAATAGGTGAAAAGATGAAAAAAGTATCAAATAGTCGATCGAATAGCAGTAAGACCAGTGATAAACCCCGAAGCAAGAAAAACGACAACGCTTCAAAAGGCGATAAAAAGACCCGTAAGTTTGAAGAACGTGGCGACAAGGATGATAAAAAACCGCGAAAATTTGACAGCAGAGGACCCAAAGAAGATCGTGGATCCCGCCGCTTTGACGATCGGAAACCACCTCGTAAGCATGAGGGCTTTAATCGCGAAGATGATGGTGTAACCGAAGAAACTTTTATAGTCGTAGGAAAAAACCCGGTTATGGAAGCCCTCCGTTCTGGTCAGGAAATTGATAAATTATTGATCTTAAAAGACAACACCGATCATGTCCTTAAAAAGATTACCGATATGGCTAAAAAGCAGAATATCATTATTCATTCAGTCGAAAAAGCACGACTGGAGTATCTGGCCGACGGTCAGGTTCATCAGGGGATTGTGGCGCTGATGGCGCCATTCCCCTACAGTAACCTGCAGGATATCCTTAATCATGCCAAAGCCAAGGGACGAGACCCCTTTATTGTTATTTTAGATCATTTGACTGATCCTCACAATCTGGGAGCAATAATAAGGAGTGCCAATATTTGTGGGGCTGATGGCGTGATCATTCCCAACCGACGATCTGCTTCTTTGACGGCTGTTTCGGTGAAAGCTTCATCCGGAGCGGTATCGCACACCCCGATTGTCAAGGTGACCAATCTCAGCCAGACGATTGATGAACTAAAGAAAAAAGGGTTCTGGATCATGTCGACTGACATGAAGGGCAATCCCTATTATAAAGCCGACTATAAAGGATCGCTGGCTATTGTCATTGGTAATGAAGGCACTGGAATCAGCGAAAAAGTCAAAAAACAATGTGACTTTTCAGTATCCATTCATCATTTTTGCAGAGGCTGCCAAACAGCGATTTCAATGAAAACCATATTAATTGTGGATGGCTATAATGTCATCCACGGTTCAGATGATTTAAAACGTCTTTCAGAAATCCAGCTGGAAGAGGCTCGGGTACAGCTGATCAATGATTTAAATGGCTACAGCGGATTCAAAGGATGGGAAACCATCCTTGTTTTCGATGCCTATCAGCAACAATCCCTGGAAAAACGCGAAGAAATGGTGGGTCGGATCAAGGTGGTCTTTACCGAAAAAAATAAAACTGCCGACAGCTATATTGAAAAATTGGTTTACAGTCTGCCTAAAGCTTATAATGTCCGGGTGGTGACATCGGATTTTACCTTGCAGCAGATGGTGATGGCCAGCGGCGCCGAGCGAGTTCCGGTCAGGGAACTGATCCAGGATATGGACGCAACGTTAAAAAACTTTCGTGATGACAAGAAAAAAAGTGTGCAAAAACAAGGGGTCAAGCTCAGTGATTTTTTAGATGCCGAGACCCTTGATCAATTTAACAAAATGCGCGTTAAAGAATAATGCGAGGACAAAATGGTAAAGATAAGCAATGATAAAATATCAGAATCAGAAATAGTACATCGAGCCCAACAGGGAGATAAGGAAGCTGAAGAATTTTTACTGGAAAAATATCGAAAAAATGTTCTGATCCGGGCCCGATCCTATTATCTGGTCGGTGGGGACAACGAAGATCTGATCCAGGAAGGGATGATTGGTTTGCTCAAAGCGATTTGGGACTTTCGCCCGGATCGGGAAGCACAGTTTTCGACATTTGCCAATCTCTGTATAGAGCGTCAGATTCAAACGGCTATCAGTTCAGCCAACCGCCAGAAACATATGCCGCTGAATAATTCGGTGTCAATTTATGCGGCTGTGTCGGAAGAAGAACCCCAGAATATCATTATCGACCGGCTGGCCGCAAAAAAAAATGTGGAACCCGGGGTAGAATTAATCAAAGCCGAAGAATTGGAACAATTGATGATTGACGTTAAACGGGAATTGTCCGGTTTTGAAAAAAAAGTCCTTGCCTACTATATTCAGGGTGCCTCCTACTATGAAATTTCCCGAGCTCTGGATTGCGGAAATAAATCAGTGGACAATGCCTTACAGCGGATTCGAAAAAAAATCGGTAAAAAAATTTAAAAAACAGTTGACAAAAAAGGAAAAACAAACTATTATAGAGAAGCTGAATTAATAAGCAAGTGGGAGAATGCCCGAGTGGCTAAAGGGGGCGGACTG
>PGZR01000214.1 GCA_002841405.1 Firmicutes bacterium HGW-Firmicutes-4 | reverse complement strand
CGCGATCATTGAAAAGAAACGTCAGGAATTAAACATCTAAGGAGGTGTAATCATGAAACGAATCATCATTGATCGTGAAAAATGCGATGGCTGTCTGAACTGTAACATCGCCTGTATCAGTGCCCATGAAGAAGGCAGTAATTTTTACACCGTCAATCTGCAAAGTCCTGCTGCAGAAACCCGCAACTTTATTAAATTTGATGCTCAAAAAGGCTACCTGCCCATTTTCTGCCGTCATTGTGACGAACCGGAATGCGTGCTGGCCTGTATGAGCGGCGCTCTGGAAAAAGATCCTTTAACCGGGCATGTACAGTATGATGAAAGAAAATGTGCCGCTTGCTATATGTGCGTAATGAATTGCCCTTATGGGGTTTTAAAACCAGACAAACAAACCCGGACCAAGGTCATTAAATGTGATTTCTGCGAAGATAAGCCAGATGGACCCAGCTGTGTTAAAGCCTGTCCCAAGAAAGCCATCGCAGTGAAAGAGGTAAGCCTATGAAAATTGTTATTATCGGAGCCAGCGCAGCCGGCATCAGCGCGGCCAAAACAATCAAAGCCTCAGAGCCGGATACCGAAGTGGTGATTATCGCCAAAGAAGACAGCGTTCACTCCCGTTGTATGCTCCATAAATTTTTGGGTCATCAACGGGACGCCAAAGGGATCAGTTTTATTGCTGACGACTTCTTTGAGTCAAATCGGATAACCTGGCTAAGTAATACCACCGTGATCAGTCTCGATGTGCAGAAAAAGACGGTAAAAACCCATGACAATCAGGATATCCGTTATGACAAGCTGCTGATTGCCAGTGGCGCTGCCTATTTCATCCCACCGATCCCGGGCCTCCGGGAATCAAAAAACGTTTATGGGTTCCGCGACTTAAAAGATGCCCAGTTACTGGATAACGAATGCAATACCGCCAAAAACGCCGTCGTTATCGGTGCCGGTCTGGTTGGTATGGACGCTGCCGTGGCAATGCTGGAGCGGGGATTAAAGGTAACGGTGATTGAAATGACCCAAGCGGTGATGAGTTTACAGCTGGATCAGAAATCGGCTCAGGCCTACCAGCAGCTGTTTGAAGCACAGGGAGCGGAATTTATTTTAAATGATAAGGTTGTTTCGGTTGACGTCGATGAGGTGGGACGGGGGAAAATCATCCATCTGGCCAGTGGCAAAGCAGTTCCGGCTGATGTCATTGTGATTGCCGCCGGAGTGCGGCCGGCCTTTAACTTTATCGAGGGATCCGGGATTGCGACCAACCATGCCATTTTGGTGGATGATAACTTAATGACAAATATTGACGATATCTATGCCGCCGGCGATGTCACCGGCATCGCCGGGATCTGGCCCAATGCCGTAAAACAGGGACGGATTGCTGCGATTAACATGCTGGGCCAAAAACTACTTTATGAAGATCGTTATGCCCTTAAAAATACACTTAATTTCTATGGACTCACGACCTTGTCGCTGGGGAACATCAACCCGGAACCGGAAGAAAACTGCGAGATCTTAATCCGCGAAGACCGCCATAATTATCAGAAAGTCGTGCTAAAAAATGGCGTCGTTCAGGGCGTTATTATTCAGGGAAATATCGCTGGTACCGGATTCTGGCAATACCTGATCAAAAATAAAATCGCTGTGTCCGGTATCAACAAAGACGTCTTCAGCCTCAGCTATGGCGATTTTTATGATCAGGATCAGAACACCGGCGAATATCGCTTTGCTGTTTAAAAGCTCATTTATCAAAAAGCTTAAGACTCAGGCGAACCTCTTTTCATTTTATTTCATTTGGTGTATACTACATTGAAGTAAAAATTATCAGAAAAATTTGGAGGAAATAATGTCAGAAACAACAAATCCAATCGTAAAAATTTATATCCGGAAGTTGCCCCGATCACCGTAGAAAACTTTTTAACCTTAGTCAATGACGGCTTCTATAACGGATTAATCTTTCATCGGGTCATTCCCGGTTTTATGATTCAGGGCGGATGCCCCCAGGGTAGTGGTATGGGCGGTCCCGGACACACCATTAAAGGCGAATTCTCTGGCAACGGTGTGGTCAATGATCTGAAACATGTGAAGGGTGTCATTTCCATGGCGCGTTCCGGAATGCCGGACTCAGCCGGTTCCCAGTTTTTTATCATGGTCGATGATGCGCCATTTTTAGATGGCCAATATGCGGCTTTCGGCAAGGTGATTGCTGGTATCGAAACAGCAGACGCGATCGTTGCAGTAGCCCGGGATCGATCAGACAAACCTCGGGAAGATCAGGTTATTAAGAAAATAGAAGTTGTATCCTGAATTATATTTTGAAATCATCCTGTTTTTATGATAAAATAAAATAAAAAGGATGTGAGCGCAATGGCAAAGTATTGTCCCAAATGTTACGCCGGTATCGGTCCAGATGATGCAGTTTGTGGTAATTGTGGAAACGTGTTGAAGGAAAATACCGGTGGAGTTGAAGATTTCACGGCCGGAGTTTTCGATAACGAAAATCTTTCTCATGATGTTTCCGACAAAGAGATTCCTGGTGAAATCCCAAATGAAGAAATCTTATCTCACGAAATTGTCGAGGATGAAATCATTGCTGATGGTATTGTTGAGGAAGAAGTCATGATCTCGGAAACGATCATAACGACTCCAGATCCTACGCAAACCTCGTCACAGTATCAGGCCCCACCCCAACGTCAGGCCGCCGCTGAAAACACCGAAGCCCCCATGACCCTGGGTGACTGGATGCTGACGCTGCTGCTGCTGTACATCCCGATTGTCAATATTGTCATGTTGTGATCTTTATGGCAATCGGCATCGTTCTTTCCATCATTTTCTCAAGTATTGTGATGGCCATTGTCGCATCGATGATGCAATCCATGTATTATTATTAAATATCACGCCAATAATAAAAAAGAACCGTCAGCTGACGGTTCTTTTTGCTTGCTTAAATATAAATACATCGATCAATAATCAACCGGGTCTTCGACGCAGCTGATAATGGCGTTTTTAAAGGCTTCACAGGCAGTCCGGCAATTGGATTGGGTCCCGGTCAGAATGGCGCCGCTCAGATTTGAATTGGTTGGCGGGCCAAAGAATTTGACGACTTCGACATCGGCAACGGTTAAGGCTTCGTCGATTCCGACCACTCCTTCAAGGGCCGGGGCAAACAGGAAAGCAATCGATGAACCGATTGGCAGGCCATAGGTTTTTGAAAAATATTTGCCGATTTTAGGCACCAGCTGGGCATAAATCAGGTTGCTGTCATCGTCATTGACGCTGTAGATGCTCGATTTGTTTTCAGCGTAGTCCCGGATATAACGGAGTCCGCTTTCAACGTCAGAAACAGTGGGTCCGGTGATGACACCAAAAACCTGGCCGTCATTAAGTCCGGCACCGGCACCATAAAGGGTTTTAATATAAGCGACCTCAACATTTGAGGCTTTGGTGGCTTCATCGGCCGCACAGTAGCCGACACCATCATATTGGGTGGTAAAAATCCCGATATCAATACAGCCCTCCGGCAAATCAAACTCTTCCAACATGATGTCTTCAACAGCGGTTAGCATTTTA
>PGZR01000213.1 GCA_002841405.1 Firmicutes bacterium HGW-Firmicutes-4 | reverse complement strand
GATTGAGGTGGATTATGAATAAAAAACAGATCATCGGAATGATTATCAGCATTGCCGTGCTGGTAGCCGTTTTTTTTCTACCCATACCAATGGGTCTGACCGATAAGGGACTGATAACCATTGGCTTGCTGCTGTTCTTTTTAATCATGTTGATTACTGAGGCGTTGCCAGTTGGCGTTATTTGTTTCCTATGTCTGGCGCTATTGCCAATGCTGGGGGTCACAAAAAATTTGACTGCCGGACTAAGCGGATTTACCAACACGATCTTATTTTTTGTCCTGGCTTCATTTGGGCTGGCCGAGGCAGTGACCTCCACGCCGATTGTTCAGCGGATCTTACATGCACTACTTAAAAAGTTTGGCAAAGACGTCAAAACCTGTGTCCTGGCGATCATGGTTGCTGGAGCCCTGGTATCTTCGATTGTCACGGATGTACCATCAGTAGTTGTTTTTATGGGCATCGGAGCCAGTTTTCTCAAGCTTTTTAAAAATGAAGCAGAGCGACAGCAAACGGCCAAATCACTGATGATGGGAATTCCGATAGCGGTGATGCTGGGGGGGCTGATGACACCGGCCGGTAGTGGCATTAACATTTTAACAATTGGGTTGTTGCAAAGTCAGGCTGACATCCAGATCACTTTTATTCAGTGGATGGCCTGTGGGATCCCGATTGTTGTGGTCATGGTACCGCTGGCCTGGTACATCTTGACTAAAATATTTCCTCCAGTAAATATTGATAAAAATGAGATTGATAACTACTTGAAGTCTATTGAAGTTAAAGAGAAAGTAGATAGCCGAGAGTTAAAGGTTATCGCAATTGGAATAGTCATGATTTTCTTCTGGTTGCTCAGCTCATTCTATCCGGCCATTGAGGTGACGGTCGTAGCCCTGATTGGCTGTGTTTCTTTCTTTTTGCCTGGGATCAAGATCCTCACCTGGGAGCGCTACATGAAAGCAGTCAGTTGGATTTCATTTATCCTGATCGGAACCGTTTTATGCATTGCCAACACCATTGTCGCAAACGGTGTGAGCGAATGGTTTGTCAACTATGTCTTACCATCAAACCTATCATTTTCACTGATGGGTGGGGTTTTCTTTGTCGCCGTGATGTGTTTTGTGATTATGCTGATTGTCCCCGTGGCACCGGCTTTAATCGGGGTTCTGACGCCAGTTATCATCAGTTTGGCTGCCACCACCGGAATCAATCCGGCACTGCTGATTATTGCTCTGGGCTTATGTGCGGGTAACTGTTATTTATTCCCGATTGACACCATTCCATTGATTACTTATACAGCTGGCTATTACAAGATGACCGACATGCCTAAAGCTGCAGTCTGGCTCCAAATCGCTTTTGTGGGTCTAGCTACATTGTGGCTGCCGATTGCTGGAAAACTGGTGGGATTGGTCTAAAATGAGCTATTTTAGCGACAATATTTAATCATAAAAAAAGAGAGACCCGCAGGTTTCTCTTTTTTTTATGATAATAAATTAAGGGGCTAGTTGACGTTTGTTTAGTGGTTAAGCAACCATTTCTTTGGCTTTAACAGCGGCACTACCAGCATCTGGTGCAAATCCATCAGCGCCGATTTCAGCAGCGTATTCTGGTGTCACAGGGGCACCACCAACGATGACTTTAACATCCAGTCCGCTGGCTTTGATGGTTTGAACAGCTTCTTTAAGAGCAGGCATGGTTGTGGTTAACAGTCCGGAACAGGCTACTAAGGTGACATTCTCGTTTTCTTTGATGGCTTCGACAAATCGTTCAGCAGGTACATCGACGCCCAGGTCAACCATGGTGAATCCGGCACTTTCGATCATCATTGAAACCAGATTTTTTCCGATATCATGTAAATCACCGGCAACCGTTCCAATAATACAGGTTCCTAAAGATGCAGAAGTATCTCCGGCTAACAGTGGTCGTAAGACGTCAACGCCTTTAGCCATCGCTTTAGCAGCGATCAGCATTTCTGGGACAAAGATTTCTCCGGAAGAGAATTTTTCACCAACGACACTCATGGAGTCG
>PGZR01000068.1 GCA_002841405.1 Firmicutes bacterium HGW-Firmicutes-4 | reverse complement strand
GTATTTTTTCCTTCTTCGTTTTCGGTGATTTCAATGTATCCGTCGGAATAGGATAAGAGTGTAATCATTCCGGATTTACCGTGGGTTGGCCGGACTTCAGTGCCATTTTCAGTTTTAGTGATCGACACCGTCTGGAAGGTCCGCCGGCCTGGAGCGGCATGAATATTTTCCATCAGCACTCCCTGGACAGTCTGATATTTGAAAACATCCTGACTATAGTACAACTTCATAAATTCCTGTAGCACGATCATCATCACCATGATGGCCGCGGCCGGCTGACCTGGTAAGCCAATCACTGGTTTTTGCATAACAGTTCCCAATATCGTCGGTTTTCCCGGTTTAACGGCCAGACCATGGAGCAGCACCTGCCCCAGCCCATCAATGACCTGGACGGTATAATCTTTTTCACCCATCGAACTGCCGCCGGAAAGAATGACCATATCGCCGTTTTCTATTCCGTTTTCCACGGCAGTGCGAATCTCATTGTGGTCATCTCTGGCATAAGAAGTCGAAATTACCTCGGCTCCCAATCGTTTTGCCACCGCTGCCAAGGCCGGCGTGTTAATGTCAATCACTTCCCCGGGCTTAGGAGTCTCGCCTGGCCGGATGATTTCATCGCCGGTAGAAATAATACTGAGCCGGGGACGCTTATAAACCTCAATTTGCAGGTAACCCAAAGCCGATAAAACGCCGATGTCCTGAGGTCTTAACAAATGCCCCCGGGAAAAAACCAGTTCCCCATTTCTGATATCATCACCAATCCGCATCATATTTTCGTTGGCTCCGGCATTGGTGTAAATAGCCAAGTCTTTTTCCCCTAGTTTTTCGGTATATTCAATCATAATCATGGCTTCGGTACCAACCGGTACCATCCCCCCGGTTGGAACATAGAGGGTTTCACCCTGATTTAGACGTTCGGTAGTTTCTTTGCCCATCTGGACTTCTCCGGTTATTCTCAAGAACCCCGGTATGGCACTTCCCGCACCCTGAACGTCGGTTAGCTTCACCGCATAACCATCCACCACTGAGCGATCAAAATGTGGAACATCCATGGTCGAAACGATATCCGATGATAATACCCGGCCCAATCCATGGCTGATATCAATGGTTTCATTCTCTAAAGTTATGTCTTTAAATGTCTCATTGATGATTTTCTTCATCTCATCAATGGTTTTTACCTTTAGTAACTCCATTTTTTCTCCTTGCCGACCAAATTTTGTCATTTTTTGTCTACTTTCTATTCTAACGATTATTGTCAGAAAAAACAATATCAATTCAAGACTTTAATTATTCGTTAAAAATTGTTATACTGATCTTAATTGTTAAATTGGGATACGAGGAGGTGGCGCGATGTCACGTTATGAACGAAATTTTCCGGCTTTTTCCGATGAAGAATTTGAGCGCATCCAGCATGCCACAGTTTGTGTGGTGGGCTGCGGCGGTTTGGGCGGCTATATTATTGAAATGCTGGCCCGGGTTGGGATTGGTGCTCTGATTTTGATTGATGGCGATGTTTTTGAAGATTCCAACCAAAATCGGCAGATTTTTTCCACCGAAAAAAATCTCGGTACCCCCAAAGCCAAAGCAGCGGCGGCCCGGGTTAAGTTGATTAATAAAGAAGTAACGACCACCTATTTCCACGATTTTCTGGACGAGGATAACGGTTCAGCCCTGATTGGCGATGCTGATCTAGTAGTGGACGCCTTGGATAATGTCCCCGCTCGGCTCACCGTGCAGACCCTGTGCAAAGAAAAGAATATCCCCTTGATCCACGGCGCTATTGGCGGCTGGTTCGCCCAGGTGACCACGGTTTTTCCGGAAGACGATACTCTGTCACGCCTCTATGCCGGTGAAAAAGAATATGACTCCAAGGCTCTGGGCAACCCGTCTTTTACCCCAGCTCTGGCTGCTTCACTGGAAGTTTCCGAAGCTTTAAAAGTCCTCACTGGGAAAGAAGAAATTCTGCGGAACAAACTTTTGTATATCGATTTATTGGCCAACGACTTTTTTACATTTAATATTTAGGAGGATCTTATGTATCGAACAGGAATAATGACCCTAAGTGATCTGGGCTCAAAGGGCCAACGGGAAGACAAAAGCGGCCCAATGATAGAGACAATGCTGGCCGAAACCAGTTTGTACGAAGTGATCAAAACCATCATCCTGCCAGATGATCTGGAAACTATTAAAACAGCCCTGATGGTCTGGGCCGATGAAGATCATCTAGATCTGATTCTGACCACCGGCGGCACCGGTTTTTCCCAGCGGGACTGGACCCCGGAAGCTACCATTGCCGTCTGTGACCGGATGACCCCCGGGATCCCTGAAGCGATGCGTTACCACAGCCTGCAGATCACCCCCAAAGCGATGCTCAGCCGTAGCGCCGCCGGCATCCGCAAGCAAACCCTGATCATCAACCTGCCCGGCAGCCCCAAAGCAGTTAAGGAAAATCTCGAAGCCATTCTGCCGGCCCTGGACCATGGCCTCGACATGCTCCTGAGCACTGGTTCCGCCAATTGCGCCGAAACCATTAAATAATCGACCTATAAGAAAAAGCGTATCTCCCCTTTTGGTGAGATACGCTTTTGGTTCAGATTAACAATTGGTCGGTACGTTAGTATTCTTCGCACCTGAATTTACGCCATTTTTTACTAAAGTTCCATACCGTTTAAGATATCACGCAATTGGACCAGCTCATCGGCGGTCAATGTGATGCCCTTGCGCATTTTTTCGTGATCAGCATTCCAATCCCGAATATCATATTTAGGATCCCGTTCATTCCAGCTCACCAGATTCAGTTCTTTCTGCCATCCACTGGGTAATTCGCTGAGAACTCCGATTTCTTCTACAACCTTAAATGTTATTGCTGCCATCTTAACCTCACCTTATAATAACTCGTCGAGTTTACCGCTAAACTCAATTTCTTTAAGTTCCGAAAAACCACCAACAAATGTCTCTCCTATAAAGACAAAAGGCACCGTATAATGACTTGTCTGATCCTGCAGTTGGCGACGAGTCTGAGCGTCATTGTAGATATCAATTTCCGTATACTTCAGCCCCTTGTCGTCCAGAAGTTGTTTTGCGGCTCGACAATATGGACAGTGGGCCCAAGTATATAATTTAATTTCCTTCATTTTTAGGTCACCTTCCTTTTTTTTAATTTCTTCAACACTTATATTTAATCGTATTATTTCATTTTAACCCTTATTTTCCAAGTGTCAACAAATAATTCTTAAATAATTGTAGAATTATTCACTCAATTATCGTATTATTAATCTAATAAACAATAAAAGGAGATTACCATGCAAAATGTAACAATAGTGGATCACCCACTTGTCATGCACAAATTAACCCACCTTCGCAAGATGGAAACCCCTTCCCGGGAGTTTCGCGAACTGGTGAAGGAACTGTCCAGTCTGATGGCCTGGGAGGTTACCAAACATTTCCCGCTTAAAGAAATTGATATTGAGACCCCTATCTGCAAAACCACGCAAAAAGTTCTGGCCGAAAAAGATGTCGTTATTGTCCCTATTCTGCGGGCAGGTTTAGGAATGGTGGAAGGCTTTACCAATATTATCCCCAAGGCCAAAATTGGCCACATCGGCTTATACCGCGACCCTGAAACCCTTCAGGCGGTGGAATATTACAAAAAGTTACCTTCTGACATTGCCGAAAGAGAAGCCATTATTGTGGATCCGATGCTCGCTACCGGGGTTTCGGTAATTCATACCATTCGCCTTTTAAAAGAAGCCCATTGCCCCAATATCAAGGTGGTCCATATCCTGGCCTGCCCGGAAGGGATCAAAGCCGTCACCACCGCTTATCCCGAGATCCCCATTTTCTGTGCCGCCATTGATGATCACTTAAACGATCATGCGTACATCGTTCCTGGTTTAGGCGATGCCGGCGACCGACTTTTTGGTACCAAATAAATCCCAAACATTATTTTTCAGGTAATTAAAAAGAAATCACAACAAGGCTTTTACTTAATTGCCGGAAATCCAAACCTGGAGGTTGCCATGCAACAGTCAAGATATAATTTATTTACCGCCATCGCTCTAATTGTTGGCGTCGTTATCGGTTCTGGTATTTTTTTTAAAAGCGATAATATTCTTGTCGCCACTGGTGGTAGCGTTGTTCTAGGAATTCTGGTCTTTGTCATTGCGGCGATCAGTATTGTCTTTGGCTGTTTAACCATTGCCGAACTGGCCGCCCGGACCGATCGACCTGGCGGAGTGCTTTCTTATGCCAAAGAATTTATCAGCCCCAGCATGGGTTCGGCCTATGGCTGGTTTCAGACCTTTATTTATTTACCCACCATCACCGCCATCCTGGCCTGGGTTTCCGGCATTTACTTCTGTATCCTCTTTAACGTGAACCAAACGCTGGAAATTCAGATCCTGGCGGGGATCGGCTGTTTTCTGGTACTTTATGCCACTAATATTTTTTCAGCTAAAATCGGTGGTCATTTTCAAAGTGCTGCCATGGTCATCAAACTGATTCCGCTGATAGTTATCGGTTTTGCCGGCCTGATATTCGGCGGCACTGGAGAACATTTCACCGCCGCGGCAGTTTCGGAAATCGGCTCAACCGGCTGGATTGCCGCCATTGCGCCGATCGCCTTTTCATTTGACGGCTGGATTATTTCCACCTCAGTGGCCTATGAAATTAAAAACAGCAAACGCAATCTGCCGCTGGCCCTGGTTATCAGTCCATTGATCATTCTGGTTCTCTACATTATTTATTTTGTGGGCATTTCCAATCTGGTCGGTCCCACCGAAATTATGAACACCGGCGATGCCCATCTCGATTTTGCGGCCAATATGATTTTTGGTCCCAGCGGTGCCAAAATACTAATGTTGTTTGTTTTTATCTCGGTGCTGGGGACCCTGAATGGCCTGGTCATGGCAATGATCCGGATGCCCTATGCTTTGGGACTGGATCAGATGATCCCCAAATCCAGAGCCATGACGACAATCTCGCCGCGTTTTGATTTTCCAGTGAATTCAGCTGTGTTTGCGCTCATGATTGTCGGTTTCTGGCTGACGGTTCACTATTTCTCCCAAAAATACACCCTGTTTCCCAATTCTGACATCTCTGAAATTGCCATCGTGACCAGTTATCTGCTGTATCTGGGTCTGTATTACAAAGTTTTTGTTTTATGGAAAAAGAAGGAAATTAAAAGCGTCTTCAGAGGTCTGATCTGTCCCATCCTGGCATCTATCGGCTCGCTGATAATTTTTTCCGGAGGGATCCAGAACCCTTTATTTGGACTCTATTTTTCTATCTGCGCCGTCGTTTTTGGCGCCGGTTACGCCTACTACCATTATGGGGTCTTAGAAAAACAACCGAAATAAAAAATAAAATATTTTGTTATATTTGCGTTAATTATCATAATTTGGGTAAATATGTTATATAGCTTTTCTCCTCAAAGCATATTAGTTAGAAGCGGAACACCCTCACCGGGGTGTTCCGCTTCTCTTTTTTGCCTGAATTATTAATGTAAATCAAACATAAATGATGTTAACTTCCTTGTTGAAATAACGTAGCATATCAATGAGTTTCTGGGTCACCCGCCATTTAGTGGTGAGTTCGTCCGGAAAATCCGGGTTCTGATGGGCCGGATTAATGGAATTACCCATAATCAGATCGATGGTGGTGGCCTCATTAATCAGCATATTAGCTAGCATGGATGCGCCATTTTTCAATTGGAATACTTCGCGACCGCAGCGATTATTGATATAATCATCACATAAACGAATGGTTTCCTGCATGGTCAGAACTCCTTCCGTCACCAAATCAATGCCTTTGATAGTCGCAATCGGCGGCACCCGATCCGACATGGTGGAGAAATCGACCTTGACTTCTTCGCCAAATTCTCGGGCGACGATGTTTGCCGCTGTCCCGCCACAGACAATTTTCTTGCCCCGGGCCCGTTCCAGCAGCCGTTTAATCTCGGCGTCCTTTTCCTGATCCAGCGGCGGACCAGAAAACATCGTAACATATTTTCGTTCTTCCACCTTAATCACGGCGACGGTGGTATCATCCCCGGGTTCTTCGCCGTATAAATTATAGCAGGTATCCACCAGCGCCTTGGAAATTTCCTTGGCCTTTTTTTTCTCATATGATCGGGCCAGAATGTAGTCGGAAGCTTCTTCCCATTGCCATCCAAAATTTAAAAAATTTCCGATCCCCGCGTGAATTACACCATCACTAAAAAAGGCCATAATATCGCCTTTTTCTATTTCCATGGTGGTCTCATAAACAGATTTCCCCTGAAATTCAATTTCTTTCCGCTCCAGCTCGATGATCTCTCCATCCCGGACAAATACTAAAGGCGGGTTATCAAATTCCAGAATATAAGCCTTCCTGTTTCTAAAAACCTGAACAATGGTAAAGGTGGAGTAGGCCATATGACGGACGCTGCATTTTGGAAGGGTTGCTTCCAGGGTTTCCAATACGTCCATAATCCCCATTTTTTCTTCCAGCATGGTGGCCGCAATGGTAGAAGTCAGGGTAGCCAGAATATTAGCTTTGACCCCGCTGCCCATGCCATCGGCCAGCACCACAATGACGCTTTCATCATTAATTCGTACTTCCACATTATCGCCGCAAAGTTCTTCATGAACCTTGTTAACACTATCGCTGGCAATATCCATAAATAAAGGCATTAAAGTTCAACCTCCCGACTGGTCACGACTTTCTGGAGCTTGGTCAGCGTCACCTTGGTTTCAGCTGTGGTTTCTCCTAGCAAGCCAGCGATTTCATGGGCAACCCGCATTTGCTTGTCAATAACCCGTTGGGCCATTTTCAGGGTTTCTTCCTGAATATTCAGCATGTCCTGCTCCTGTTTTTCCTGCCTGGTGATATCAATGAAAATCCCCATATACAATTCCTGCTCCGGGATATAGGTTAAAATTTCCATAAAAGTCCGGTTTTCTTTTTCATAATGGCCTTTTCCGGTATAGGTATTCCCCCGGTCATGGTCCAATTTTCGGAAGGGATTATAATCCAGGGCATCGACGAAATTATAACGCATCACATCTTCTTTTTTCATATTGAAGAGACGTTCGGCGGCGGCATTAAACTCAATGATCCGGAATTTTTTATCAAGCACCGCAATGGCATTGGGAGTCGTGGTGATAATCAGATTGGAAATGGCTTCGGTTTTGCTGGTAATCAGCGGCAGACACATATCCATTTCTGCCATATTCCAATAAACCGCTCTGGCCTTGTCCCGACATGTTTCATAGCCGCAGGTGCCGCAATTAAGCTCATCCCGTTCGGTGAATTTGGACATCTGATTTAAGATCTTTTCCAGCTCTTCCTCAGGCACTTCACCTAAATGATGCACCGGTCGTTTACGAAACGACCGGTTGGTATCGATTGAGAGCATATCGCCCGAGGGGTCTTTTTTACTGTTCAGATCGATATAGGTTTGCAGCATCTCCACTTTCTCATATTTCGACAAAGGACTATGCAAATTACCGGGACCATTGACGCAGCCCTCTTCACAAGCATTCATTTCAATCCAGTATTTCTTATCCAGCTGGTGAATCTCATCGAGAAACTCCATGCAATCCTTGACCCCATCAATACGGAGAATTTTACGGCTGCCGTCCAGATTTTCGACACTATTTTTAGCCAGCCCCCCGGTAATGGGGTACAGCCGACCAGTGTTGGTGCCAATAGCATTAAATTCTTCCATCGGCATTTTACTGGGCACGATGTTCTCCTCTTTAATCCAGGCATCGATTTCATCAAAGGTTAAGACCCCATCGATGATGCCGCGGACATCTTTATCATGGACTTCCATTTTTTTAGCCAGGCAGGAACCAGCATAAACAATTTTAGCATCCGGATATTTTTCCCGGAGAATCTTGCCATGCGCAATCATCGGCGAAACCTGTCGGCTCAGGGACCACAGATACTGAGGATAATAAATTTCAATTAGATTTTTAATGGCCGCACAGGAAGATGAAATGACAAATTTTTTATTGCTGCGATACTCTTCGGCATAGGCTTTAGCCACCACTTCCGCACCGATGGAGGTTTCCTCGATAATGGTAAATCCCAGTTCACGGAGAATCCCCAGATATTGTCGCGGATGTTCCAAATAATAAGCCGTCGGGAATACTGCCGACAAACTCAGTACCACATTTTCGGTTTTCAGCCATTCCTTAATGGTTTTAACATCACTGTGAATTTCTTTGGCATTGTGAGGACAGGTTGCAATACAGACCCCACAGCCAATACACATGGACTGAATAATCTGGGCGTGTTTGTCCTTCAGCTTAATGGCCTTGACCGGACAATTTCGGATGCATTTATAACAATTCCGGCATTTATTTTTTGAAAAATTGATAATACTCAATTATTTTCCCTCCATAATTTTCCCGAAGATTTCTTCGGCATTTTCAACTGAAACGGCATAGATAATGTCATCGCATTCTACGGCCACACCTTCGGTGCATTTCCCCATACAAAATGACCCTACCAGTTCAACCTCATCCTCCAGCTCCTGCTGGTCAATGAGCTGATTCAGAGCTTTTACTACCTTATACGATCCATTTACATGACAGGAACTGCCAACACATACTCTTATTGTCTTCATCACATTTTCCTTTATAAAAATATTCTATTTCAGTCTGGTTGGTTCATGGTATCATCAGATTTTTTGTCTGTCAACGGCTAGGCAAAAATGTCATGGTAAAAGGCTTAAAATAAAAGTGTATTAAAATAAGGATAAAAAAACGTTCATTCTCTATGCAAAATCTCCACTTTTCGTACTCGTATCTGATACTTTTTACCCCCTTGATTTTCAGTCAACCTGATTTTTTTTAAAACATCTGGAGATTCATGAGCAAATTCGGCTTCGGCCTTGACGTAATCCATAATCTTTGCTAAAATCGAAGTAATTGAATAACGTTTTCTTGATGAAAACAAAACAATCCGAATTGGTGAACCTAAGGTTTTCTATGGTTCTTCAATCGATAGAGTATAGTTAGAAATGACTGTGCTTTCCAATGTGTAAAGGATGGTGGAATTCATAGAATTTTCTGACTGTTTTTTGAACAGTCATTTTGTTTTTTTGAATCGCCCTCCCTATTATGTTATTAAAGAGACTTCTCTTTAATCTAATATTTAGGAGGAAGAAAATGAAAAAGAAATTGTCAGTATTGGTCATTGTTTTGTTTGTTTGTATGATTGCCCTCAGTGCTATGGGATGTACCCCGGCAAAGAAAGATTTAGAGCCCGGTTCCAATGGGGAAATCATTCTTGCCACCACCACCAGCACCCAGGATAGCGGTTTGCTGGAAGTGATTTTGCCCAATTTCGAAGCCCAGACCGGCATCGCCGTTAAGGTTGTCGCCGTGGGAACTGGTAAAGCCATGGAAATGGGGAAAGCCGGGGAAGCCGATGTGCTTCTGGTTCATGCCCGATCTCAGGAAGATCAATTTATCAAAGATGGCTATGGGGTTGAACGTTTTGATGTGATGTACAACGACTTTGTGGTGCTGGGACCAAAAGAAGACCCGGCCAAAGTTAAAACAACCGCAGCTGCTGATGCTGCCAAAGCCTTTACTGCCATTGCCGCCGTGCCATCAACCTTTGTCTCCCGGGATGATAAATCCGGCACCCATACCAAAGAACTGGCCATTTGGAAAACCGCCAACATTACTCCCGCCGGCGACTGGTATCTAAAAACCGGAACCGGGATGGGCGAAACCTTGACCGTTACCAATGAAAAGCTAGCCTATACCCTGGCTGACCGGGCAACCTACGCCAACATGAAAGACACCATGGCAAATCTGGAGATTGTCTGCGAGGGCGATGAGATGCTGAGTAATCCGTATGGGGTTATTGCCGTGTCACCAACCATCAATGACCAGATTAATGCCGAAGGCGCTCAGGCCTTTGTCGATTGGATCATCTCACCTGAAACTCAGGAACTGATCGGTGCCTATGAAATTAATGGGGATCCACTGTTTACCCCTAACGCCGCCCAAAAATAAAAACTCAACCGGGATCCTGGGAGAATTGCCTTCTTCCAGGATCTCATTATGGAGAAATTAATGGATTACATACTCAATGGTATTGTTGAAGCCTTTCGGCTCATTTTTTCCTTTGACCCTGAAATTATTCAAATCGTTTTATTATCTCTTTTTGTATCTTTTTCATCCACTCTTTACGGCACCCTAATTGGTGTACCCCTTGGTATTCTGCTGGGAATCAACAATTTCAGAGGCAAAAAAATGGTATCTCGTTTTCTGTATACCTTTATGTCCTTTCCGCCAGTTATCATCGGTTTATTTACCGCCCTCTTGCTAGCCCGTTCCGGACCTTTCGGACAATTTCAGCTGATGTATACCGCCACCGCCATGATCATTGCCCAAACTATTCTGGTGACCCCGGTTATTATGGGCATCGTCTTTAACCATGCCAGCACCAGCGGCTATGAGGTGGTGCAAACCGGGAGAACCTTAGGAGCCCAGGGGTGGAATATACTGATCCTGCTGGTTCTGGAATTAAAAGGTGTCATCATGATCGCTCTGGTCACCGGTTTTGGCCGCGCTATATCTGAAGTCGGCGCCGTTATGATTGTCGGTGGCAATATCCGCGGATTCACCCGGGTGATGACCACCTTTATTGCCATGAATAACAATATGGGGCAATACAGTGTCTCCATTGCCATGGGACTGATCCTGATGACCATTTCATTCGTTACCAATTCAATTTTATACCATTTTATTATAGGGGATCAGAATGAATATCGAGACTAAAAATATCATTAAAACCTACAACGAGAAAACCGTACTCAATCTGAACGGTGATTACCGCGATCTTTTTTTTGAATCCGGTAAAATCCATGGTATTATCGGACCCAACGGTTCCGGAAAAACCACGCTGATGAAAATAATGGCCGGCCTCATCCTGCCTACCGGCGGCGATGTACTTTATAGTGGCCAGCCCCTCGATCAGGATATCCGGTCCAAAATGACTTATTCCAACCACACTCCCACCCTTTTTTCTCGATCCGTTTATGAAAATATTGCCTATCCGTTAAAAATTCGCAAAGGTGAACAAGCTGAGATCCATCAGACCGTCACTCAGCTTCTGGATGAATTTGAAATCGACGAAATAAAAAATCAGAGCGCCCGGCATCTTTCCGGTGGTGAATCTCAGAAAACAGCCCTGGCCAGGGCTCTGTCCTTTTCCCCTAAGATTCTTTTTTTAGATGAGCCCACAGCCAATATCGATCCTAAAAGCATCCAGATTATTGAAACCGCTCTAAAAAAGCGCAATCGTGAACAAGGTCTGACCATTATCATCATCACCCATAATCTCAGTCAAGCCTTCCGCATCTGCAACCACCTGACTTTTCTGGATCAGGGGTCCTGCCTGTTTTCAGATACGCCGGAAAAAATCATGGCCTCTACCCATCCGACCATCGATGAATTTATTTCATTCAATCGATTTTAAGGTTTTATTATTATAACTAAACTCATGCAAACTTAAATTTATTTTTGACAACCATCTTTTTCCTGCTCAGCAGGAAATTTTGATTGCACAAACATAACTCTTATAGTTATAATTAATACTTAGTCCAGACTTTATAAAGGGTCATTATATTGGAGGAAAACAATGAGATATGTACCAACATTTTGCCTGCGTGAAGGAATGATGTTAGGAAACAATCTTTGGGGTGAACGCGGTGAGTTGATTCTTGCCAAAGATACTGTTCTCACTGAGGATTACATCGAACGAATAAAAAAATTGAATTACAATGGCATATATGTTGAAGACGATCTTACCAAAGATATCCAAATCATAAACATCATCAATGACCGAGTTCGAGCTGAAACAGTTAAATGTGTGAAGGATGTCTTTATTACCACCGAAAATAAAGGATCATTAAAAAAGAATACTTTTAATGACATGCAAAAACAAATTGAGAGCATTGTCGATGAAATTCTGCAAAACAGCAGCATGGTTATCAACATGGTGGATTTGAAGGTTTTTGATGACTATACCTACTTCCATTCAGTGAATGTGGCCGTCCTTTCAATTGTACTCGGAACGGCCCTGGGTCTGCGCCGGGAACAATTATGCGATCTTGGTATTGGGGCCATTCTCCATGATATTGGTAAGGTATTTGTCAAAAAAGATATTCTCTGCAAGGCAGGGGTACTTTCTGATGATGAATCCTGTGAAATGCAGAACCACTCTACCCTGGGGTATGATTACATCAAAAAAGTTTCTAACATCAGTATGTCGGCCCGAATCGGGATTTTAGACCACCACGAAAAATTCGGCGGTGGCGGTTATCCCAACGATTTGAAAGAAGAAAAGATTTCCTTGTTTGGACGAATCATCGCGATTGCCGATGTTTACGATGCGATGACATCTGACCGACCCTACCGCAAGGCGATCATCCCTTCAGAAGTCATCGAATATATTATGGGTGCCTCCCATACCCTTTTTGATCCTGATCTGGTGAACATCTTTATCCGCAAGATCGCACCCTATCCGATTGGCACCTGTGTCGAGCTGAGTAACCGCTTAACCGGGATTATTATTGAAAACTATGAAAGCTTTTCGATGCGTCCCACAGTCCGGATTTTCAAAAAAGATGGGGAAGATATTACCCCTTTTGAACTCAATCTCAGCGCCCGGGCTTTCCTGAATGTAACCATTACCAGTATCTTATAAGAGGTAGCGTTGCAATGTGCGTTTTCAGAAAACAAAAAAATGTTCGAGTGCTGTTCCTAGAAAGGGACAGCACTCTTTTTTATGTCACTTTAAAAATCCCGGCTCGCAAACCTAATTTCATTGCCATCTGTGTCATTACATGTTAGAATAAACTTAATTGTAATAGAGCTTATCAATAAGCAACGAACCGCTTAATCAACCCTGGGGAAAGCCTGGGGATTTTTTTGCTTAAATTTATCGTATCGATACAGACGGAGGATTTATGAATTGAAAAAAAATACCGAAAAGATTATTCAAGTTAAAGACCTGGTCAAATTCTACGGGGATAAAACCATTATCGATGAAATCAATTTTCACATTCGCGCCAACGAATTCCTGACCATTCTTGGCCCCAGCGGCTGCGGAAAAACTACCTTGTTACGGATGATCGGTGGTTTTGAAACCCCAGATGGCGGCGATATTCTGTTTGAAGGCAAGACACTGCTCAATATTCCGGCCAACAAACGGCCCATTAATACCGTTTTTCAAAAGTATGCCCTGTTTCCCCATTTAAATGTTTATGATAACGTTGCCTTTGGGTTGAAAATCCAAAAAAAATCCAAGACTGAAATAGATAGCCTAGTTCAGGAAATGCTGCGAATGGTCAATCTCCAGGGCCAGGAACAGCGGGATGTCAATTCCCTAAGCGGCGGCGAGCAGCAACGGGTCGCCATTGCCCGGGCTCTGGTCAATCACCCCCAGGTGCTACTACTGGACGAGCCCCTCGGCGCGCTGGATCTCAAGCTTCGCAAAAATATGCAAATGGAGCTGAAAAATCTTCAAAAAAAAACCGGTATCACTTTTATTTATGTCACCCACGACCAGGAAGAAGCAATGACCATGTCCGATACCATCATCATTATGAACCGCGGCCGGATCCAGCAGATCGGCTCACCGGTGGACATTTACAATGAACCTCGCAACGCCTTTGCTGCAGATTTTATTGGCGAAAGCAATATTCTTGACTCGATTATGCTTAAAGACTGTCTGGTCAAGCTTCAGGATGTGGAGTTTCCCTGCGTTGACAAAGGGTTTGAAGAAAACGAAGCGGTGCTCACGGTGATCCGGCCCGAGGACATCGAAATTCTGCCCTCCGGTGCCGGATTACTGGATGGCGTCATTGAATCAGTTACCTTTCTGGGCATGCATTATGAAATCGTCATGAACTGCAAGGGCATCAGCTGGCTGATTCACACCACCCGGGAATTTTTCAGCGGTGATCAGATCAGCATTCAGGTTGATCCCAATAATATTCATATTATGAAAAAGGAACAAGACCATGAAATCATTTAAGGAATACATTGCCTATCCCTATGGTCTGTGGATGCTTATTTTTATTGCGGTTCCGCTGCTGGTGGTAGTCTGGTTCAGCTTTTTATCCAATCCTGATTTTAAAGCCGGGGTCTACACCTTTACCTTGGACAATTATCAGGAGTTTATGGACCCGGTGTATCTGGAGCTTCTGTACCGCTCATTTTTATATGCTGTCATTGCTACTGTGATTTGTTTTATTATTGCCTATCCACTGGGAAACCTGATCGTATCCCTGCCTGGCCATCGCCAGAATCTGATGATTGTCCTGATGATCATTCCGATGTGATTTACACCTCCCTGAAAAAAATCGATCCGGATCTGTTGCGGGCCGCCACTGATCTGGGCGCTAACCATTTCCAGATGTTTATAAAAATCAAAGTGCCCCTCAGTCTGCCCGGCATCGTCTCCGGCTGCATGATGGTCTTTATGCCGGCAGTGAGTACCTTTGTTATTTCCAACCTGTTGGGCGGCGGGAAATATATGCTGGTCGGAAATCTGATTGAGCAGCAGTTTTTAACCCTCAATAATTGGAATTTCGGCTCGGCCATTTCGATGGTCCTGATGACAATTATCTTTCTGGTTCTCGGCGTCGCCCGTCTGATCACCGGGAAAGAGCTTGATACCGGAGGTCAGCTGCTATGAAAAAGCTTTTCAGAAACCTGGCCTTTGGTCTAATCCTGCTGTTTTTATACGCCCCGATTCTGGTGCTGATTGTTTATTCGTTTAATGATTCTAAAATTATGGGGCCCTGGGCCGGCTTTACGCTAAAATGGTACGTGATGCTTTTTCAGGATCGCTATATCCTCCAGGCCTTGTACTATACCCTGATTATCGCGGTGGTGGCTACGACTGTTTCCACCCTTGTCGGGACCATCTCGGCGCTGGGCATTTACCGGATGCGGTCCAAGCTGAAAAGACCCTATCTATTATTAAATAACATCCCCGTACTGGTTCCGGATATCGTCATGGGAATCACCCTGATGTCACTGTTTATTTTTGCCGGCATGAAAATGGGGTTAACCACCATCATTATTGCCCACATCACCTTTTGTATTCCCTATGTAATCCTGGCGGTGCTGCCCCGGTTTAACCGACTACCTGAAAACATTTTTGAGGCCGCCCTGGATCTGGGTGCAACCCCCCGGCAGGCTTTCTGGAAGGTGTTGTTCCCAGAAATTTTGCCCGGTGTCACTTCTGGTGCCCTGATTGCCTTTACTCTGTCCATCGATGATTTTGTGATTAGCTTCTTTACCGCCGGCAACGGCGTCAGTAACCTTTCCATCACGATCTACTCGATGGCCAAGGCTGGCATCAACCCCAAAATCAATGCCTTGTCAACCATCATGTTCGGATGTATCTTGGTCTTATTGATCCTCATCAACATCCGCAGTGAAAAAGGGATTAAACATATCCAATAATAAAGGAGAATGAAATGAAAAAAATTGTATTAATTTTGTCGTTACTGTGTCTGCCATTTCTGGCCGGCGGCTGCGGCTCCGATGATCGGGCCGAGCTCACCGTTTATAACTGGGGCGATTATATGGACCCCGAGGTCATCGCCCAGTTTGAAGAAGAATTCAATTGTCGGGTCAATTACGAAACCTTTACCTCCAATGAGGACATGTACGTCAAGGTCAAGAATTCATCGGATACCTACGATGTGCTGGTGCCTTCTGATTATATGATTGAACGGCTGATTAGCGAAGACATGCTCCGTCCGATCAGCAAAGACAATATCCCCAATCTGGCTAACCTCGATGCCTCAGCCCAGGATCTGGCCTTTGATCCCGGCAATCAATACTCAGTGCCCTATTTTTACGGAGTTTTAGGGATTGTCTATAACACCGCTCAGGTCACCGAACCAGTGGATAGCTGGAATATTCTCTGGAATGATAAATACGCTTCCAAAATTTTAATGTATGATAGCATTCGCGACAGCATGGGGGCCTCCCTGAAACGGCTGGGTTTCTCGATGAATGAAACCAACGAAACCAATATCAATGCTGCCCGGGACGCCCTGATTGCTCAGAAGCCGCTGGTGATGGCCTATGTCACCGATAACGTCAAAAGCCTGATGGCCAGCGGTGACGCCGCCATGGCCGTAGTCTATTCCGGCGATGCGGCGATCATCATGAGTGAAACCGATAATCTCGGTTTTGCGGTTCCCAAGGAAGGTTCCAACGCCTTTTATGATAATTTTGTCATTCCCAAAAATGCACAAAATCCGGAGCTGGCCGAACAATTCATCAATTTCATGCTGACCCCGGAAATCGCCGCCCGGAATATCGAATATGTGGGTTATTCCTCACCCAATACTCCAGCTTTGGCGCTGCTTGATGCCAGCTGGTCAGACAATGCCGGTTTTAACATCAGCAAAGAAGATCTGGCCCGCAGCGAAATCTTCAAGGATCTGCCCAGTGATGTGATGGAAATCTATAACCGGGCCTGGACCGAAATCAATGTGGCCAACTGACACCACTTTTTCACTGTGAAATTATTGAATCTGACATTTGTATAGCAATTTATTTTTTTAATGTCTAAACTGCGCACATGCCACCATAAAAAGAAATGCGATGGAAGTCAAATTCTTAACTTCCATCGCATTTTATTTTTATCAAAACCGAATTACATCAACGGCGCAGTAATTCTTAGAATCGCTTAACCGACTTTTTTCATGAACGACGACTTTTTCCAGTCCGAGTAGAAAACTTCACGACTTACCTCAATAACACCTGACAAATCTTCCTTGATCTCTATCACTGTTTGAGAATTATGAATCCAGGTTCCATATTCATAATTCCAGATCAAACTGCGATAATCCATGTTGATGGATCCCACAATCGCGACCGTATCATCGGTAACTAATACTTTACCATGGAGGAATCCTAGTGAATACTCATAAATTCGTACCCCTTCTGCTAAAAGCATGCCATAAAATGATCGGGTTGTTGCATTTACAATTTTTTGATCCGGTATTCCCGGGGTGATAATTCGGACATCGACCCCACTTCTTGCTGCCATTAAGATACAATTGATAAGATCTGTATCTAAAATCAGATACGGTGTTGTGATATAAATATATCTTTTGGCATGGTCGCCATGCTTCCACCGGCGTCAACCAGCATCCTCACTTCAATCCCAGCTGCTGCTCTGGCAAATAGGGCTGCCATTAATTTTTCACGCATTTTTCCTGTTCCGGATATCCACAAACAAAAGACCAACCAGCAAGAATAAGATGCCATTTAATAGATTGTCGATAACTCCCCAAAAATCATAAAACAGCTCGTGGATTTCTTTGGTTTTCTGGTCCATCCCCTTGTTTTGAAGCCTGGCGATTCCGATGGCATAAAAGAGTCCGCAAATTACCACAGCAATCGGCCCGGAAAAACCGAAACGCTCGCAAATCAGGTAAGCCAACATCACTGTTAAGATACTTGTGAAGATTTTGATATAGCGATTATTCGTTTGTTTAAAAACAAATGATAATAAGAAAGCAACCACCAGGAAAAGTACCACTGTAAAAAGGATCAGCTAGTTCACTAAAGCCGTGGTTTCCGTTTAAACGCCTAAAATTTGTCGCTTTTTGGCCTCAAACTCCTGTTGAGTTAAGATCCCCTGATCCCGTAACTGTCCCAGTTTGGATAATTGTGCCAGTTGTTCGTCAAAATCCACATCTTCCCGGTAGCTTTGCTGTGGGGGTGCTTGTTGTTGATAGACCTGCTGTTGCTGTTGGGCATAAGCTTGTTGATCTTTTTCGGCAAACCGTTGAGCCTGGCGGCGACTGACGTTTTTAGATACTGCAGTGGCTGTCCCGGAAATAACAGCGGTGCGGGCAATTCCTCTTAATAATCCAGCCATTTAATTTTCCTCCTCTTCATCCAATTCTGCTGCCGCATCCGGATGGATCCGACCTTCTGAAATTAACCTGCCATTGGCATTTATCAATGCCTTTTTAAGATCCTTCGCCCACAAATGCTCAATGATCAATAATCCAGCTGAATTATTATCATCCAGTACCTCACCGACTTCTTCGGTATCTTCAATGGTGATCAATCCTGCTCGCTCCCGATGCAACACCTCAATAGAACGGGTCAGTTCTTGATCTAGATTGTTCAGTTCCAACGCCGTGACATTACCGTTTCCGTCTTTGTAAATCAATGCCAGATCCAACACGTTAATAATTTTTTTGCTCACAGCATCAGTTAAGGCCGTCAACACCTCGCCTTTAAAGTGGTTTCCCTCAAACTCCAAAACAATGTAATCAATTGGGCCACGCATATTTTTCTCCTTTCTGTATCCCCTAAAGATTCACCTTATATTTTGATTTCGATTTCTTGCTGTTGTATCATGTTGAGTTGTAATCTTTTTACCCTCAAAAAATACAATTTAGCATTCTGTTTTAAAACTCCTGTTTAATAATTTATAAAATGGGAATTTATTGAATAGAGCTGGTAACTGCTCGCAGAAATAAATTAAAATCAGGAGGTAAAAAATGGAAAATGTAATTGGTAGTGCTACCAACGGACACAAAGGTGTCGGCATCGCTGCTTCAATCATCATGGTGCTGCTTGGCATTGGGGTATTTATTGCTCCGCAATTTTTCTTGAATATGATGATCTGGATCTTTGTTATTGGTCTGATGATTTATGGTGTGTTTCTAATTTATGACTATGCCAAGAGTTAAGTAAAAAACGGCTGGAGTCTCACTTCTGGGATCATGGCTGTGATTCTCGGCTTCTTACTTATTTTTGCTCCGGCTCTTTCCCGGGCCGAAACCTTTGGCTTTATGCTGGCGTTTATGACCTTATTCACTGGCATTAATCAGATCACCGCTTCGTCGGTGCTTAAAAAACAGGGTGGTTCCAGAACCGGTTGGTTGCTGACGGCCGGGATCATCAATACGCTGCTCGGATTTTTCTTTCTGTTTAACCCTTATGTCATGCTGTTTGCCTTCTCAATCATTGCCGGCATCTATTTAATCGTTGGTGGGATTGCCCTTTTCGCAGCTACGATGTCATCTCACCCTGCTGAACAATAAACAACGTCTTGCCTACCATTTAACTCTGCTAAAGCAAACAAAAGATGTCTCGAGTATGAGGCATCTTTTGTTTTTTCTTTATCTAAAAATCCGGTTGAACCCTTGATTTTGTTATTGTTTTGCCTTTCACTGATTTTATGATAAAATTCCGCTTACCGATTTGCCGCTTCTGCTTTTTCTCCCAACCCTGGAAATCCTGGAATCGGGATGACCCCGCCAATAACAGCCCCGATGGTTATGGGGATAATCGCATTAATCGGAAACATGATCAGCAATAACAAGATCACCGCCAGGGGTTTTCGAAGAACCGCCCCGGTGAGGGCAGCCGTAACCACTGCTACGCAAAATATTGGATCAATCGGCAGTATCATTGCAAAGACGTACCCAATAGCCGTCCCGGCAAAAATAACCGGAAAAATATGTCCACCCCGCCAGCCCATTTCCAGACAGACATTGGTAATCAGCAGCTTGACAATGGCGTTCACAAAAAGCAGCGCCACACCAATACTTTCCCAGCCATGCATCAGCTCTGACAACTGGTGTTCCCCGGAAAACATGGTATAGGGTAAGAACATTCCAACACTTCCAAGGATTACCCCAGCTAAAACAGCTTTGACCACCACCGTGTTCTTAAATGGCCGGATTGCCAGTTTTACCAGGCCCTTAAAAACGAAATAAAGCATTCCCAGCAGACTGCCAACCAAAGCTAGAGGGATAACCAGAGTCCATTCAGTGTTTCCCAGAGTTTCGATGGCGGGAAAATTTCCCAGGCCTGATCC
>PGZR01000212.1 GCA_002841405.1 Firmicutes bacterium HGW-Firmicutes-4 | reverse complement strand
TGCAAAATACTCTGCGAAGAAATCCGCCGCATACGTGCGATCTCCTTGGTCACTGTTAAAAAATCCACTTTTTTCTGCCAATAAATCCACCTCCTATCTTAATTTTTGTTTTATTTTCTGCAATAACGTCGGGGTATCATTCCCGAATGCCACGTCAATACTCATTCCGTCCTCTTCATAGCTTTCGACGATCTCTGTGATCCTGGAATCAATTGTCAGGCCCCATTTTATTGATTTACATGTTACAATGTCCCCCAGATCAAAATCAGTCTTGTATCGCTGATTTGACAATAAATTGATGGTGCTGTCAAAAACTTCCACCGGTTTTGTAGTTGCCAGGGTTTCGTTTCCTTTTTCGGCCAACATTGCTGAATATTGTTCGTCGGTGAATGTGGCCTTATTTACTACCTCCACTTGCTCTGTTGTGGTTTCGATAAACCCCGCCCTGACTTCCAGTTGATTTTTCAGCGTCACCGCATTGGCTTCATACGTTTTTAGCTGAGCATTCAATGCGGCCAGTGCTGCGCTTGCTTCGGCAATTTGGGCTTCGAGAACCGCCATTTGTGAAACGAGTGGGACCAGTTGATCTTTAAGTAATTCTTCTTTGTCAATGTACCAGGCCATATCAGCATCGAATGTTTCTTTGGCCATATACAGCGCAAAAGATTTTTCACTTTCTGTCATTGTGGTGCTGGCATTGATACGGTTTACTTCTGTCCGGTAATCAGCGAGCACTTTCATCTGCGCTTTCACGGCATCAGCAATCTGCGACCGCAAAACATCTTGCGCTGTCTTGTTATTAAAAATAGCTTCCTTGATCGGAGCTACCCGGTCAGCTTCTATCAGTTCTTCTGCTTTTATTTGCAGCTTAATACTGGCAATATTCGCATCATTCGCCGTTATTGCTGTCCGGACATTTGCAATCCGGGCCAACTCTTCAGCTTTTATGGTTTCGGTGGTTTTAGTGTCATAGGTGACCACATCATACTCGTTGGACAAACTGGCCTGATCCACAAATATCTCGTACCGGTCCAACCCGGTTGCTGTTCCAACTGTTTTTAATTTACGAGCCGATCCCTCACCGATGCCGCCGATAAGGGCAAGATTCTTATACCCTTCCAGCGAATCGGTGTATTTTTGTTCCAGGATGTTGTCAAATTCCTTGCTAAAAATGCACTGGGCATTGACGCTTTGGCCTGTTGACTGGTCGATACCTTTGTAGACCTCAAATTTTAGCTTTTTATTTACCTTATCAAAAACCGTCCGGATGCCCAACTCTGATGAGGTGGCCACCGATTCAATTTCTTCCTGTAGGTTTGAGTAGGAGGTTTCGTAATCAACCGTTTCGGTCGTGTCCTGGAAGTCTCCCAATATTAGATCGGGGATTATTCTGTCTGGATCGATTGGGTTAATGCAATTGTTATTTACCATGCATCGCATCGCGGTTTCCGCTGTGGAGTTTAATATCTGTGTCCCCCAGATGATCCGACGATCCAGGTACCCGGTTAAGAACTGACCTCTGACAACCAGGGTTTCTTCGCCATCGCTGTTCTGGGACAATCCCCGGTAATTGATGAACCCGGCTTCCTGATCACCGTCGTTTTTGTGGATGATCATTCCTTTTTGCAATAATTCCAGATTCCTGAAAGTGACGGGGCAATGCAATTCAAACTCCCCGGCTTTGGTGTATCTGCGTTTCCACAAAAAAGATTCGTATTTATCCACGATGCTGACCAATTCCAGATCTCTGTTATAGATATAAAGTTCCATCATATCAGCACCCCAGGTATCGGTCGTAATGATAGATCCGAACTTCTAAATTGTCCAGCCCGGTGTCGGCATCGTATCGGAATAAGTTATCGCCCTGTTCCAGCTGTAGAAATGTGCTGTTAACATCAATGTAATTAAACGCGTTCGTTTCCACGCCGTTCAGTGTGTCGGTTATCCGCTTATCACCAAAATAGGTGCTAACTGAAATTACTTCCCCCGCCACCATCTCCTTTTTAACCCGCATAAATTCCCGGGTATTGACA
>PGZR01000211.1 GCA_002841405.1 Firmicutes bacterium HGW-Firmicutes-4 | reverse complement strand
TGTCAATACCCGGGAATTTATGCGGGTTAAAAAGGAGATGGTGGCGGGGGAAGTAATTTCAGTTAGCACCTATTTTGGTGATAAGCGGATAACCGACACGTTAAACGGCGTGGAGACGAACATTTTTAATAACATCGATGAGGACAGCACGTTTATACAGCTGGAACAGGGAGACAACCTATTCCGATACGATGCCGATACCGGGCTGGACAACTTAGAGGTCCGGATTTATCATTACGACCGATACCTGGGGTGTTGATATGATGGAGCTTTATATCTATAACAGAGACCTGGAATTGGTCAGCATCGTTGATAAATACGAATCGTTTCTGTGGAAACGCAGATACACCAAAGCCGGGGAGTTTGAGTTACATTGCCCCGTCACCATGGGAAATCTGGAACTATTGCAAAAAGGGATGATCGTTCATAAGAATGATGGCGATCAGGAAGCCGGGTTCATCAATTACCGGGGATTGTCCCAGAACAGCGACGGCGAAGAAACCCTGGTTGTCAGAGGTCCGTTTTTAACAGGGTACCTGGATCGCCGGATCATCTGGGGGACACAGATATTAAACTCCACAGCGGAAACCGCGATGCGATGCATGGTCAATAATAATTGCATTAACCCAATCGATCCGGACAGAGTAATCCCCGATCTTATATTGGGAGACTTCCAGGACACGACTGAAACGGTTGATTACGAAACATCTTACTCAAACCTACAGGAAGAAATCGAATCGGTGGCCACCTCATCAGAGTTGGGTATCCGGACAGTTTTCGACAAGGTAAATAAAAAGCTGAAATTTGAGGTCTACAAAGGTATCGACCGGTCAACAGGCCAAAGCGTCAATGCTCAGTGTATTTTCAGTAAAGAGTTTGATAACATCCTGGAACAAAAATACACTGATTCCCTGGAAGGGTATAAGAATCTCGCCCTGGTTGGTGGGGTTGGAGAGGGATCGGCCCGGAAATTAAAAACAGTCGGAGCAGCGGCGGGGTTGGACCGGTACGAGATATTTGTGGATCAAGCCAGTTTGTCCAACGAGTATGATGTGGTCACCTATGACACCAAAACCACCGAAACCGTAAAAGCAGAGGAACTGGCCCGGATTGCAAATGTCCGGACAGCGATCACGGCGAACGACGCAAATATTGCCAGTATCAAGCTGCAAATCAAGGCTGAAGAACTGGTAGAAGCTGACCGGGTAGCTCCGATCAAGGAAAATATTTTTAATAACAAGACAGCGCAAGATGTATTGCGGTCACAGATTGCCGATGCCGTGAAAGCGCAGATGAAAGTGCTCGCTGATTACCGAACCGAAGTGAACCGGATCAACGCCAGCACGACCATGACGGAAAGCGAAAAATCTTTTGCGCTGTATATGGCCAAAGAAACATTCGATGCTGATATGGCCTGGTACATTGACAAAGAAGAATTACTTAAAGATCAACTGGCCCCACTCGTTTCACAAATGGAGGTGCTCGAATCCCAACTTGCCGAAGCAAGCGCAGCACTGGCCGCACTGAATGCGCAGTTGAAAGCCTATGAAGCTAATGCGGTGACGCTAAGAAATCAGCTGGAAGTCAGGGCTGGTTTTATCGAAACCACAACAGAGCAAGTGGAGGTAATAAACAAGGCCACATTTACCGATGAACAGTATTCGGCAATGCTGGCAGAAAAAGGAAACGAAACCCTGGCAACCACAAAACCGGTGGAAGTGTTCGACAGTACCATCAATTTATTGTCAAATCAGCGATACAAGACTGATTTTGATCTGGGGGACGTTGTGACATGCAAATCATTAAAATGGGGTCTGACAATCGATTCCAGGATCACAGAGATCGTTGAAAGCTATGAAGCGGATGGAATGAGTATTGACGTGACATTCGGGAATGATACCCCGACATTATTGCAGAAAATAAAACAAAAATTGAGATAGGAGGTGGATTTATTGGCAGAAAAAAGTGGATTTTTTAACAGTGACCAAGGAGATCGCACGTATGCGGCGGATTTCTTCGCAGAGTATTTTGCA
>PGZR01000210.1:1074-3110 GCA_002841405.1 Firmicutes bacterium HGW-Firmicutes-4 | reverse complement strand
AAAAGTAGTGGAAATTTTACGGAATTACAAAGATGAACAAGATCTGGAAGTAACAATGGCTTCAACATTCGAAGAACTGGAACTGGATTCTCTGGATACTGTGGAACTGGTCATGGAAATTGAAGAAGCCTTTGATACCAGTATTGAAATGGATGGCGAACTCCAAACCATTGGTGATGTGGTAACTCTGATCGAAAAAGCAATCGCTTAGGTGAAATAACATGATTAAAACACCACTCTGCGATCTTTTAAACATTGAATTTCCCGTTCTTCAAGGAGGAATGGCGTGGATATCCGATGCTCAGCTTGCAGCTGCCGTGTCAAATGCAGGTGGTTTAGGGATTATTTCGTCAATGAACGCCGATGAAAATTGGCTGCGCAATGAAATTCATAAGGCCAAAAGCCTGACCGATAAACCCTTTGGGGTCAACGTGATGCTGATGAATCCCCATGTCGATAAAATTGCTCAAGTGCTGATTGATGAAAAGGTCCCGGTTGTTACAACCGGTGCCGGTAATCCGGGTAAATTCATGAAGCTGTGGATTGAAGCCGGTATCAAGGTTATTCCGGTGGTACCATCGACCGGATTGGCGCGCTTTTCCGAACGAGCCGGCGCCACGGCGGTAATTGCTGAAGGTGGCGAATCCGGCGGACACGTTGGTGAAATGTCCACCATGCCATTAATTCCCCAGGTCTGTGACGTGGTTTCGATTCCAGTCATTGCTGCCGGCGGAATTGGTGATGGCCGGGGCATTGCCGCCGCTCTAATGCTGGGCGCGGTGGGCGTTCAACTGGGCACCCGCTTTTTAGTTGCCCACGAAACCAACATCCATGAAAATTATAAAGATAAAATTATCAAGGCTAAAGATATTGATACCACCCTCAGCGGCCGGTCATTGGGTCATCCGGTCCGTTCCTTAAAAACAACCTTTTCTAAAGACTTTATTAAAGCGGAAAATGACCCCACTACACCACCAGAAGTCCTGGAAGAATACGGACGGGGTGCGCTTCGCATTGCCGCTCAGGAAGGTGATTCTCAAAAAGGTTGCTTCATGGCTGGTCAGATCGCTGGAATGATTAAAGAAAAACAAAGCGTGAAGGAAATCATTTTAACATTGGCTGAAGAAACAGAAACAGTTTTAAAAGGAGGAACTCAATGGGTAAAATAGCACTGCTCTTCCCCGGTCAGGGCTCACAGTATGTGGGCATGGGTAAACCCCTTTACGAACTCAGTCCCTGCTCCCGGGAAATTTTCGACCAGGTTGATGCCGTTCAACCCGGTATCTCAACCCTCTGTTTTGAGGGGCCGGCTGAAGCGCTCAACCAAACTCAGAACACCCAACCCTGTATTTTTGCAGTCGAGCTGGCGGCTCTGGCGGCCTTAAAATGTATTGGCGTCGAAGCCCAGGGAATTGCCGGCTTCTCATTGGGGGAGGTTACTGGACTGGTGGCAGCTGGGGTCCTATCGATGGACAACGGACTAAAATTTGTTAAAAAACGTGGTCGCGCCATGGAAGAGGCATCTCAGATGACGCCGGCAGCCATGGTGGCGGTGTTGAAACTGGACAACGCCACGGTGGAATCACTCTGCCATGAATTCAATCAATGCTATCCGGTCAATTATAATTGTCCCGGTCAGCTGGTTGTGGCATTGCTGAAGGATGATCAGGAAGCATTTTTGACCCGGGTCAAAGAGCAGGGCGGACGGGGTATTCCTCTGACCCTGTCCGGCGGCTTCCATTCACCGTTTATGACTTATGCAACCAAGCTGCTGGAGCAAAATATTTTTGAACTGACATTTGCGGCGGGATCCATCCCCCTCTATTCCAACGCTTATGCAAAACCCTACCCCGAATCTCCGGTGGATATCCGTGATTACATCCTGCATCAGATCAATCATCCGGTGCTATGGGAACAAACCATCCGCAATATGATTACCGACGGATTTACCACCTTTATTGAATGCGGCCCCGGTAAAACCCTGAGCGGCTTTATTAAAAAAATCGATAAATCAGTCACCTGTTATCATGTTGAAA
>PGZR01000210.1:0-1013 GCA_002841405.1 Firmicutes bacterium HGW-Firmicutes-4 | reverse complement strand
AGGCCCATGGAAATGTGGCTATTATCTACCGCGGTAGCCAGAAAAATGCTGAACAAACCATTGAAGAACTACTGGCGCTGGGGGTTCAGGCCCAATGTTATCAATGTGATGTGGCTGACTTCAACGCCACCAAAGAATTGGTCGCCCAGGTTATTAAAGATTTTGGCGGCTTGGACATTCTGGTGAACAATGCTGGCATTACTAATGACAAGCTATTAATCGCCATGAAAGAAGAAGATTTTGACAGCGTCATTAACACCAACTTAAAGGGTGCTTTCAACATGACCAAACACGTCGGTGCCTACCTGCTTAAGCAGCGTAAAGGCCGAATTATCAATATTTCCTCGGTTTCCGGCCTGATGGGCAACATCGGCCAATGTAACTATGCCGCCGCCAAAGCCGGACTGATCGGTCTGACCAAGTCAGCTGCCAAAGAAATGGCCCTGCGGGGAGTCACCTGTAATGCTATTGCCCCCGGTTTTATCGATACCGATATGACCAAGGAACTTAAACCCGAAATTAAAGCTGAAATTCTCAAACAAATTCCCTTAAAACGTTTAGGACAGGCCGACGACATCGCCAATCTGTGCGTTTATTTAAGTAGCGATTTATCAGGCTATATTACAGGAGAAGTCATTAAAGTTGATGGCGGTCTCTATATTTAGGAGTAATTTATGAATCGACGAGTTGTTATAACAGGATGTGGCGCCGTTTCTCCAGTGGGTAGCACTGTAGAGCATTTTTGGGAAAACCTGAAAAACGGAGAATGCGGCATCGACTTTATTAAAAAATTTGATACCACCGACTTAAAAGTGAAAATTGCAGGTGAGGTTCGTGATTTTGAACCCCTTGATTATATTAAAAAAAATGAAATCCGCAAAACCGATCTGTTTACCCAATACGGGATCGGTGCGGCCGTCCAGGCGATGGAAGACAGCGGTGTTCAGGCTCATGTGGACCCCACCCGACTGGGTGTTTTTATGGGTTCCGGCATTGGCGGCATTCATACCTTT
>PGZR01000209.1 GCA_002841405.1 Firmicutes bacterium HGW-Firmicutes-4 | reverse complement strand
CTTTTATTTTGATCTCCCGGACGAATTGATCGCCCAATGTCCCCTGGAAAAAAGGGACAATTCGCGGTTGATGGTTCTCAATCGCGAAAAAAACACGATAGAAGACCATAGTTTTTTTGAGATAACAGAGTTTTTACGGCCCGGAGATTTGCTGGTGATGAATAACACCAAGGTTTTACCAGGACGGTTGTTCGGCACCCGGGAAGATACCGGGGGCAAGGTGGAAATTCTGTTGCTGCGACATCTGGCTCAAAAAGACTGGGAAATCATGGTCAAACCGGGAAAACGAGCCCGGGTTGGTGCCCGGATTGTTTTCAGCCCGGAGCTTAAGGGCGAAATCACCGGAACCACTCAGGGTGGTCTGCGGATTATCAGCTTTGAATACACGGGCGTTTTTGAGGAAATCATCGATGAGATCGGACTGATGCCGGTGCCACCATATATCCATGAAACTCTGAAGGATAACAACCGCTATCAGACTGTTTATGCCAAACGGGAAGGCTCATCAGCAGCTCCCACCGCGGGGCTCCATTTCACTCCAGATTTACTTCAGAAAATTGAAGAGATGGGGGTGGAAATTGCCGAGGTTACCCTTCATGTCGGGATCGGCACCTTTCGTCCGGTAAAATGCGATGTGATCGAAGAACATCACATGCATGAGGAGTATTATGAAGTGCCGGACGAAACTGCTAAGGCCATTAAACGAACCAGGGAAAGAGGCGGTCGGGTCATCGCCGTGGGAACCACCTCGGTGCGAACCCTGGAAAGCAATGCCAAGCTGCATGATGGCGTGGTAACCCCTTATACCGGAGTAACTGATATTTTTATTTACCCTGGTTATGAATGGGAGGTGGTAGATGCTTTGATCACCAATTTTCATTTGCCGGAATCCACCTTGCTGATGCTGGTATCGGCCTTCTATAACCGGGATGCGGTTATGAAAGCCTACCAAACCGCCATTGACTGGAAATATCGTTTTTTCAGTTTTGGGGACGCCTTGTTTATTGAGTAAAAAAGACGAGTCATTTGCAGACAGTGGCAAAGTAAATTTTGTTCGAGACATTTGAAGTTACAACTATACAAAAAATCAGGAGAAAAGAATGAGCGAATTTCGTTATGAATTGATTAAGGAGTGTAAGGATACTGGGGCCAGACTGGGAAAGATCCATACCAAGCGGGGCGTTATCAATACGCCGATTTTTATGCCGGTGGGAACCCAGGCGACGGTGAAGTCCCTGTCGTCCGAAGATCTGGTGGAGATGGACGCCAATGTTATTCTGGGTAATACCTATCATCTCTATTTGAGGCCCGGCCAGGAAATTATGAACAAGGCTGGCGGCATCCACAAGTTTATGAACTGGAACCGGCCGGTGCTCACTGACAGCGGCGGATTTCAGGTATTTTCTTTAAATGATTTAAGAAAGATCACCGAAGAGGGCGTTGAATTCATTTCACATCTGGACGGATCCCGACATTTTATGACCCCGGAAAAAGCCATTGATATGCAGAATTCTATTGGTGCAGATATTATCATGTGTTTTGATGAGTGTGCCCCAGCTGGTGCCGATTATGAATACACAAAAAAATCCATGGAAATGACCACCCGCTGGGCGAGGCGTTGCAAAGATGCCCATAAGCGGCCCGAGGATCAGGCCTTGTTTGGGATTGTCCAGGGCGGTATGTTTGCCGATCTGCGGGCCCAAAGTGTGCAGGAGCTCACCGACATCGGTTTCCCGGGATACTCGATTGGTGGACTCAGTGTGGGGGAACCGAAAGATGTGATGTACCGGATGCTGGATGCCACCACCCCGCTCTTGCCTAAAGATAAGCCCCGGTATTTAATGGGGGTTGGTTCCCTTGATGCGCTTTTTGAAGGCACGATTCGCGGCATCGATATGTTTGATTGTGTACTCCAGAGCCGGATTGCCAGAAACGGCACCGCTTTTACCAGTCATGGCAAGGTTGTCGTTCGTAATGCCACCTATAAGGAAGATTTTACACCGGTTGATCCGGAATGTGATTGTTTCGTTTGTCGA
>PGZR01000208.1 GCA_002841405.1 Firmicutes bacterium HGW-Firmicutes-4 | reverse complement strand
TTTGGATTTGGGCCCTTCATTATAATAGGTGTTGTACAGGGTTTCCCGGAATCCCCCTTCCACTGCTTTAAGAATGGTGTTGGTGATCTGGTCCAGGAGCACCTGGGAGCCTTCGTAGCCCAGTGTCCGAACCCGCTGGCCGCCGATGCGGTCATGGATCGGGAAGGCACAGCGGATCAAAGGAATCCCATGTTTTTCTTCAATCCGGCGGCCGTCGGAATTCCCCAGCATCAGTTTGGCACCCAAGCGCAGGGCCTCTTCTTCAATGGTTTCAAAGTCCACATCATTTAAGATCACGTAGTTGTCAACAAAAAGCACATCAGCCAGTTTGGAAAGCTCAGTTGCGATTTTTTCTTTGAGCTGGGGACAATTGGAACCAGTAGCAGCGATCACGGGCATCACGCCATTTTCACAACAGAGCCGAACCGCCGAAACGACAAAATCCGGTTCGCCGAAGATGGCGATACGACCCAGGGCATTGTATTTATGGGAGTCGACCATGCCATCAAGATAACGCCCTCTTGCTTTGATGATTTTTTCAGGAATGGCCTTTTTCGACAGTTCGGACAGGAGCTCCATTAAGGCATCGGTATCCCGGAGTCCCATCGGCAGGTTCAACCGCTTGTAGGGAACCCCATGGTTTTCGTAGAGGTAAACCCCCGGGGATTCGTCAGGCTTGATGGTATCAGATATTTCGATGGTAGCCCGGGCTCCGGCCATTTTCTGGATTTCGGAAATGGGCGTGCCATGCATTGGCAGTCGATAGTAACTGCTCTGGTGGACACCGTCAAGGTTTTCGGAAAGATCCGGAAGGAGGATATACTCCAGCCCAAACTGATCCAGCACATCTTTTAAATAACGGGTATCCGCCGGGGAAATCATGGTCGTGACGATATTGATCTTATCATGTTTGGTGGGATCCATCTCGACATGGGAGACAATCGCCCGGAGTGCCCGGGTAAAGCCTTCAAATTGGGTGCCGCCGTAACCAGCGGATTTTACCGGGATAATTTTAACCGTTTCGTCAGGATGAGAAGCATAAAAATTTTTGATGATAAATTCAATATCTTCGCCAATGGTTTCAGCCAGGCAGGTGGTCGAAACCCCGATGACCTCGGGTTGATATAATTTGATCAGATTTTCCAGACCGATGATCAGGTTTTTCTCGCCGCCGTAGACGGTGCCTTCTTCGGTGAGGGAAGAGGAGGCGATGTCCACCGGCTCATTGTAATGGGTGGCCATGTGGCGGCGGATATAGGTGCTACAGCCCTGGGAACCATGGAGGATGTTCATACATTTTTGAATGCCGTAGAAGGCATTGGCGGTTCCCATCGGCATGCACATTTTACATGGATTAACATTCAGGTTGACTAAATTCTTAGACATTTTTGATACCTCCTATGATTTCCCAGACAGGACTGTTCATCGACAGGTTGATTTCTGAGGCAAAGTTCAGGGTGCCTTCGTAGCCCGCCAGGGGATGCTTGCGTTCATGGTTGTGATCACAGAAGGCGACCCCCAGTTTATAGGCCAGTGGCCGTTCCTTGACGCCGCCGACTAATATATCGGCTCCCATTTCCTTCATAAAGGCTTCCAGTTCCGCCGGATTGGCATCGTCTAAAATGACAGCGTCCTCGTCCACCAGATGCTGGATGACTTCATAATCATCCTTGCTTCCGGTTTGGGTGCCCACCATCACGGTGTTCATGCCAAATTCGTGAAACTGTCGGATCAGGGAGATTGCTTTAAAGCCGCCGCCCACATAGATGGCGGCTTTTTTTCCTTCAAGATTTTTTTTGTATTTATTTAAAAGAGGGATGACTCTATTTTTTTCTTCTTCAATAAAGGCTTTAGCACGCTTTATGACATCTTTATCACCGACGGCATAGGCAATCCGCATCAGTGAATCCGAGGTGTCGGTGACGCCGAAAAAGCTGACTTTGATAAATGGGATATCAAAAGTTTCTTCCATCTGTTTAGCTAAATAAGTCATCGAGCCTGCACATTGGACCAGATTCAATTGGGCACTGGGAGCTTTTTTAAGATCTTCGACCCGGGCA
>PGZR01000067.1 GCA_002841405.1 Firmicutes bacterium HGW-Firmicutes-4 | reverse complement strand
TGATCCCTCCGCCCATATGTATACCAACAAGATTTAATGTGTTATAATCGATTTTTAAATCCTCTGCATATTGCTTCCCAACTGCCCGTTGATTCAGTACATGAAAACTACTACGTCGACTGATCTGAGGTAGTCCGCTTAATCTTGCCAATGGTTCAAATTCATCTGTTACCGGTGGATCCACTGTAAAAGCTTTTGGACCCAACTTGGAGAAGTCATAAGCTATTTTTAAACCAAGATCTGTTGCGTGATTTCCAAATTTTTCACTGGCAGACTGATTTAACATTTTTTCATTAATTTGGTATGTTCCTCCAACGATGGGTTCGGTATGCCCTCCTCGAGTAACTACTGCATCCAAATCTTCTATTTGAATGTCATGTTCTTTCAGTAATTCCGAAATGGTTTCTTTTCGATATTCTAACTGTTCCCAAATCGTTGAAAATTGATTCAGGTCTTCAGCAGAATGAGTAAGATTATTTTTCAACATACAATTTTCGTCCTGGTAGTAAGCAACTTTTGTTGATGTTGATCCTAGATTAATTGCGACAATTTTATGTTCTTTCATTCTTCCCTATTTTCAATGCGTTAACATGTGCTTTTGGCAACGCATTAATTATCCTTTGCTGATTAATTGTTCATTTTAAAATATTTATTCGACATACTTCCATTCTAATAATGTCTTCGAATTATTTATTTAATTTATGGATAACATTAAAATTCCATTGACGTGCAAAATCGCTTATCCTTTTACTGCTATTTCCAAGCCGATCTTTCCGGTTCTACGTCGTTATCTCAGGTATTAGCATTTCTTTTGTACCATCATTATTAAAAATTGGAATGCTTATAGATAAATGTATATTCTACTTAAAGATTGACAAATTTGAGATATGACGCTCAAATTATATTCTAGACATTCTTTTCAAACTGAAAACTACTCTGCCTGCATCCGCATTAGACGTTCGAAGTTTTTTGTTATTCCCATCTGCAGTGCAACCAGTTGTTCTTCATTGATCCCGCTAAAGCGTTTCTGCAATTTTGTGTATTCCTGAACCGCTTTCAATTCCTTAGGCGGATTATTCAGTTTAATATTTCCATCTTCACATTCGTACAATACCCATGCACCAGTCTGAACAGCTTTTTTAGAGACTTCAATGGATTTTGATGGTGCGGATCCCCAACCAGTTGGGCATGGACAATGGATGTGTAATAATTTGGGGCCTTGAATACTTTTTGCTTTTTCCACTTTTTTTGTCATATCTTTAATATTTGCAACACTGGCAGAGGCACAGTATGGAATCCCATGAGCCATGGCAATCCCTAATAAGTCTTTTTTATAAACCGGTTTTCCGGTCGGTGTCGTAGTGGTCCATGCGCCCAGAGGTGTCGCTGAGCTGCCTTGAATCCCTGTATTCATGTAGGCTTCATTATCGTAACAGATATATAGCACGTCATCACCGCGCTCCATCATCCCTGATAAAGACTGTAAGCCGATGTCCAAAGTTCCACCATCACCTGCAAAGGCTACAACGGTTGAATGATTGTTTCCTTGCACTTCGTAACCTGCACGAATTCCGGCTGCATAGGCTGCTGAATTTTCCAGATTCCCCTGGAATGTCGATACTTTCAGTCCCGTTTCTTTTCCAAATCCGCAAAATAAAGCCGAACAACCTGGAGGAATAACCAGTGTTGTGTCCTGTCCCAAAGCATTTAAAACCGTTCTTAGGATTAGCTCCATCCCACATCCAGCACATGCACTAACACCATGGGCGATATAGCCTCTCGATTCTTTTTTAATATCAATCATTTAACAGTACCTCCCTGATGTTCATTACGTTCTCGCCACAATCAATCCAGATGGGATCATCACTGTCATTGCCTTCTAAAATATCTGTGTAGACGTTTTTAATTGTTTCGATGTTAACATCTCTTCCAGCAAGCCCTGCGATATAGTTTTTTACAAGCACATCACTTTTCAATGCAGATTTGACTTCCAGCCATAATGGTGCACCCTGTCCCCCAAAACCGGTGGTTCGGTCAATAACAGCAAGTTTCTTTGTATTACCGATAATTTCTCTTAATTTTTTGTACGGAAATGGTCTAAATGATACGATTTTAAGAACACCGACTTTTTTCCCTTGATCTCTTAATATATCACTGACATATTTGGCTGTTCCTGCCATGGAACCAATACAAACAATCAAAGCTTCTGCTTCTTCCAGGTTATAGCCTTCAATCATAGCTTTTGTTCGCCCAAATTTCTGACTGAATTCATTAAAAACTTCTTCCATAACATCTTCAGCATTTTTAAAACCGATTGCCTGTTGGTATTTCATTTCTGTACACTCATTGGATCCAGTAAGATTATCAATAACAATGGGATCTGAAGGATCAAGATGAAGGTTTTTTACTTTATAAGTTCCAATAAAATCATCAACTTCTTTCTGTTCTGGCAGCATAACTTTCTGCATCGAATGAGACAGAAAAAAACCGTCCAGACAAACCATCGCTGGAGTCAATACTCGTGGATCTTCTGCAATCCGATACGCCATGATCATCGTGTCATAAACATCCTGTACGTTTTCACAGTATAGCTGTAACCAGCCACTATCACGTTCTGCCATAGAATCTTGATGATCACACCATAAACTCCAAGGAGACGCCAACGAACGGTTGACAACCGGCATAACAATAGGAACACGACATCCAGATGCAACATTTACAACTTCATGCATCAAAGCAAGTCCCACCGAAGCAGTTGCTGTGGCTGTTCGGACTCCAGTTAATTGAGCACCAATTGCACAACTCATGGCAGAATGTTCGGATTCTACCCGTATGTACTTTGCTTCCAGTTCTCCATTTTCGCAAATTTCCGAGAGCTTTTCAGCAATTGTACTCTGTGGAGTAATGGGATAAGCTGAAACAACTTTCACTTTTGCCATTTTAATGGCTTCTACTGCTGCACAGTTCCCGTCTAGCATTTTATAATGAGCCATTATTTACCACACCTTTCTTCTACCATTGTTATACACTGCTTTGGACACTCGTTAGCGCAGATTCCGCATCCTTTACAATAATCCCACATAATATCCACACAAATTTCTTTGTCTTTCTCAATGGTTATAACATTTGCCGGACAATAGGTTGCGCAGGTTCCACATTTGACACAAGTTTCAAAATCTACCTGAGGCCTTTCGATTCGCCAGCTCCCGGTATTACCAGAGTCAAATTCATACGCACATGGTCCCTGAATTTTAAATCGCTTTTGTTTGTTCATAACTGTCTCTTGCTGATTGAGCATTTTTTTCACCCGCCTTTTTTCCAAAAAATTCAATTAACGCATTTTCAACTGACTCGATGGACACTACTCCTGTTTTGGACAGAGCTCCCAGTATAGAACTGTTTGGTATCCCTCTTCCGATGTGATCCATCGCAACTTGCGTTGCGTTTACATGATAAACTGTCTTAAAATCATAAGTATTTTTATACTCAGTTGCGGTTCCTTGACTGCATGTATTTAATACTAGAACTGAATCTTCATGTTTGCCTTTTGATATATCAACACCTTTTTCAATAATTGTATCATCCATCACCACAATGACATCCGGTTCATAAACGAAACAATTTACGAGAATTGGTTTTTCATCAACAATTATGTCAGTGAAAACTGGTGCACCTCTTCTTTCATGACCATACGCTGGAACTGTAATGGCGTACTTATTTTCGTGTATGGAAACTGCGCCGGATAATACTTTACCAGCAGTTACAACGCCCTGCCCTCCAAGTCCATAAAACTTCAAACGTTTCATATAATTTCTCCTTTCGGTTTTCTCTATGCGAAATATCTTATATTATAAAGAAAACTAACTATATTTTACCAAGATCAGTATTTTTGTAAAGCAACTATCTGTTGTTGGGGATACTACTTATTATTGAAAGGGCATAAATTCTTCAGTTTCGATTAATAACAATATTAAGAGAATAACAATGAACATTTGCATTACAACTATTATTCTGTTATCATATGTTAAGTTTCAGATCAAATTCACATCACACAAAGAGGGTTTATGAATAGTAAAAATAACAATGAAAAATATCTGCTCCAATCCGTGGATAATGCTTTGGCACTGATTGACTTACTTTGTCAAAATAAAGAAATGAGTCTTTCTGAAATAGCAAATGCCATGAAACTTGGCAAAAGCACAGTGTTTCGCCTCTTATTCACCCTGGAGAACCGCAATTTTTTATATAAAGACAGAAACTCCAAATACCGCCTTAGCCTTAAATTCACATCCATTGGAAATCTTGTTCAGCGTCGTATGGAACTTGTGAGTCTTGCTCACCCATTTCTGGAAGACCTGACCAAGAAAACCGGTGAAACCGCCCATCTGGTTATCTGGAATTCGCCCAATGATGTGATTTTTATAGATAAAGTGTTGGGCAATTCGACTATTCGCATGGATTCGATGGTCGGGATGATCCGTACTGCTCACTTAACAGCCACTGGTAAATCTTTATTGGCGTTTTCGGATAAAACAGTTAAGGAAGATTATCTTAAAAATGTTCGATTTGAGCGTAAAACCACAACTTCAATTAAAAATAAAACGGAGCTACTCGAAGAATTGGTGAATATCCGAGAAAAAGGCTATTCCAGTGATGATGAAGAAAGTGAATCGGGACTAACCTGTTTCGGAGCACCTCTTATTGATCACTATGGTCATTCCGTTGCAGCAATCAGCATCTCTGGTCCTACAGAACGGATGAATAGTCGAAAAAACACATTGATCTCTCAGGTAAAGGAAACAGCCTTTCAAATTAGCTCATATTTATAGATCAATATTATACTCGCATATCTGTCAATATGATTTGAACAACTCTTTTTTTAATTCACTTTTATGCAATAAAAACGGACTAACATTTGTTAGCCCGTTTTTGTCGATTTAATTATGATTGCTTAGAAAAAGCATTTTAAATTCTATTTATTTTGGGGAATTTTCTAGATAATCAAAGCTGATTTTCATTCTATATTAACTTAGAAAAAATATCATTTTCTACTTTATTCATTAAATATTTAAACCAATAGGTATACAAACCGGGGTTATCTACGATATCAGTCTTGACCTCATTGATTTCAATCCACTTAAAATCATCTACCTCATCTTGATTTACAGCTATTTCTCCATCGTATCTACCAATAAAAACATGATCATATTCATTTTCAAAAAAATTATTTTCAAGTTCAACTTTATAGACAAAGCTGAACAACTCTTTAAGTTCACAGATAAAACCCATTTCTTCCTGAAGTCTTCTGTGAATTGCATGTTGCAAATCTTCACCATATTTGGGATGACTACAACATGTATTAGACCAGAGTCCAGGCGAATGATATTTTTTTACACTTCTTTTTTGTAACAATAATTGATTATTAGAATTAACTACAAGTATTGAAAAAGCTCTATGAAGGATTCCCTTACGGTGAGCTTCCATCTTTTCAATAAACCCTATTTCTTTGTCAAAATTATCAACCACTATTATATTTTCTATCATTAAATATTCACCTCAATATTGCGTAGCTACAAAAGAACATAATTGCATTTGATTTTTTTTAATTTGTCAACAATCACTCACTTTGCACATCAGATTTTCAACAAGTTTTTCAATATTCGTGTTTAGTATTATTAGTTCATCTTTCTCGACATTATCAATGTGGATTCCAGCGGAAACGGTAACATTACACACCCATTTGGAGCTAAGGCGCAACGCAATACGTCGCACCATTTCATCTTCTTTATGACCTGCAATACAAATTACACTAGCGCTTGCAGAGTCGCTGCCATCGCCTGTCAAACTCTTCCTTGGGACAGCAACTGCAACTGCACCTATATGTGGCACTTCTCCTCCAAAAATACATACAGAACTATCTTTTCCGCAAAATAACGCATGAAGATTAACTTGATACCTTCCTTCACCAACATGTAAAGAAATCACTTTCATTCTATTTTATTCCTTTATCACAGTATTTTTATGTTATTTATTTTTCGTTAGTGGTGGAATTGGTGGAATATGACCTAATTTTTCAAATTCTTCTGGGTTTAATTTGAATCGTTTATCATATTGCTCTGGATCCGTAATATTTTCGCCTTCTGTACTTCTCCATGTAAATTTACAGGTGTCACACAAATATACTTCCCATACATCACCTACTGGTGATTTTACCATAACATTTACGAATTTTGACTCACATCTAGGACATTTCATTATTTGTTCCCTCCTTCTTTTCTTAAATCTCGTAAAATCTCTGACCATTTTTCTACTCCGATTGGTGTACCAAGCAATTCACATTCTCTACCAAAGTCAGGTGCAACGGGTGTTGTTGCATCAATCACTAATTTAGTGTGCATTCCTGCTGGTTCCGAAGAGGGATCAAGTGGCATACCTGGTGCATATGGAACTCTAAAAACATCTTTATCAGGTCTTACACGGGTTGTAAGGGCCCACATTACTTGTTCAAGATTGAATGGATCAACAAATTCATCTACAATAATAACGATCTTTGTGTAAGACATTCCATGCGGTGTTGAAAGAAGTCTCATCGCAACAGCTTTTCCATATCCTCCAAAGCGAGATTTCGTCGATACAATTGCACCAATTCCATGCGTATACATAGCATTTACTGCTTCAACTTCTGGAAAATCTCTCTTAATTTGATCGTAAAGTGGAATACTCGTGTTAAGTGCCATTAAATAATCAATCTCAGTCCAAGGCATTCCAAGATACAGATTTTCAAATATAGGATTTTTACGGTGCGTGATCTTTGTTATTTTCACAATTGGTTGAAGCCGTGCTCCTGAATAACTACCTGGGAATTCACCGAAAGGACCTTCAATTTCCCTTACGCGTGGTTCAATATATCCTTCAAGTATGATTTCTGAACGAGCCGGAATATCAAGATTGCTGTTTTCTGCTTTTGTAAGTTCAATTGGCGCTCCTTTTAAAGCACCTGCAAAATCATACTCTGACTGTACATATGCGATCGGTGTACTAGCCATGAAGCTTAGAACTGGATCATTACCCAGGCAGATTGCTATTGGAAGCCTTTCATTCTTTTCTTCAGCATTTCTAAGATGTATCGCAGCATCATGGAATGGTAATGGTTGAATTGCAACTGTATCTTTTCCTTTTACTTGAATACGATATGTTCCGCAGTTTTGCTCATCATAGCTATCTGGTCTGTTAGGGTCTCTACTAACGATAAGTGCTTTTGAAAGATAGAATCCAGCATCAAATTCATTAATTCTAAATAATGGAAGCACATCGAAAAGGTTAATATCATTTTCTATTATTACTTCTTTCACAGGAGCATCTTTTTTATTAACAAAAACCGGCTTGATTGGATATTTATCCCAAAGCTCTTTTAATCTAAAGAATTGATCTTTAACTGGAGTATCTTTAGGCATATTCAACATTAATGCATGATTTTGCCAAGATCCATGAACATTTAGCACAACTGGATTTTGATATCCTTTAATATTTTCTACAAAAACTGCAGGTGCACTATCCATATTGGGAGCTGAACGCCCAATTGCACTAAGATCTGGTTCAGGCATAACCTCATCTTTTATTCTAACTAATTGCTTTTCTGTTTCCAATAATTCTAGGAATTCTCTCAAATCTCTGTAAGCCATTTTATTACCTCTCGTTTTTATAATAAGTTATTTATTTAAAACAGAATGATTTCTGTTTCAAAGCGCTGTTATATCTTAATGGTATATTTAATTTTCTCTTTCTTCCAACCCATTCCAACGTTCTAAATCAGGAAGAATGATCCCGAGCTGATCGATTGTTCTATATGCAATGTGATTTATTATGTCACCAATCGCTTTAGGATGATTGTAGAAAGCTGGCATTGGAGGCAGAATAACAGTTCCCATTTGAGATAATGCAAGCATATTTTCTAAATGAATACTGTTCAAAGGTGTCTCTCTTGTTAAGAGAATTAGCGTTTTTCGCTCCTTTAATATTACATCAGCAGCACGTGTCACTAGATTATCTGCAAGACCCAATCGTATTGACGCCAGTGTTTTCATGCTGCATGGTGCAATAATCATTGCATCTACGCGAAATGAACCACTTGAGATTCGCGCCCCTAAATCTGCTGTTTCATAGTAAAAGTCTGCCAGATTTACTATTTCTTGGAAGCTATAATCTGTCTCTGCTTCAATTGTTTTTCTTCCCCAACTGGAAATGATCAGATGGGTTTCCACTTCCTTAATATTTTTTAATATTTCCAGGATACGAATTCCAAAAATTGCTCCTGTCGCTCCCGTAATTGCGATAATAACTTTCAACCGTTCACCTCGTTACTTTAATTTATAATCTTATTATATATGCGGTAAAAAATTATTGAAAATATCTATAAAGTATGTTTATAATACTTTAATAGTATAATAGAGAGGTATAGCACTCATATGGATATTCGTCAATTAAAATATTTCATTGCGATAGTAGAGGAAGGCAATATTACAAAAGCTGCTGAGCGATTGTTTATGGCCCAACCACCACTTACCAGACAGCTGCAGTTAATGGAAAATGAACTTGGAGTCACTCTTTTTGATCGGACAAATAAAAAAAACATTTTACTTACTCCTCAAGGCAGAGTTTTCTTAAAAAATGCCAGAAGAATACTTTATACTTTGGATGAAGCTATTGCGGAAGTACAGGAATATGACAAAATAATGACTAAAAAACTTTCAATTGGTACAACTATTTATAGCTCTGATATTATGCTTCCTGTTTTAAAAAATTTCTGTGAACAATACGAATTTATTGTGCCAGAAATCCATGAAGGTAATATATCGCATCTAGTGAATTTACTAAAAAATCATACAATTGATATAGCTGTTTCAGCACGCCCTTTCAATCTGGAAGGATTTCATATCAAGGAGCTTCAACCAGATCCATGTGTCTTTGTTGCTTCACGCGATTTTGAATTCACTAGAGAATTCATTACGATCGAAGAAATTTCACAAATCCCACTTCTTCTTCTCAACACACCAGATTCAAACAGTTTATATCGTGAAATTCTAAATGAATTCAAAAAAAAAGAATTAAGACTAAATATTTCTTGTGTATGCCACGACTCGGGTTTGCTTTTAAATCTGATTCTAGGAAATTTTGGTGCAACTATTATCCCAAAGTCAATGACCACTCACATATTAAACAAATTTGCTCATATAATTCCGATTAAAAACAGCCCCTGGACAACAATTCCTAGTTTAATCTGGCGAAGTGAAGGATATCTTTCTTCAACATTAAAAGAATTTATAAAAACATTTGAATTCCATTATTCAAAACCATTTTAAAAATTTTGCAGAACTATTTTTATGACTACGTAAGAAAGGTGATCCAATAAATACAAAGGCTACAAAAAATTTAAAAAAGCTAAAAGGCCTACCTAATTAATTTATAATAAAATTAATTAGGTAGGCCTTCATATTCACGTCTGGATCAATGCTTATTTAAAACTAAATAACTCATTTTAAGTTCTTAAACCTAAATATTTTAAAAATTCACGGCTTATGGGAGTAAGACTTTCATTAATTTTTGAAATAACACACCATTCCCAAAGAAACTTTTCTTCAAACGGCAAAACAACCACATCATCGTAGATAATATCTTCAGTTGCTGAAACTACGGATATTGCAATTCCCTTATTCAAATGTGCGAGTTTATGAGCAAGGCTGATTTCTGTCGTTTCAAAATATATGCTAGGCTCAAATCCCATAACTTTACAGTAATTGATGAATTTCAAATAGACTTTGAATTTCTTTGATTCGAGTATTATTTTTTCGTCTTTCAGGTCTAACAATGAAATGCTCTTTTTAACAGCTAAGGGATGCGATTTATGAATCACTACACAATGTTCTCCATAACTAAAAGGGATCACATGAAATTTTGTTCTATCTACTGGTTCCACGGCTAGACCAATATCAACATCGGCATTTAAAACAGATTCCTCAACATCCAAATCTGTATATTCGGATATCTGCACATTGATATTTGGATAATTTTCATTAAATCTAAAAAAATAATCCAGAGAAAGGGCACTAATTATTCCTAATGCACAACCTATTTTCAATATTCCATGTCGATTATCCAATTCTCTTGAAAAGATATTTTTGATACTTTCTAATCGTTCAATTAATTCGTTGGCTGATTTCTCAAACTCTTTTCCATAAAAGGTTAGATTCGCGCCTGAAGAAGTTCGAATGAACAAGGTAACCCCAATCTCGTCTTCAAGATTCTTAATGATCTTACTCAATCCCTGTGGTGTCATATATAATTTTTGGGCAGCTTTTGAAATACTTCCCTCCTGACACACCTCTAAAAAACAAAGCAAATCTTTTGTATTCAACGTATTTCTCCTGTCTACCAATATTTTTCGGTATTAACGAAATGCATAAACCATTAAAATAAGTGGGGAACACTAACTTTTAAAAATGTTTTTTCATCTTCTTTACCTTATTCATCCAAGTCGATTTTTTCATTTTCCATTTCGGAATTACCATACCAATAGCTAAATCAATTTTGAAGAATAGCCGAAGTTAATTCTAAATAAAAGAACTACTCTGCTATTCTTCAATATTATAGCTTATTTTATCTTAGATATATTGAGAACACAAACTAATATTAATTAACCTTGAATTTCGTCATAAGACATATATGTTTTTTGCTTTGCACCTATAAACTCAACTGCTTTTTCCGGTGTTCTTTTTAAGACAAAACGCATACATCCAGGTCTTGCATAATGTCCAGCAGGGTCAATGAGCATTTTTCCAGGAATTGCATCATTTAAATCGATATCGCCATAGACAATTCCTTCTTCTAATGGGGGAATTATTTCACTGATGATCTGTCCGATTGGATTAAGTATGTATGAAGCACCCCCCCCAGTTCCTCCAGTACCAGCTGCTGATGTAGGTAGCTTGTTAACAAGTGTCTCATCACCTTTACAGAGTATATCAATTGTATCTTGATCCATTACCTGCGTACAAAACAAAACAAATGCCTGATTACTGATGCCTAAGTATTTTGTAGACGCAAGGTTTGCCGCTAACCCGAGTGGACCCTTTAATTCTTTTGGTAATGGTGGCCAAGCTGCTACATGCACCTGCTGCCCTTGCGCTCCGAGAATTGCAGAATTTATAGGAACGGTATGCTCAGAGCACATCAATCCCGCAACTTTACCAATTGATGTATCATAAACATCCATCATACTTCCATCACCATCGCCCCATACTGTTCTTTCAGGACATGTTGGTTTTATTTTTCTGTGTTTTCCCATATAATTTCCCATTTGATCAAACCAAAATTGTGTCAGATACAACGAACTGCCTTCTCGTTCAGTACCTGAAATACAAACAGTAATATTATTATCTTTTGCACATCTACTCAAGGTCTTAAAAGCTTCATCTCCAACAACGATAGCGTTTTCATACAATTTAGTATAAAAAGGAATTCCTGATAACGGATCATTTTGCCATATCCACCATGGATAGCCTGGTAGAAATGCTTCTGGAAAACCAATCAGTTTTGCATCATTTTCTGCAGCTTCTTTGATAAGTCGACATGCTTTTTCAACACTGGCCTTTAGGTCTAAAAAAACGGAACCTGCCTGAACCGCCGCAACACGATATTTTGTTAATTGTTTCATATTCATAACCCTCTTTAATCTTCCTGAAGTTTTCCGAATGAAATTGAATTATCAACTTGTTCGCCTTCAATATGCACTGATTTTTCTGCATTTCGATTGAAAACCATATGTAAACAACCTGGTTTTGTATAGTGTCCAACTGTATCAATTAACATTTTTTGTCCGATACTTTGACTCAAATCCAAATCTGCCACAACGACTCCCTCTTCTGTCTCTGGTATTGTATCGCTAATGACCTCACCCGTTGTATCAAAAATCTTTGAATTACCCCCACCAAGTCCATTATTCAGAGCTGTTGGTAGTTTTTTAAGATACTCGGGATGACCTTCACAACACATATCCACTGCATCCTGATTGAAAACTTGTGTACAAAAAAGCGAGAATGCTGCGTTAGCCAAGCAATAATGTCTGGTTGCTGTTTCATTTGGCATTAGGGACATAATATTTTCAGGTTTTTCTGGGAGTGGTGGCCATGATGCAACATGAATTTGTTCCCCCTGTGCACCTAATGTCATTAAATTCGCTGGGATCAAATGTTCAAAACACATCAGCCCCCCTAGTTTACCGATGGGGGTATCAAATACTTCCATTGTACTGCCATCGCCGTCACCCCAAATCGTTCGCTCTGCATTTGATGGTTTCATTTTCCGATGTTTCCCCATAAGATTACCATTATTATCAAACCAGAATTGTGTCAAATAAAGCGTCGAGCCTTCAATTTCGGTACCTGAAATACAAACGTAGATGTTATTTTCCTTTGCACAAGCACTTATTTTTTGAATTGCAGGCCCTGGAACAGTAATTGCATTCCTAAATAATTTTTCGGTTAAGCCCATTCCAGCTAAAGGATTATCAAGCCATATCCACCAGGGGTAACCAGGAAGAAATGCTTCTGGAAATCCTACTAACTGTGCACCTTTTTTAGCTGCGTCTTTTATTAAAACGCATGCTTTTTCTACAGATGCATCTAAATCCATATAAACTGGACCTGCCTGTACGGCAGCTACTCTTACTTTTGGATATTTATTCATTACAAATCTCTCCTTATTTAATACGGTAGAATCTTTTTTCCAAATACGTTCTCCATTAGCATGGCGCAACCTGAATAAATTAACCAACATCCAAATGTTGTTAGACAAACAGCTGCCACAAGGCCTAAATTAGCAAATCCTAAATTTGTAACTGCTAAACTGAAAAATCCTGTTGCTACAACTGCTATAAAAAATGCAAATACTTTGTCACCAGCCTTGATTAAAATAGCAAGAACACACAGTAACACTAGAAATGCCGCAATGTATGCACCAGCATCTATCATCGCCATGCCTGCTCCCAAAGCTTCGGGCATCGGCACTCCTGCTGTTGTGAACATCAATACAATTATTCCTTTAAAGCCGTTCTGACAAAGTGTCATCCCGGTTAAAACAGCATTAACGGTTCCCCCAACAATATCGCCATTTTTAAAACAGATAACGATTGCAATCAACATAATCGGAAAAGCCACGCCAATCCATGGTAGTGCACCAATAACGGCAACAGGTGATGCTACACCAAACAACAGACTCCATAAGCTAAAAATCATTACCCCGGTCGCTAGGTTAGCCAAAGGCGCGGCACTTGCCCACATTTTGTTTTCTTCCATTTTTGTTTCTCCTCTAAATATAGATTTATTTATAAAATATGAATCCCATGCAAGTCTATCAGTTTAAATATAAATTTGTATAACCCTCCATATTCCAGAATGATATTTTCTTTGTACTATATAAACTTGCAGGAATTTCATAATTTAACCTTGATTTAATCGTGTTTTTTATAACTATTTTGTTTCATTAAAACTAAAGCATTAACCGTTTCATTAATTGGAGCAGGGCTTCCTAATTCTTTTGCAATCTTAACAATCTGACCATTTATTGAATCAATTTCTGTTTGTCGCTTACACAATACATCCTGCAACATTGAAGGTTTATGATCATAATGCGCAGTAAAAGCGTGATTTAGCATTTCTTTTACTTTTTCAAATTTAGCATCCACTCCCTTTAGATTTGCTGCTTTGATTCCTTCCTGAGCTATCTTATAAGCTAATTCTCTTCCACCAAATTCACCCACTTGGCCTACCGTCAATTCTGTTGCCGCACATAAGGCATTTACGGCTGCATTAAAACAAACTTTTTCCCATATATATTCAAAAACCTCATTTGTCACTTTACAATTCAGACCTGCTTTCGTAATTTCATCTGCAACTAATACAGCATTATCGGATACTGCACCACATGCATCAATTATTCCGGTATAGCTTTTCCCATGAGAAGATACATTGGCTGAACCGTGTAAATCTGCTGGGAACCCTGTCATTCCAAGAATTATTTGTTTTTCCTCAACAAACTCTTCGACCAATTCTTTATTGCCCAAGCCATTTTGAATAGTTAATACCGTCACAGTTTTATTTAAAAGATGTCTAATTGACTCCAGAGCTACTCTCGAATGAATTGTTTTGGTAAACAGAATAATTAAGTCAAAATCTTCTTTTGTCTCATGGGCCTTACATGCTCGCGCCTGTACGGTTCTTTTTCCTTCATCTGTTTCAAGTGTTACACCATTTTCATTGATTGTTTCAATCGTTTTTTCTGATACATCAATGAATAGTACATCATTACCTTTTTCAGCTAATGCTGCTCCGTAAAGACAACCCATTGCCCCTGCTCCCAAAACTGCTATTTTCATGTTTTCTCCTATCGCGTTCTCATTATTTTTATTTTAATTTTTATTGCTGTTAGCAATATTAAAATTTGAAACCATTTATAATCTGATTTATTTAACTTATCGTCTACTACTGGAATCATTACTTCCGTTAAAATCCTTGGATATTGTATATTACCACAGCTAATTCTTTTTCAGACCTCGTCCCAATACAACTTCTTCCATTTTTTTAAAACTACGAAACATAATCGGCTCCTATCTTAATTCTTTAATTTCTATCTCACCTTTCAGGGCTGCAAGGGTATTCAACGCCAGAGATTGCATCTCATATTCTCCTGGATACACAACAACAGGTGCGATAAATTCAACGCGTTCTTTTATTTTATTGACAATATAACTGGAATTCGCTATGCCGCCAGTGAATATGATCGCATCGACTTTTCCATTGATTACAGTGGCACAAGAGCCAATCTCTTTTGCAATCTGATAACACATAGCATCAATGACTTCGATATATTTTTCATCCCCAGATTTAGCAATTTTTTCAACGGCAATTACATCATTTTCACCC
>PGZR01000207.1 GCA_002841405.1 Firmicutes bacterium HGW-Firmicutes-4 | reverse complement strand
GGCAGAAAAGTCGGGTTTATCAAAAAAAGATTCAGAAAAAGCATTAGGTGCTTTTTTAGACACTGTGGTAGATACCTTGAAAAATGGAGACAAGGTGTCGTTGGTAGGTTTTGGAACCTTTGAGGTTAGAGAACGTGCAGCACGTACAGGTCTTAACCCACGAACAAAAGAGCCCATCGAAATAGCAGCCTCTAAAGCCCCAGGCTTTAAAGCGGGCAAAGGCTTTAAGGATGAAGTAAATAAGTAAGCAAAGTTACAGAAGCCGGGGCGATGCTCTGGCTTTTTGTTTTATTTAAAGAAATTAACAACCGAACTAATGCGGTTGTTACGGTTTTAGCTTAAGCTTTTTGCTTTAGAATAATGAGGAAACCATGAGAATAGATAAATTTTTAAAAAATGCCAGAATTATCAAACGTCGAACCGTGGGGAAAGACGCCTGTGATGGGGGTCGTGTTTCCATTAATGACAATGTTGCTAAACCAGGAGACCAGGTCAAACCCGGAGATATTATAACCATCCGTTATGGTGACGGTGAACAAAAGGTGGAGGTTCTTGAATGTCTGGAACATGCTCCTAAAGATAAAGCAGGAGACATGTATCGGGAATTATAAAACTGCTCCACCGGAAATGAAGAAAAGAAAATGAATGAAAAAACGAAAAGTCTGATCAGGCGTCGAATGATCATTGCCTTGGCAATCGTTGTGACGGTCCTTTTTACCGCCTACATCTATCTGGCCAATGCGATAAAAATCTACGAACTGGATCAACAGAAGATCCTGATTGCACAAGAAATTGAAAATGAAAAGATCAGAAGCAATCAATTAGATGAACAGGTTAAACAAATGGGCAGCAAGAATTATGTGGAAAATTTCGCGCGTAAATATCTTGGTTTATATTATCCAGATGAAACCATAGTCATTGTGGAAACCCAGGAGAATGCTGCAGAAAGCGATGGGCAAACGGTTGAACAATAAAGATGATAATAGTTTAGATTGCAATGAACATGGACAAATGGTGATAAAAGAAAAAAAACGACATCTGGCCGTGATTGATATTGGCACCAATTCCACCCGGATGCTGATCTTCCGAAATGATCAGGGAAAACTGGTTCGAGTTAATAAATCCGTTCGCTATACAAGGATGGGCCAGGGCGTTAATCAAACTGGGCGACTTCATCCGGATGCGGAAAAACGAAATATGGAAGCTCTGGAAGAATATAAAAATATCGCCGCTGATTATGAGGTGGAAGAATTTTATTTATTTGGTACCAGTGCCATGCGGGATGCCGATAATACGGGGGCCTATCTTGATGCTGTCAATGAAAAGCTGGGCTTTGAAATTGAGGTTATCTCCGGAGAAGCGGAAGCAGAGCTTGGTTTTGTGGGGGTATCTCAGTGCTTTGACGAAAAAATCCTGATCTTTGACATCGGCGGCGGCAGTACCGAATTGATCTATGGCGAAGACAACGAAATAAAAAGAATGATGAGCATCAATCTGGGCTGTGTTCGTTGCACTGAAGAATATCTTTTTTCAGATCCGCCGACTTTTCAGGAACTGGAACGGATGAATGAAAAAATTTATGCCGAGTTTGAAAAAAGAACTAACGGCTTTTTGCCAACCAAGCCATATAAACTCATTGGCATTGGCGGAACCGCCACCAGTCTTTCAACGATCAAACAGGGACTGAAGACCTACTGCAGTGAGATGGTTCATGAGAGCACCATTACCAAAGATGAGCTGGAACGCATGATTGATAGTTTGGCCAGTAAAACCATCAAAGAACGGCAAAATATGGTAGGTCTGGAAGCAAAACGGGCCGATATTATTCTGGCCGGGGCTTTTTTGCTTCTGAATATTTTTAAAATTACCGGTGAAACTATTTTTACGGTTTGTGATTATGATAACCTTGAAGGCGCGGCATACCGCCGTTTTGTCATGGAAAAATAAATAAAAACTTTATTTCTAAAAATACTTGACATTAGGTTTGGATAGGCGTATAATAACACTTGTCCCTTGAGCAAGGGGACAGACGAAAAAGTGCCGGGGTGGCGGAACTGGCAGACGCACAGGACTTAAAATCCTGCGGTCCT